>DATITN010000103.1:0-13993 GCA_035467795.1 Arachnia sp. | reverse complement strand
CACTCGATTCCCTGCGGTGTGGCCGGGTCAGTGCGTGTGACGTCAGGGCGGCCCCTGACAACAGTCAGTTCAGGCGGGAGGCAAGTCTGGTGATCCTCGGGTTGGGCATCCCGGCGCGCACCGCCCTGCCGTCCCCCACCCTCGCGGACATCTCGCGTCGGCTCGTCTGAGGGCGGCGGGCCCCCTTTGGCGCCTGCGGTAAGTCTGGCCGCCCGCGCTACAGCGCCGGCCGCTGAACTGAGGACAGGCGGCTGCGGAGCGCCTGCGATCTAGAGCAGGCGTCGAGACATAAGCCAGGCGACGAGACGGGACAGCAGGGCGGGGGGCGGTGGGGGCCGGGGCAGGTTGGGTGGGCGTTGATGACGGACGCGGCAGCGCGAAGCGCCGCCGCCGGCATCATGGGCGGCCCGGCACCCACCACACGCGGCCGAACCTGACCACAACACCCAAGACCGAGGCAGGCATCATGGGCGGCCCGGCCCCCACCACACGCCGCCAACCCCAGCCCCGTCCCTCCTCAGGGGGCGAGGAGGGTGAGCGTGCCGGAGTCCACCCGAAAGCGACGCTCCGCCGGGAAGTCCGGCACATCCGCCCCGACGGCCGCGGTGATCAGCACCTGCTCGGCGTCCGCGATCGCCGCCGCCAGCCGCTCCCGCCGCGACACGTCCAGCTCAGCGAACACGTCGTCCAACACAAGCACCGGCTCAACCCCGTCGTCGCGCACCAACGTGAAACCGCCCAACCGCAGCGCCAACGCCAACGACCACGACTCCCCGTGCGACGCGTAGCCCTTCGCCGGCAGCGGCCCGATGGCCAGCTCGACGTCGTCGCGCTGCGGGCCCACCAGCGTCACCCCCCGCGACACCTCGTCCCTACGCATCCGCTCCATCGCCTCCAGCAGCCGGCCGCGCAGCGCCGCCCGGACGTCCGCCTCCGCCACCACCCCGTCGAGGTCCAGCAGAGTCTTGTATGACGCCGAGATCTGATTGTTCAGCGGTGCGATGGTCTCGTAGGCGCGCTGCGCATGGGGGACCACGTCCGCGAGCGTGTCCAGCCGGGCGTGCAGCAGCTCGGCCCCCAGCGTGGCGAACTGGCCGTTCCACACCTCCAGCGTGACGTCCTCGTCGCCGCCGCTGGGCACGAACGACCGGCCGGCCATCGCCTTGAGCAGCGCGTTGCGCTGTTTGAGCACCTTGTCGAAGTCCTGCCGCACGCCGGCCATGCGCGGCCAGCGCGTCACGACGAGGGAGTCCAGCCACGCGCGGCGGTCCGACGGGTCATCGCGCACGATCGCCAGGTCCAGGGGCGAGAACACGACGGTGCGCAGCGCGCCGATCAGCTCACGCGGGCGTCCCAACGGCGCCCGGTTGAGGCGCGCCACGTTGGAGCGCCCGGATGCGATCTCCAGCTCCAGCGAGATCACCCGCGGATCCTCGCGGCCGGCCTGCACCTTGGCCCTCACCACCGCCGTCTCCGCGCCCGCCCGGATCAGCGGTGCCGTGGCCGCCACCCGGTGCGAGGACATGGTCGACAGGTACTCGATGGCCTCCACCAGGTTCGTCTTGCCCTGACCGTTGGAGCCGACGAACACCGTGACCCCCGACGACAACGTCAGCGACGCCTCCGTGTAGTTGCGGAAGTCAACCAACGACAGTTCGGTGACGAACACCTATCCGATCAGTCCTTCGACGGCGCGACGGCGTGGCCGCCGAACTGGTTGCGCATCGCTGCGACCATCTTCATGGCCGGCGAGTCGTCCTGCCGGGACACGAACCGTGCGAACAGGCTGGCCGCGATCGTCGGCACCGGGACCGCCAGATCGACTGCGGCGTTGACGGTCCACCTGCCCTCGCCGGAGTCCTCCGCGTAGCCCTCGATGGCCTCGAGGTGCGGGTCCTCGCCCAGCGCGTAGGTCATGAGGTCCAGCAGCCAGGAGCGGATGACGGTGCCCTCCCGCCAGGACTCGAACACCTGCGGCACGTTGGTCACCACCTCCGAGGCTTCGAGCAGCTCCCAGCCTTCGGCGTAGGCCTGCATGAGGCCGTACTCGATGCCGTTGTGCACCATCTTGGCGAAGTGTCCCGCGCCGCTCTCGCCCGCGTGGACGAACCCGAACTCGCCCTCCGGCTTGAGCGCCTGGAAGGCAGGCATAGCGATCTCGATTGCCACCTGAGGTCCGCCGGCCATCAGCGCGTACCCGTTCTCCAAGCCCCACACACCGCCCGAGGTACCGACGTCGACGAAGTGGATTCCCTTGTCAGACAGGTATGCGGCGTGCTTGGCGTCGTGGGTCCACTTGGAGTTGCCGCCGTCGATGACCACGTCTCCTGCAGCCAACAGGGGCTTCAACGTCTCGATGAGGGAATCCACGGCGTGGATAGGGACCATCAGCCACACCACGCGCGGCCCCTCTCCGAGCTGGGCGACGAGGTCCGCCTCGTCCCTCGCGTCGGAGATGTCCGGATTGTGGTCCAGGCCGACGACCTCCACGCCGCCGCGGCGGAGCCGCTCGCGCATGTTGCCGCCCATTTTCCCAAGGCCGATCAGACCGATGCGCATGTGTGGCTCCTTCGATGCCTGGATGGGGGGTTCAGCCGGGCAGGCGCATCAGCATGATGACGTGCCTGTAGTCCGTCAGAGGGTCGCCGTCGATGTTGGGGAGGCCCATGATCAGGCAGGGCTTCCCCGGCAGCGTGAACGAGAAGTGGGCGAACGGCGCGTCGAGCGCGGTGAGCGCGTCCAGCAGGTAGTGGGGGTTGAAGCCGGCGTCCGTGATGGACTGCTGATCGCCCACCACTTCCACCTCGGCCTCGATGGCCTCGGAGGCCTGTGCCTGGTCACCAGTGGCGGCCTCGAGCGCGATGTGATCCTCGTTGATGCGCATCCGCAGCGGCGTGTTGCGCTCGGCCACCAGCGACACGCGCTTCACGGCCGCCAGCAGGTCCGCCGTGTTGACCCGGACGCTGACGGTGGGGTCAACGTTCATCAGGTGGCGGACCTTGGGGAACGCCTGGCTGAGCAGCCGCGTGGTGGCCTCGCGGGTGCTCCTGGAGCTCTGCCCCACGAAGCCCGCCAGCCCTTCACCCTCCGCCTCGGTGGTGGACAGCGAGATGGTGACCGTCTCGCCGGAGGTCATGGACTTGGCGGTGTCCGCCAACACCTTGCCCGGCACGAGCACCGCGCCCTCGACAGACGGGGAGGACGGGCGCCAGGTGAGCTCCTTGAGCGCCATCCGGTAGCGGTCCGTGGCGAGCAGCGACAGCTCCTCGCCGTTGATCTCCAGCTTCACACCTGTGAACACGTTGAGCAGCTCGTCGCGGCCGGCGGCGACGAAGACCTGACCGACGGCCTTCTCGAACGTGGCCGCGTCCACCGTGCCGGTCTGGCTGGGCATGTCCGGGAGCGTGGGGTACTCCTCCACCGGCAGGGTCTGGAGCGTGAATCGGGCCTGGCCGCAGGTCAGTTCGACTTTCGAGTGGTCCGCGACGAGGTCCACCGGCTTGTTGGGCAGCGAGCGCGCGATCTCCGCGAGCAGGCGGCCCGAGACCAGGACGGTGCCCTCGTCGTTGACGGTGACCGGCAGGGTGACCTTGGCCGAGGTGGTCGAGTCGAAGCTGCTGAGCGTCAGCCCGTTGGCGTCGGCCTCCAGCAGCATGCCCGCGAGGATCGGTGCGGTGGGGCGCGTGGGGAGGCTGCGCGCCACCCAGGCCACGGCATCCGCCAGCGCCTCGCGCTCAACTCGAATCTTCACAGGGTTCCCCTTCGATCTCGCTACGTGAACCAGTCCGTGAGCGCAGCCTCGTGGGTGCGCTCGGGACAGACCATCGCCTGCATCATAGCCGGGCGGCTCAGCGCCCATGCCAGCCGCGGACCTACTCGGTGGCGATGGATTCGAGCACGTTGAGCCGAGACGCCCGACGCGCCGGTCCAACCGCGGCCAGCACCCCGAACAGCGCCGCCACCACGACGAACACCCCGAGTTGGACCCAGGGAATGACCAGAATGTCGATTCCGTCGTCGCGCAGAAGGTTGACCAGCACGGAGCCGAAGACTCCTCCCAGGAGCACGCCGAGCGTGGCGCCCAGAGTGGCCACCATCACCGATTCGAGGGTCACCATGAGCCTCAGCTGCGGGCGGGTCATCCCCACCGCGCGCAGCAGCCCCACCTCGCGGGTCCGCTCCATCACGGACAGGCCGAGCGTGTTGACGATGCCCAGCACCGAGATCACGACGGCGAGCGCCAGCAGCGCGTAGAGGATGGAGAAGATCTGCTGGAACTGCCCGACCCGGGCTTCCACGAACTCCGCCACGTCCGCGACCACGACGGTGGGCAGCTCGGAGGTGGCCTCGTCGAGGCCCTCGCGCACCGCCGTCAGATCAGCGCCCGGCTCGGTGAACACCACGACCTGCTGCACCAGGGAGCCGTCTCCGAGTGCGGCGAACGTGTCCGGGTCCACGATGATGTCGCCCAGCGGGGGTGGGCCACCGCCTCCGTCGTGCAGCCCGGTGACCAGGAGCTCGACGGTGCCCCCCGTCGGGGTGGGCAGCTCGAGAAGCTCGCCGAGGCTGAGCCCCTGATCTTCGGCGAAGTCCGAGGAGATCACGGCCGGGGCGGTGCCGCCCTCGTCGCTGAGCGAGCCCGCCACGATCTCCAGGCTGCTGGCTCGCTCCAGGCCCTCGCCGGTGGCGCCGGTTATCTGCACGGGCTCGCCGTCGAGGATCGTGGCGCCGCGGTAGAACTCGAAGACCGCCTCGACGCCGTCGATCTCCCGGGCCTCCTCCGCGACCGTCGCGTCGAACGGCTGATAAGCCACGGGGCTGATGGTGAAGTCACCGCGCTGATCGGAGGTGAGGCGCTCCCGGATGGAGGTGGTGGTGCTGGCGGCCAGGATGGCCACGGTGGCCACCAGCGCCAGGCCGATCATGAGGGTGGCGGCGGTGGCCGCGGTGCGACGGGGCTGCCGGACGGCGTTGAGCCGGGCCAGCTTGCCCACCTCGCCGAAGAGTGCACGGTAGGCGAGACCGAACAGCCAGATGAGTGGCTTGCCCACGAGGACGGCGGCCAGCACCATGCCCACCAGGAGCAGCACCGCGCCGACGCCGGCCCATACCAAGGGCTGCGGGACGTCCAGCCAGAGCGCGCAGGCGATGGCCGCGATGCCGATCTCGATCATTCCGACCCCGATCAGCGGCAGCCCGCCGAGCCTCTCCGGCCCGGATTGCTGCGCCATCGCCATGGCCTCGACGGGGCGGGTCCGGGACGCCTTGCGCGCGGGCAGCGTGGCCGCCACGAGCGTGATGACGATGCCGATGGTGTAGGACGCAGCCACGGCCTGCCACGTGAAGGTGGGCACGGCGGTGCCCAGGTCGATGCCGAACAGGCGCATGGCGGCGAGGATCCCCCAGGCCAGTGCGTAGCCCACCAGTAGGCCGACGGTGGCGCCGATCACGCCGATGACCGCGGCCTCGGTCAGCACCGAAAGGCGCACCTGCCCGCGGGTGGCGCCGATGGCACGGAGCAGGGCCAGCTCCCGGGAGCGCTGGGCAACGAGGATCGAGAACGTGTTGAGGATCAGCAGGGTCGCCACCAGGAGGGCGATCCCGGCGAAGACCAGCAGGAACGTGTTGATGAATCCGAGGCCGACGTCGAGCTGGTCCTGGATGGTCTCGGCCAGCGAGTCTCCGGTCTCTGCGACGAATCCCTCGGGGAGGATCTCCTGAACGGCCTCGGCCACCAGGGCTGGATCCGCCTCCGGAGTGGTCTGCACCCAGGCCGCGTAGAAGCCCTCCTTGCCGCCCTGCACCAGGAGCTGGGCCTCGTCGAGGGTGAAGAACAGGTAGCTGGCGCCGGCCGTGGCTCCCGCGCCGTAGGTGCCGAGACCCACGATGGTGTAGCTCTGGATCCCGTCGACGGGCGTGGACACGCTGAGGGTGTCGCCGACGACGAAGCCGCCGCGCGTGGCGGTGGCCGGATCCATCATCACCTCGTCCGACGCCTCCGGCACGCGGCCCTCGACGAGGCGTGCCCCCACCTGGCCGCCGGCTGCGGGGATATCGACCCAGTTCATCGCGATGCCCGGAGCTCCGGGGAACATGATCAGGCGGTTGTCCTGGTCCAGCGGGAAGACCTGGCTGCTGGAGACGATGCCGGCGGCCGCCTGGACGCCGTCCACACCGCCGATGGCCTCCACCTCGTCGACTGTGAGCAGGATCTGCTGGGCGCCGGCCGTGGGATCGAATCCCTGGATGCCGCTGGACTCAGGTGAGACGTTGACGTCCGCCAACGCGCCCTTGACGAGCTGATCGAAGCTGGAGGACAGCAGGTTGGTGAACAGCAGCGAGCCGGCCACGAACGCGACACCCAACACGATCGACAGCGCGCTGAGCAGGAGCCGGACCTTGCGTGCCCACAGCGACTTCCAGGTGGCGTGCAGCATCTACTGGTCCAGGAATGCGCGGCGCGCCATGGAGCGTTCGAGGGTGGACTCGCCACCGTCGTCGACGGGGCCGCTCTGCGTGGGGGCCGCGCCGCCGTCGCGGTAGACGGCCGTGCCCTCTGGGCCCTCTCCGGCAGCCTCGTCCTCCACGGTCTCGGGCGCCCGGTGCGTGGGGGTGTGGCGGGGGTAGATGTGTGACATCGCTCCCAGCAGGTCCTCCTGGGTGGCGCCGCGCATCTCGTGCACGATGCGACCGTCCGAGAGGAAGACCGCCCGATCGGCGTAGCTGGCGGCGTGCGCATCGTGGGTGACCATGACCACCGTCTGACCGAACTCGTCGACGCTTCGGCGCAGGAATCCGAGCACCTCGGCGGCCGAGGTGGAGTCCAGGTTGCCGGTGGGCTCATCTCCGAAGACGATGTGCGGGCGGTTCATCAGGGCCCTGGCGCACGCGACGCGCTGCTGCTGACCGCCGGAGAGCTCGGACGGCTTATGGGTGAGGCGGTCCCCCAGCGCCAGCACGTCGACGATGCGCTCGAACCACTCCTCGTCGACCTTCTTGCCCGCGATCCGCAGCGGAAGGACGATGTTTTCGCGGGCGGTGAGCGTGGGGACCAGGTTGAAGGCCTGGAAGATGAAGCCGATGCGGTCGCGGCGAAGCTCGGTCAGCGGGGTGTCCGCGAGCGTGGAGACGGCCGTCTCGCCGAGGTACACCTCTCCCGACGTGGGGGTGTCCAGCGCCGCCATGAGGTGCATGAGGGTGGACTTCCCAGAGCCGGAGGGGCCCATGATGGCGGTGAACTCGCCGTCTGCGATGTCGAAGTCCACATCGTCGAGGGCGGTCACCACCGCAGATCCGGATCCGTAGATCTTGGTGAGGCCCCTGGCCCGCGCTGCGATGCTCACGCCCACAAAGGTAGCAGCGGCCTCCAGGGCTGCCGGGAGCGAATTTGCGCCTCGAACGGGGTTCCCCACAGCCGTGACTTTGAGTGGCTTTGAGTAACTACATCTTCGTTGTACTCATAGCCCCTGTGGAGGCGGTGGATAACTGGTCTCGCGGCTTGTCAGCGCGGCATTGCGGCTGTTGAGCGGTTGTGGGTAACGCGAAACTACACGTGAAGGATTTGTGGGGAGCGGCCGGCCCGGAGAGTTATCCACAGCCCGGACCCGGCCGCTCTCACACGGTTGTCCGCAGGGTCAGCGGCCCATGAGGCGGCCGAAGATGCCGGCGCCCGACGAGGGGGTCTGGGTGTTCTGGTGACCGCCGCACCACTGGCCGGACGGAACGGAACGCTTGACGGCCTCCACGTGGTTGCCGCATCCGGCCCAGGTGGTCTTGCCGCACTGACGGCACTTGACGGGACTGCACATGTTGATCTCCTTTTTGTTTGCTGACTCGGGTCACCCCGGTTCGCTAACCATACCCCCAGGGGTATATGATTTCCAAACATGAGAGTTGTAGTCATTGGTGGAGTTGCTGGTGGGATGAGCGCGGCCGCGCGTCTGCGTCGTCTCGATGAGTCCGCGGAGATCATCGTGGTGGAGCGGAGCGGCTACGTGTCCTTCGCCAACTGCGGTCTTCCCTATCACGTGGGCGGAGTGATCGAGGACCGCTCGGCGCTGCTGCTGCAGACCCCGGAGTCCCTCTACAACAGGTTCCGGCTGGACGTGCGTGTGGGGACCGAGGCGGTGCAGATCAACCGTCAGGCCAAGGAGGTCGTGGTGCGGGACGTTGCCTCAGGCCGCGAGGAGACCCTCACCTACGACAAGCTGGTCCTCTCCCCCGGCGCCAAGCCCCTGATGCCTCCCATCCCCGGCATCGGCCGCGCCCTGCCCCTCCGCAACGTGGAGGACACGGACCGGATGATCGCGGCCGTCGACGGTGCCCGCACGGCCGTCGTCGTGGGCGGCGGTTTCGTCGGGCTCGAGGTGGCCGAGAACCTGCTGCACCGCGGGATGCAGGTCGCCGTCGTCGAGGCGCTCCCCCAGGTGATGGCCCCGCTGGATCCCGAGATGGTCGTCCCGGTGCATGCGGTGATGCGCGCCGCCGGCATCGATCTCAGGCTGGGCTCCGGCGTCACCGCCATCGGTGAGAAGGACGTGACGCTGGCCGACGGGTCGGTGCTGGCGGCCGACGTGGTGGTCGCGGCCATCGGGGTGCGCCCGGACACCGAGCTGGCCAAGGCCGCGGGCCTGAGGATCGGCCCGCGCGGCGGCCTGCTGGTCGACGATCGCCAGCTCACCAACGACCCCTCCATCTATGCCGTCGGCGACGCCGTCGAGAAGGTGGACGCGCTCAGCGACGAATCGGTGCTGGTGCCACTGGCCAACACAGCCAACCTGCAGGGACGGCGGGTCGGGGACGACATCGCGGGTCGCGGGCGGGCCGCCCGTCCCGTGCGCGGCACGGCCATCGTCGGACTCCTCGGCCTCCAGGTGGCCGCCACCGGGTGGAACGAGAAGCGGCTCCGCGACGCGGGGCGCCCGTACCTCGCCATCCACACCCACCCCGCTTCGCACGCCACCTACTACCCCGGCGCCACGACCATGGCGCTGAAGCTGCTCGTGGACCCCGACACCGGCCAGATCCTCGGAGCCCAGGGCGTCGGAAAGGACGGCGTGGACAAGCGGATGGACGTGATCGCCACCGCGATGGCCGGCGGTCTCCGGGCCGACGACCTGGCGGAACTCGAGCTGGCCTATGCGCCGCAGTTCGGCTCCGGCAAGGACGCCATCAACATGCTCGGCTTCATCGCCGAGAACCGGCTCAGCGGCTGGGAGGACAGCATCCAGTGGCACGAGGTGGCGGAGGCGCAGAACGCCGGCGCCGTCGTCGTCGATGTGCGGACCCCCGGTGAGTTCGCGGCCGGCGCCATCCCTGGTGCGATCAACATCCCCGTCGACGAGCTGCGGGACCGGCTGGACGAGATCCCCGAAGGCGACGCCCCGCTGGTCCTGCACTGTGGGGTCGGCATCCGCAGCCACGCGGCGTTGGCGGCACTGAGGGACTCGGGCCGGACGCTGCTCAACCTCGACGGCGGGTACACGACGTGGAAGGCGGGCTCGGGGATCACGCTCCACTGACCCCACCCCCGCTCCCCCGTGCACGACACGCCGACTCAGTGCCTGCCCGACCCCCCATGGGGGCACGGTGTCGGTCTCGGGCGGCGTGTCGTGCACAGAGGAAACGCGAAGGGGGCCCTCACCACCCGCCGGTGGTGAGGGCCCCCTTCGTCGTGCTCAGGGCTGGTCCTCAGGCGCTCGACCTCAGGCGAGACTCAGGAACAGCTTCTCCATCTTGGCCTGGTCCAGCGGGTCCGGATCCGGCTGTTCCATGCACTGGCGCAGGCCGATCGAGATGGTGGAGAACCCCGCCCGGTCCACGGCCTTGGAGACGGCGGCGAGCTGCGTGACGATCTCATCGCAGTTGCGGCCGTCCTCGATCATCTTGATGATCCCGCCCAGCTGCCCTTGGGCGCGCTTGAGCCGCTTGACCACCGACACCATCTGCTCCGGGTCCAGCTGCATGGGATCAACCTCTTCATTCATGGTCCGAGTATACCCCCATGGGTATAAGGAGGGGTAGCACTCGAACGGCGCGGGTAACCCCGCGGGGGTTCCATTGTCACGCGCCGCGGTGATCCACACAACCAGGGCACGCCGACGGGCCGTGACGACGGGGTGTGGCTGGCAGGCGCGGCGTTCAGGACTGCTTGATCTGGTTGGTGAGCTCGGTCACCTGGTTGAACAAAACGCGGTCCTTGCCGATCTTCTCGTTGATCTTGCGCACGGCATGCAGGACCGTGGAGTGATCTCGGCCGCCGAACCGGTGCCCGATCTTCGGAAGCGACATGTCGGTCAACTCGCGGCACAGGTACATCGCGATCTGGCGTGCCCCCGCGATCGTCGCCACCCGGCTGCTGCCGGTGAGGTCCTCCAGCGAGATGGAGAAGTACTTGGCGGCCGCGTCCATGATGGTCTGCGCATCGACGGGGGCCGCGTCGTCGGGCATCAGGTCGTTGAGCACCTGCTCGGCGAGCGGGACCGTGATCTCCTGCTGGTTGAGGCTGGCCAGCGCCGCGACCCTGGTCAGGGCCCCCTCCAGCTCGCGGATGTTGGTGGGGATGCGCGAGGCGATGAGCTCCAGCACCTGGGTGCCGGCGGTCAGCCGCTGCTGCGCCACCTTCTTCCGCAGGATGGCGATGCGGGTCTCGAGGTCGGGCGGCTGGATGTCGGTCATCAGGCCCCACTCGAACCGAGACCGCAACCTGGGCTCCAACGCCTCCAGCAGCTTCGGCGGGCGATCGGAGGTCATCACGATCTGCTTCTGCGCGTTGTGGAGCGTGTTGAAGGTGTGGAAGAACTCCTCCTGGGTCTGGATCTTGGACTCCAGGAACTGGATGTCGTCCACCAGCAGCACGTCGACGTCGCGGTAGGAGCTGCGGAACTCGGCCGTGCGGTTCGAGGAGATGGCGTTGATGAAGTCGTTGGTGAGCTCCTCGGTGGAGACGTACTTCACGCGCAGCTGCTCGTAGTAGTTGGTCACGTAGTGGCCGATGGCGTGCAGGAGGTGGGTCTTGCCCAGCCCGGAGGGGCCGTAGATCATGAGCGGGTTGTACGACTTGCCGGGAGTTTCGGCGACGGCGGCCGCCGCGGCGTGCGCGAAGCGGTTGGACGAGCCGGCGACGAAGGACTCGAAGGTGTAGCGCGGGTTGAGCCGGACGTCCTGGGGGCGCGAACGTGGCGCCGCACGCCGGGGCTCCTCGTCCTCGTGGACGTCTGGCGCCGTCGAGGTCCACGCGTCGGCCTCCTGCACCATCTGTGGATTGATCATCACCGCGAGATGGGTGCTCTGTCCACAGATGGCGCTCAAGCGCTCCTCGATCTGAGGGCGGAGGCGGGTTTCGAGGCGTTCGCGCGTGGTTTCGTCGCCGACCGCCAGCATCAGGGTGCTTCCGTGCATGTCCAGCGGCTTGGTGCGGCGCAGCCACGCCTTCGTCGGCGCATCGGCGGAGGCGATGACCTCGTTCCACAGGGCTGCCAGGTCCGGCGTCGGTGATTCGCTCACCTCACCCACTTCCCGGCGGTTCGTTCCGCCTTCTCATTCGTCCACAAGGTTGTCCACAAGGGGGATAACTCACCCTAGCGGTACAGCCGACCGGTGCTCACCTGTGGATAAGCTGGAAGGCAGGACAACGAAGTTAGTCCCGTCGGGCCCCACGCGCAAGGCGATTTCTGCGACACGCCGGTGCCACGCTGGACTACACAGCTGTCATTTGCTTAGTTGTGCGGCTGCGTCGACGCGGTTTGGTCCCAGGGCCAGTTGCCACGTATCGTTGACCAGTCGCCATTGAGGCGGTCACTTCCCCCTGCCCACCAGGGCAGTTGTACACCAACGACACTGAGCGAGTATTCCCATGACTAAGCGCACGTTCCAACCGAGCAACCGCCGTCGCAGCCGCACCCATGGCTTCCGCGCCCGCATGCGCACCCGCGCGGGCCGCGCGATTCTGTCGGCCCGTCGTGGCAAGGGCCGGACCGAGCTGTCGGCCTAGGTCCGGACGTCGGTGCTGCCAGGTCCTCGTCGGCTCACGAAGCCCAGTGACTTCGGTGTCACCGTCCGGCACGGCTCCAGGGCAGCCAGCCCGACAGTCGTGGTGCACGTGTTGCGCCCCACCACCCAGAATCCACCCGACGTCAGCCGGGTGGGTTTTGTCGTCTCCAAGAAGGTGGGCAATGCCGTGACCCGCAATCGCGTCAAGCGGCGCCTGCGGCACCTCGTCGTCGGTTTGGAGGCCCCGATCGTGGCTGATGTTGTGGTGCGGGCGCTGCCCGACGCCGCCGTCGCGACGGGGCGGCTGGGCGATGACCTCGCGGACGCCTGGCGCCGCGCGTTCCGGAAGGCGGCGAAGTGCTGAAGTACCCGCTGATCTGGTTCGTCAAGGCCTGGCGAGCGGTCATCTCCCCCTCCTACGGGGACGTGTGCAAGTACCACCCGTCGTGCTCCAGCTACGGGCTGACGGCGCTCGAAACACACGGCGCCGTCAAGGGCGTCTGGCTCACCGGCCGACGGCTCGTGCGCTGCCATCCCTGGGCGGCAGGCGGCGTCGACTATGTGCCGGGGACGCCGGAAGCGGCGGCCTGGGCAGAAGAGAATTCCAACGAATCACGGGACACCAAGTCCCAACCGAAGACTGAGGTGGCTTAAGTGGTCGATCTACTGGTGACGCTGAACATCTGGGACAGCTTCTACGGGGTGCTGTCGGCGATGATGCAGCCGCTGTACTGGGCGGTGTCCGGCCTGGTGGTGTTCTTCCACTGGCTGTACACGCCGCTGTTCGGCGCCGAATCGGGCTGGAACTGGACGCTGGCCATCGTCAGCCTGACGGTGGTGATCCGAACCCTCCTCATCCCGCTGTTCGTCAAGCAGATCAACTCCGCGCGCAGCATGCAGATGCTCCAGCCGAAGATGGCGGAGCTCCAGAAGAAGCATGGGCATGACCGGGAGCGGCTCGGCCAGGAGACCATGAAGATGTACAAGGAGGAGGGGGTCAGCCCCACCGCCTCCTGCCTGCCGCTGCTCCTCCAGATGCCCATCTTCCTCGCGCTGTTCCGTGTGCTCGAGGGCGTGTCCTCCGGCAACGTCCGCGGCCACTTCTTCAAGATCAACCCGGACCTGGTGTCGTCGCTGCAGAACGCCGAGATCTTCGGCGCCCGCCTGGCGGACCGCATCTTCCCCATGACCTCGTTCGGCCCCACCCAGGCAGTGGGCATCGTGCTGGTGGTGGCCATGGTCGCGGTGTTCTTCGTCACGCAGCTTCAGTTGATGCGCAAGAATCTCCCGCCGGAGTCCCTCACCGGCCCGATGGCCCAGCAGCAGAAGATGATGCTGTACCTCTTCCCCGTCATCTACGCCGCGTCGTCCGTGGTCATTCCCATCGGCGTGCTCATCTACTGGCTGACCTCGAACCTGTGGACCATGGGCCAGCAGGGTCTCCTCATCCGCAACAATCCCGCGCCCAACACCCCGGCCTTCATCGAGTGGGAGGAGCGGATGTTGGCCAAGGGCAAGGATCCGCAGGGCATCATGATCGCCCGCGCGGAGAAGCGTCGCGGCAAGACGGGCAACGGCGCGGCGGGCTCACGTCCCGTGGGGCGCCCGGTTACCCAGGCCGCCGCCGACGCCGAGGGTGGCGAGGGCGCTGAGGTCGCGGAGGGTACTGAGGTCGCGGAGCAGACGACGAAGGTGGCCCGCCAGCAGGTGACCCGCCAGACCGTCCGCACCTCCGAGGACGGCAAGCCCGTCGTCGTCCGCCAGCAGCCTAGGCAGGCGCCGCGCTCAGCTCGGAAGAAGAAGTGAGCGAGCCCTCCGAGCAGGGCCCCGACACCAGACCACACACCGCCCCCAACGGGCATGAGGAGAGGACACTTTCCGTGTCGAACAATGAAACCGAAGCCGCGCTGTTGGCGGAGGGCGACCTGGTTGCCGACTACTTCGAAGAGCTCCTGGACATCGCCGATCTCGACGGCGACATCGAGAACTCCGTCCAGGACGG
>DATITN010000102.1:0-3273 GCA_035467795.1 Arachnia sp. | reverse complement strand
CCGTGGCTCCCCGGACTCGACTCAGGGGGCTCGGGCACCATCGCCCGGCGCTTACTGCTCGCCACTCGCCATTTCAGGCTACACCCGCTCAGGCCTCGGCGGTGGTTGCACATCTCGCGAGCACTCGTCGTCCCAGCAGCCGGCATGCTTACTGAGGGGTTCGTGAGGCCGAGTCGGGCACATCGACATGGCACGGGAGGCTGTGACCTCCTCGTAGCATGGTCCGCATGAGAAGTGGGATTGAAGCGGGCTGCTCCGGAGGGATCCTGAGATGATCCGCGACCGCGACGCCGCCGGTCGCCCCCGCCAGGCCCGCCCGCGTGACGCGCTCGGCCGGCCCCTGCCATATGGGGCCACGGGTGTTGAGCCGGTTTCGGAGGAGCCGTTGCCTCCGTTGGAGTCGGTGGAGTTGGCCAGGAGCCTGGTTGCGGAAGGTCGGCCTTTCGCTGCACATGAGGTTCTCGAGGCTCGCTGGAAGGCCGGCCCGGAAGAGGAGCGTGATCTGTGGCAGGGACTCGCCCAGATCTGTGTCGGCCTGACCCACACCGCCCGCGGAAACAACGTCGGTGGCGCCCGGCTCCTTGAGCGCGGTTCTGCCCGAGTGAACGCCTACCGCGCCCGCGGGGGGCCGTCCTACGGCTTGGACCTCGCGGAGGTAGTGGCATGCGCCTCGCGGCAGGCAGCGGAGAGCACTGAGGACTGAGCCTCCCGGGGAAGGATGGCCACTTCAGCCTGAGCGACCAGCGGGGGACGGATCGAGGCTAGGTTGGGCCTGTGACAGCGTCACATGCCCGGGCAGAGCACGAGCAGGCCATGCAGCGGCTGCGGTCGTCGTACGAGGCGATCCCCGCCGGGGTCCCGGTGCGCCTCGCCAAATCCACCTCGAACCTCTTCCGACCCCGCGTCGCCACGGCCTCGCCGGGGCTCGACGTCTCCGGTCTGACGGGGTTGCTGGAGGTCGACCCGGTGGCGCGCACGGCGGAGGTTCAAGGCATGTGCACCTATGAGGATCTCGTCGACGCGACCCTCGCGCATGGGCTCATCCCACTCGTCGTGCCGCAGCTTCGCACGATCACCCTCGGGGGCGCGGTCAGTGGTCTGGGCATCGAATCCACCAGCTTCCGCAACGGCCTGCCGCACGAGTCGGTCCTCGAGATGGACGTCTTCACCGGCTCCGGCGAGGTCGTCACTACGCGTCCCGGTGAGGATCTCTTCGACGCGTTCCCGAACTCGTACGGTTCGCTCGGCTACGCCACCCGGCTGCTCATCGAGCTGGAGCAGGTGCCGGGCTACGTCGCCCTCCGCCACGTACGTTTCACCGACGCGGCGGCTTTGGCTGCCACCGTCGAGGACATCGCCACAACCGGCGCCTACGACGGCACCCGGGTTGAGGCCATGGATGGGGTCGCGTTCGAACCGGGGGAGTACTACCTGACGCTCGCCACCTGGACCGACCGGCCGGCGGGGCCGCTCAGCGACTACACGCGGCAGGAGACCTACTACCTGTCCATCCGCGCCCGGGCGACGGACCAGCTGAGCATGTACGACTACCTGTGGCGCTGGGACACCGACTGGTTCTGGTGCTCGGGTGCCTTCGGCCTGCAGCGTCCGTTGATCCGTCGGCTTTGGCCGCGCCGGTGGCGCCGATCGGACGTCTACCACCGTTTGGTCGGGCTCGACCGACGGTTCGGCCTGGCCGACCGGTTCGAGGCCCTGGCCCGCCGCCCGCGACTGGAGCGCGTGATCCAGGACGTCGAGGTTCCCGTGGACCGGATCGCCGAGTTCCTCGCCTGGTTTGACGACGCCGTCGGAATGCGTCCGGTGTGGCTCTGCCCGCTGCGACTGAGGGCGGCGGGAGACGGGGCGGGCGCGGACGCCGCCGAGAGCCGGCGCCCCTGGCCGACCTATCCGTTGGAGCGGGACACCACCTACGTCAACGCCGGCTTCTGGGGTGCGGTTCCCGTGGGCCCTGACGCTGACCACAGCCCGCGCAACCGGGCGATCGAACATCAGGTGCACGCTCTGGGCGGCCACAAGTCGCTGTATTCCGAGGCCTTCTACGACCCGGACACCTTCGACCGCCTCTACGGTGGCCCCAACCTCAGGGCCGTGAAGGCCCGCTATGACCCCGACAACCGGCTGACCAGCCTCTACGACAAGGCGGTGCGGAGACGATGACCCCCACTCAGACCCCTAGGAAGCCGATCGCGGACTCGATCGCTTCGCTGGTGCGCGACGGCATGCCTGTGCGCTTCTCGGCCTATGACGGCAGCTCAGCCGGGTCACCGGACGCACCGATCGAGCTCGAGCTGCGCAACCAGCGCGGCCTGGCCTACCTGCTCACGGCGCCCGGCGAGCTGGGCATGGTGAGGGCGTACCTGACCGGTGACTTGGTCCTGCGTGGCGTCCATCCCGGGAATCCCTACGAGCTACTCAAGGTGATGCAGGACCATCTCACCTTCCGGATCCCCAGCGCCGCCGAGGCGCTCACCCTGGTGCGCGGGCTGGGGCTGGCCTCGCTCAAGCCGCCGCCCCCACCCTCGAACGAACATCCGCCGCCGTGGCGCCGCGCCGTCAGAGGCCTGCGCCACTCGAGGCTGCGCGACGCCGCAGCGATCTCGCACCACTACGACGTCTCCAACACCTTCTACGAGTACATCCTCGGCCCGTCGATGACCTACACCTGTGCGGTGTACCTGACTGAAGACGCCACCCTCGAAGAGGCCCAGGCCGAGAAGCACGACCTGATCTGCCGCAAGCTCGGCCTCCGGGCGGGGATGCGGCTGCTCGATGTGGGCTGTGGCTGGGGAGGCATGGTCCGTCACGCGGCCAAGCACTACGGCGTCAAGGCCCTGGGCGTGACCCTGTCACGGGAGCAGACCTCCTGGGCCGCCCAGGCCATCGACCGCGACGGACTCGGTGGCCTCGCCGAGGTCCGCCACGGGGACTACCGCGACGTCGCCGAGGACGGCTTCGACGCCGTGAGCTCGATCGGGCTGACCGAACACATCGGCGTGCGCAACTATCCGGCCTACTTCGCCTTCCTCCGGGACCGCCTCCGCCCCGAGGGTCGCCTGCTCAACCACTGCATCACCGTCGGGCACAACCGGCATGCCGATATGGGTCCGTTCCTGGATCGCTACGTCTTCCCCGACGGCGAGATGAGCGGCTCCGGCACCATCATCAAGGTGGCGCAGGACGCCGGCCTGGAGGTCATGCACGAGGAGAACTTCCGCCACCACTACGCCCGGACCCTCACCGCGTGGAGCCGCA
>DATITN010000101.1:0-3739 GCA_035467795.1 Arachnia sp. | reverse complement strand
CGCTCGACCTGCTCGTTGCCGAGGAAGATGTTCTCGGCGATCGACAGGAGGGGGACCAGGGCGAGCTCCTGGTGGATGATGACGATTCCCGCGTGCTCCGAGTCGTTGATGGAGTTGAACTTGCACTCCTTGCCCTCGAAGATGATGTCGCCTTCGTAGGTGCCGTGCGGGTACACGCCGGAGAGCACCTTCATGAGGGTGGACTTACCGGCCCCGTTCTCGCCGCAGATGGTGTGGATCTCGCCGCGCTCGACCTCAAGCGTGACTTCCGAGAGGGCCTTGACACCAGGAAAAGTCTTGGTGATGTTGCGCATCTCGAGGATGTTCTGTGTGTCGCTCATGCGTCGCCTTTCTTCGCTGTCAACGGGCGACGATGGCCCGGCCCCTGAAGGGCCGGGCCACCGCGGGTGCCTGGATCAGGCAACGCCTGCGTCAATCTGCTCCTGGGTCCAGTAGCCGGTATCGACGAGCGCCTCACCGATGTTCTCGCTGGTCACGGTGACCACATCGAGGAGGTAGGACGGAACGACCTTCACGCCGTTGTCGTAATCCTCGGTGTTGTTGGCCTCGGGCTCGTTGCCGGCCAGGAGATCCTGGGCTGCCTTGACGGCCTGCTCGGCCAGAAGCCGGGTGTCCTTGAAGATGGTCGAGGACTGGATGCCGTCCTGGATCAGCTTGACGGACGCGATCTCGGCGTCCTGCCCGGTGACGATCGGGAATGAGTCGGCGACGGTGCCCGAGTAGCCGTTGTTCTGCAGGGCGGTGATGATGCCGCGGGAGAGACCGTCGTAGGCCGACAGCACGCCGTCAACCTTGGTGTCGCCCTGGTAGTTGGCGGTGAGGAGGTCCTCCATGCGCTTCTGCGCGGTCTCCTGCTGCCAGCGAAGCGTGGCGGCCTGCTCGATGTCGGTCTGGCCGGAGACCACCACCATGGTGCCGTTGTCGATCTCGGGCTGGATGACGCTCATGGCGCCGTCGAAGAAGAAGAAGGCGTTGTTGTCATCAAGCGAGCCGGCGAACAGTTCGATGTTGAACGGGCCTTCGCCGCGGGCCTTGAGGCCGTCGATGAGGGCCTGGCCCTGGGCGACGCCGACCTTGAAGTTGTCGAAGGAGACGTAGAAGTCGACGTTGGCGCTGTCGCGGATGAGGCGGTCGTAGGAGATGATCTTGATGCCCTGGGCGGCGGCGTTCTCGAGCTGGGGGGCCAGCGCGGTGCCGTCGATGGCGGCGATGATGAGGACCTTGGCGCCCTGGGTGATCATCTGGTCGATCTGCTGGCCCTGGGTGGGGATGTCGTCGTTGGCGAACTGGAGATCGACTTCGAAGCCGGCCTCTTCCAGCTGGGACTTGACGGCCTCGCCGTCGGCGATCCAACGCTCGGAGGTCTGGGTGGGCATCGACACGCCGACGCTGCCGCCCTCTTCCATGGGGGCGCTCGCGGACGCCGTGGCGTCACCCGAGGCGGCCGGCGTGGTGGCTGTTCCGGCGCCGCCGCCACCGCACGCGGTGAGGGCGAAGGCCATGAGCAGGCCTGCGCTCGCGGTTACGAACTTCTTCATCTTCATTCGTTCCTCCTGTGAACGTTCACTTCGAGCGGACCGACGCCGCCTCGTGGGGTTGTGCGGGTATGAACGAAGCGCTGAGCGCTGGGCCGAACTCCGCACACTATGTCCTGTGGGGCGGATCCCGGACGGCGTTGTCTCTCCGTTGCGCTTGAGTCTGTCGCGCAGTCGCAGCGCTGTCAACCGATTCTGAGGCCTGACATGGTTGCGAAATTGTAACGATCTGATAGCGCTCCCACTATGCACTTTCGACGGCGGGGGCCGGGGTCGGCTCGGAAACGACGCTGTGTAGTATTCGGACGGTGACTCCGCACCCAGGCACAGTCCCCCACGAGGCCCGCAAGGGCGTGGTCCGCACGCTCCACCACGACGCCGGGGAGCGCCCCCACGTGCTGGTCTGGGAGGTCACCCGAGCCTGTCAGTTGGCCTGCCTGCACTGCCGCGCTGATGCCTTCACCCGGGCGGACCCCCGGCAGCTCACCACCCAGCAGGGCAAGGCACTCCTCGACGACTTCGCCGCCTACGGCACCCCCAAGCCCATCGTCATCCTCTCCGGCGGAGACGCGTTCGAGCGCGACGACCTGGAGGAGCTCATCGCCTACGGCACCTCCATCGGGCTACCCATCGCGCTGTCGCCGTCGGTCACGCCGCTGCTCACCGACGAGCGCCTCGCCTCGGTGCGCGAGGCCGGCGTGAAGGCGTTCTCGCTGTCCCTCGACGGCGCCACCGCTGAGACCCACGACTCGTTCCGCGGCATCGACGGCACCTACGGGGACACCATGGCGGCCGCCGAGCTGGTCGTGAAGCACGGCTTCCGGTTCCAGGTGAACACGACGATCTGCCGCAACAACCTCCGCGAGCTCCCTCAGCTGCTCAAGCGGACCATGGAGATGGGCGCGGGCATGTGGTACGTGCTGTTCCTGGTGCCGATGGGCCGCGGATCCAACCTCGAGCCGCTGGATCCGGACGAGATGGAGGACGTGCTGCACTGGCTGCACGACGTCTCTGACCGGATCGCGGTGAAGGTGACCGAGGCGCCGAACTACCGTCGCGTCGCCATCCAGCGCGACGACGCCCGCGCGGCCGGCGAGCCGCTGCCGGTGCGCGGGGAGCTGCACGCGTGGCTGACGCGGGAGACGGACCTGCTCCTGGGCGAGGTCCTCGAGCGCCGACCCCCGCGGCCGCCGATCGGCGTCAACAGCGGTCGCGGTTTCGCGTTCGTGGACCACATCGGCGACGTCTACCCCTCGGGGTTCCTGCCGCACCGCTGCGGGTCGGTGAAGGAGCAGAGCTTCCGCGAGATCTACGCCGAGGCGCCCATGATGAAGGCGCTGCGCGACCCGTCGTCGTACTCCGGCAAGTGCGGGGTGTGCGAGTTCAACTGGATCTGCGGAGGGTCGCGGGCGAGGGCCCAGGCCATGCTGGGTGACCCCCTTGCTTCGGACCCCACCTGCGTTTACCAACCCACGGGGCTGGGCGGCGTGCACGAAACGCCGTCGGACCCGGCGTCTGTGCACGCATAGGTCCCTGAGGGCCCATCGCGACGGCGTGTCGTGGCGGTCTTAGGGGTGCTGGGTGACGTGCACGAAACGCCGTCGAACTCGGCGTCTGTGCCCGCATAGGTCCCCGAGGGCCCATCCCGACGGCGTGTCGTGCCCGCCGGGGGGCCGGCCCGTGAGCTTGGCAACCCCCCAGGAATGTCCGGGGCAACGAATGGCAACTTCTTGTTGACGGGGGCGTCGGATGGCGTACTTATCACACCGCACTGACGGCTCGCCCCCGAGTCCTGACAGCAGAGCGGACGTCCGACATCTGGTCCCGGAGAGGCTCGCGCCGACCGGGTCCCCTTTTCGAAGGAACCGACAGTGAAGTCACGCATTCTTTCCGCGACGGCGCTCGCCGCCGTCGCCGCCCTTACCCTGGCGGGCTGCTCGTCGCCCGCCGCTGAAGAGCCCTCCTCGACCACCGGGACCACGGGCGCCGCTGCCTCGACCCGTGGCGAACTCCTGACCCTCGGCATCGTGCAGGAGCCTGCCTCCTGGGATCCGGCGCAGGCACACGTGGGCCACCGCCTCCAGCCCTTCCAGGCCGCCTACGACTCCCTGATCCTCCGCGCCCCCGACGGCTCCTACGAGCCGATGCTCGCCACCGAGTGGGGCTACACCGACGAGACCAAC
>DATITN010000100.1:0-15531 GCA_035467795.1 Arachnia sp. | reverse complement strand
GTGGCCCTCGCCGCGGCGCTCATCGCGTCGTCCGAGACGCGTCTGACCTGATCGCCGAGGCGCAGGAGCAGCGACACCGCCCACCGGGTCGATGCCACGGGGAAGGTGACCTCGATCCCGTCCGCAGATTCCTGCACCGACGTGGTCGGGAAGTATTCAGTGATCCAGCGGGCGCTCGGGGTCACCGTGATCGTCAGCCGCCTCGCCACATCGTCGAACCAGGCCGACGGGGGCTCGCCGCGATCGGCCGTCTGGTCCTCGAGCACGTCCACGCCCTCGATGCGGTCCAACCGGAAGGACCGCCAGGCGTCGCGGGGCCTGCTCCACGCGTCGAGATAGGTGAAGCCGGCGACGAAGCGGAGCCGGGCCGGTTCGACGACCGCCTCTGACTGCCCGGTGCGCCCCGGGGTGCGGTAGGTCAGCCGCACCGCGCGCCGCGCCGCGATGGCGGCGGCCAACTCGGAGCGCCGGCCCGGGTCGGTGGCGGCCACAGCCACCTGGACCCCATGCCCCTCCCGCCCGACGGCGGCCTCAAGCTTGACCAGGGCGGACCGGGCGGCGTCCGAATCCCCCGCCACCTCCACCACGAGTCGCAGCGCGGCCAGCAGGCCCGCCGCCTCGACGGGCCTGAGGCGCAGGGGTCGGCGAAGGACGTCGGCGTTGCGGAAGTACACGTGACCGTCCTCCCGGGCGGCTTCGATGTCGACGTCGAACAGGTCGTCGTAGTAGCCCCCCGGCAACCCGCAGAACTGCAACACCTCCAGGTCCTTGACCACCTGGACGGGTGTGGTGCCGAACACCCGCGCCACCTCCGCCACGGCCACGCCCTGGTGCGCGGACAGGTAGGGCACCATCCGCAACATCCGCGAGACCTGCTCCTCGGCCCTCACGAGGCCATCCTCCGAAGCCGTTCGATGATCTGTGCGCGCAGTTCCGGGGGCGCCAGCACGATCGCATCAGTCCCGGAGGCTGCCACCTCGTCGACGATGGTGCTCTCGCTGCTCAGCCGGATCCGGTGGGCGCTGAAACCCGGCGGCAGCTCGACGGTCCACTCGACCGGCTCGATAACCTGCCAGGAGTGCGCAGCGTCATCCCGGAGGGCGATCACGGCGGCCGCCTCGAATGCCGGCTCCAGGCGGGCCGCCCTCTCGTCGACGTCGTCGGGCACGACGAAGGAGCCGGGCTTGCCGGTCCGGCCGGCCGGGGCCGTCATCCGGCCCAGCTTGAAGAAGCGGTCCGCCTGCCGGTCCGGGTCCAACCCGAAGACGTACCACTGGCCACGCCGCTGGATCAGCTTCCACGGCTGGAGCCGCCGCGGCGCCCCGCCGTATCCGAAGCCCACCTCGGTGCGGGTGAGGACTGCCTCGTAGACCTCGTCGAAGTTGGGGTCGCGGACAGCCACGCGCGGCGCCACCGTGGGGATCAGAGCCGGGTCCGGGGCCGCTCCGCCGGCCTGGAGTGTCTCGAACGCCTGCGCCGTGTGCTCCGCAGCGACGGAGTCCTGCCAGACCTGCCCCGCCACCCCCAGGGAGGCCAGCTCCTCCGGGGTGAAGGTCAGCGGGGGGAGCTCGAACTCGCTGCGGATGATCCGGTAGCCGCTCTCCTCGTCGGAGTCGGGATTGTTCGAGCCCGTCTCGATGGGCACGCCCAATCCGCGCAGTTCCTCCTTGTCGCGTTCGAACTGGCGCTCGAAGCCCCCCACCGTCCCGCCGCGGTAGCCCTCCACCATGTGACGCAACTCGCGCTTGGTCAGGTAGCGACGGGTGCTGAGCAGCGCGATGAGCAGGTTCAGCAACCGCTCGGATTTCCTCGCCGACATGACACCTCCGCCACCCAGGCTATCGGCACCGCGGTCCCAGAGGCGTCGACCCGCCTACAGCTGGCAGCATGGGGGACGTGCCCCACGTCGACCGCTACGCGCCCAGCCCCACCTCGGACCTGCACGTCGGCAACCTCCGCACGGCGCTGGCGGGATGGCTGCTCGCCCGCCACGCGGGAGGCTCCTGGCTGATGCGGATCGAGGACCTCGACGCGCAGCGGGTGCGGGCCGCCGACGGTGTGGAGGCCCGGCAGCTCGCGGACCTCCGATTGCTCGGGCTCACCTGGGACGGCGAGATCCTCCGCCAGTCGGAGCGCCTGGACCTGTACCGGGACGCTGTGGCGTCACTGCCCACCTACGAGTGCTACTGCACGCGCCGCGAGATCGCGGAGGCGTCCTCGGCGCCGCATGGGGCCCATCGGCCGTATCCCGGCACCTGCCGGGACCTCACCGCCGGCGAGCGTGCCGAGCGCCGGAGAGCCCGTCCCCCTGCCATCCGGGTGGATTCGCGCGCGGAGAGCTTCACCGTCGAGGACGCCACGGCGGGATCCGTCACCGGCCCGGTCGACGACTTCGTCCTGGTCCGCAACGACGGGCAGTTCGCCTACAACCTCGCCGCGGTGGTCGACGACATCAGCTCTGCCGTCACGCACATCACTCGAGGCGAGGACCTGCTGGAGTCCGCGCCGCGGCAGGCCTGGCTCACCGAACGCCTGGGCGGACGGCCCGCGCGGTACGCGCATGTGGGGTTGGTGACCAACGATGAGGGCCGACGACTCGCCAAGCGCGACGGTGCGGTGTCGATGGCAGACCTGCGAGACCACACTCCGGCCGACGTGCTGGCCCTCCTGTGCTCATCGCTGGGGCTGGGCCGATGCCGCACAGTGCAGGAAGCGCTGGCCGCCATGCCAGGCGACCAGCGCTTCTTCTCATCCGCTGTGTGGGGAGGCGGGATGCTTCGCCCGCTCAGCCCTGCACGTTGAGGATGTCGATCACGTAGACCAGCGTCTGAGCTGGTGCGAGCGTGGGCGTGGCCTGCGGCAGTCCGTCCGGGTAGGCCATGGCCGGGGGGACCACCAGCATGACGCGGGACCCGCCGGTCTGACCCAGCAGGCCCTCGGTCCAGCCGGGGATCAGGTTGGCCAGGGGGCCCTCCTGGGGCTGCCAGGCATCCTGCCAGAGCTCTCCGTCCGCGTAGGTCCAGGCGCGGTAGCGCACCTGGATGGTGGAGGTCTCGGCGATGGCCGCCCCGGGGCCCTTGATCAGAGGTGCGACGGTCAGCTCGGCCGGGGCCGCGATCCCCTCCGCCACCGTCAGCTCCGGCTTGCCGTCGGTCATGGTGACGGTGGGCAGGCCCGCGGCCGGGGTGACGGCCTCGCCGGTGGCGTCGTCGAAGTTGGCCGAGAGGATGTCGACGACGAAGACGATCGAGTCACCGGCGGAGATGCTGCCGTCCTGGGTGCCGTCGGGGTAGCCGTCCTCGCTGGGCATCGCGATGAGCACGCGCGAACCCACCGCCTGGCCCTCGAGTCCCTTCTGGAAGCCCGCCACGACGCCCTCGAGTGAGAAGGTGGCGGCCTCGCCGCGCTCGTAGGAGCTGTCGAAGACCTCGCCCGTGGTGCCGTTGACACCCACATAGTTCAGCGTGACCACCGAGCTGGCGGACAGGGTCTGGGCGCCCCCCTCCCGCAGTACCTGTGACTGGGTGGAGGAGATGCCCCACGGGGCCGGCACGGTGATCTCGGGGACGTCCCCGTCACTGACCTCGATCAGGCTGAGATCAGCCGACGGGCTCACCGACACCGCCGGGCTGGCGCTTGCGCTCGGAGAGGCGCTTGCGGAGGCCACCGACGGCGACGCGGAGGGCGAGTCGGTGTCCTCCGGGTCCGCGCAGGCGGTGAGGGCGATCAGGGACGCGGTGGCCGTGGCCAGGACGGCGCGGCGCAGCGTGCGGGCGGAGAATGTCACGCCGGAATGTTAACCCAGCGCCCCAAACCCGTTCACATCCCCACCAGGTCAAGCAGCGCCCCCAGCTCCTCGCGGGTGACGTCGCGGGTCTCCCCCGGGCGCAGGTTGCCGATCCTGATCGGGCCGATCTCGGTGCGTGAGAGCCTGTCGACGGGGTGGCCGACGGTGTCCATCATGCGACGGACGATGCGGTTACGGCCCTCGTGCAGCGTGATGGCCAGGAGGGTGCGGTCCTGACCGCGGGAGATGAGTTTGACCTTGTCCGGGCGGACCGGGCCGTCCTCGAGGGTGACGCCCTTCTCGAGGCGCCGGATGATCCTGTTGTCCATCACGCCCGCGGCCTGCACCGTGTAGGTCTTGGGGACCTGGTAGCTGGGGTGGGCAAGGCGGTGCGCGAAGTCGCCGTCGTTGGTGAGGACGATGAGCCCTTCGGTGTCGGTGTCGAGGCGGCCCACGTGGAACAGCCGTTCCTTGGTGGCCGGCAGGTAGTCGCTCAGCGTGGGGCGACCTTCGGGGTCCTCCAGGGTCGAGACAACCCCTCTGGGCTTGTTCAGGACCAGGTAGAGGTGCCTGCGCGGCGGCGGGATCCGGGAACCGTCGACGCGGATCTGGTCCGTCTCCGGGTTGACCCGACGGCCCTGCTCGGTGACCACCTTGCCGTTGACTTCGACGCGGCCCTCGTCGATGAGAATCTCACTGGCGCGACGCGACGCGATTCCCGCCGCCGCCAGCACCTTCTGCAACCGCGTGCCCTCGGTCTCCTCAGCCATCGCTGCCCTCGCTCTCAGGCTCGGCCCCGGCCGCCTCAACGGCGGCCAGCTGACCAAGCTCAGCCTCCAAGGCTACGGCGTCCGGCAGCAGCGGCGCCAAGTCGGGCAGTTCTTTCAGCGAGTTGAGCCCCAACTTCTGCAGGAACAGCGCCGTGGTGGCGAAGGTCATGGCTCCGGTCAGATGGTCCTCGCCCGACTCGCGGATGAGGCCGCGCACGAGCAGCGTCTTCACCACGCCGTCGACGTTGACTCCCCGCACGGCCGAGATCCGGCCCCTGGAGACGGGCTGCAGATACGCGATGACCGACAGCGTCTCCAGTGCGGCCTGCGTGAGCCGCGCCCGCTGATCCGAGACCAGCCATGCCTCCAGGACACCTGAGAGGTCCTCCCTGGTGGCGAACCGCCAGCCTCCGGCGACGGCACGCAACTGGATCCCGCGACCGTGCAGTTCGTAGAACCGGGCGATGGCCTCCAACTCGCCCTGCACCTCCGCCGACGGCGCCTCCAGCGCGGCCGCCAGCTCGTCGGCCGGCACCGGTTCGGTGGCCATCAGCAGCATGGCCTCCAGCGCTGCTCCGATACTCATGCGTCCTCCAGTTCTGGTTGTGGACCGTAGTCGTCGGTGACCTCGACGGCGGCCTGATCGCCGGCGGTCCACCGGACGGTCAGTTCCCCGAGCGGCGACATCTGGTCCAGGGACACCTGCTGGGCCCGGAACAGCTCGAGGATCGCGAGGAAGCGCACCACGACGGTGAGCCGGTCGCAGCCGCCGACGAGCGCCCGGAACGAGGCGGAACCGTCGCGGCGGAGCCGCTCGGCGAGCAGGTTGGCCTGCTCGGCCAGGCTCACTGTGGAGCCGTGGAGGTGGGCCAGTTCCACCACCGGCTGTGGCCTGGGGGCCATGGCCGCCGCGGCCAGCCGAGCCACATCGGCGCGGCTGAGGCCCAGCTCAACCTCGGGCATCACGCCACGGAACTTCTCTTCGAGACCTCCCGGGCGCCAGTGGATGGACTCGGCGGCCGTGAAGGTCTCGGCCATCCAGGTGGCGATCTGTTTGAACGCCCGATACTGCAGGAGCCGGGCGAACAGGAGGTCCCGGGCCTCGAGCGCCGCGTAGTCCTCCGGGTCGGTGACCTCGCCGCCGGGCAGGAGCCGAGCCGCCTTGAGGTCCAACAGCGTCGAGGCCACGACGAGGAATGCGCTGGTCTTCTCCAGGTCCCACACCGCGCCCCCCAGCTTCACGTGGGAGATGAACTCGTCGGTCACCTGTGACAGCGCCACCTCGGTGACGTCGAGCTCATGGCGCGAGATCAGGTGCAGGAGCAGATCGAAGGGGCCTTCGAAGTTCCTCAGGTGCACCTCGAAGCCGTCCACGCCATCGTGGCGCTCCATGGCTGTGGCGCGGCTCACTGCTGTGTGAGCTCGCTCACCAGGAAGCTCTCGCCGCCGTTGGCGGTCAGATCCGCGATGGCCCGCGAGACCGCCAGCCTGACGATCCGCCCCCGGTCCACCCGGATGCCGTGCTCGCGGCGCAGCTGCCCGTTGGCGTCCTCCAGGGCGATGAGCTCGTCGTCGCTGAAGTAGACGGTGATCTTCTGCGAGTGACGGACCCGTCCAGTGGCGCGAGGTGTGGCCTCGTCGTCGTCCCGAGGCTCAGGCTCGGCAGCGGCCTTCTGCTGCGTCTCGGCCTGCACCGGCTCACGGGTGGGCCGGAACAGCTCGGAGGCCCCGGGCAGTGAGGCGCGTCGCTTCACTGGTCCTGGCATCGCAGCAGCACCTCCCGGGCGAGTTGCCGGTAGGCTTCCGCTCCCGGCGAGGCCGTCGCATAGGTGGTGATGGGCTCCCCTGCGACGGTGGTTTCGGGGAACTTGATGGTGCGGCGGATGACCGTGTGGAACACCTCGTCACCGAACGCCTGCACCACGCGCTCCAGCACCTCGCGACCATGGAGCGTGCGTGCGTCGTACATCGTGCCGAGGATGCCGAGCAGTTGGAGGTCCGGGTTCAGCCGATCCTGCACCTTGGAGATGGTGTCGGTGAGCAGGGCGATGCCACGAAGCGCGAAGAACTCGCACTCCAGCGGCATGATCACGTAGTCGCTGGCCGTGAGCGCGTTGATGGTGAGCAGCCCCAGGCTGGGCGCGCAGTCGATCAGGATGAAGTCGTAGTGGGGGCGCAGTTTCGACAGCACGCGCAGCAGGGTCTGCTCGCGGGCCACCTCGCTGACGAGCTGCACCTCAGCCGCAGACAGGTCGATGTTGCTGGGGAGCACATCGAGGCCTTCGACGCTGGTCTGGGTGATCACGTCCATCGCGTCGATGCCCCGGGTCAGCAGCAGGTTGTAGATCGACAGATTGAGGTTGTGGGGGTTCACGCCGAGCCCGACCGACAGCGACCCCTGAGGATCGAAGTCCACCAGGAGCACCGAGCGTCCGAGCTCCGCCAGCGCCGCACCCAGGTTGATGGTGGTGGTGGTCTTCCCCACCCCACCCTTCTGGTTGCACATCGAGACGATGGTGGCGTGCTTGCGTCCCGGCGCCACCGGCAGTGGCTCAGGAAACACGGGGAGGGGGCGCCCGGTGGGCCCCATCGTCCCCGAATCCACCAGCGTCGAAGGCCCGGGCGCGTCCGGGACGTTGAATGTGGGCGCCTCGAACAGCCCGTCTTCCGCCACCTGTCGGCCTCCTCGTCTAAGTGTCCGATTCAGCCTAGTATGCCGTGCCGTGCATCCCTGACGCGGGTCGAATGGTCAGCGGGCCCGGGGATGCGCTGCGGCATGGACCTCGCGGAGGTGCTCGATGGTGACCAGGGTGTAGATCTGGGTGGTCGCCACGGAGGCGTGACCCAGCAACTCCTGCACGACGCGCAGGTCCGCCCCGCCGTCGAGCAGGTGGGTGGCGAAGGAGTGCCTGAGTGAGTGCGGCGAGACGTCCACGGCGATCCCGGCCGCCGCGGCCGCGCGCTGAAGTACGGCCCAGGCCGATTGACGGCTGAGCCGCTTCCCCTGCTGGTTCAGCAGCAGCGCCGGGTCGTGCCGTGACGCCGCACCCGCGAGCGCCGGCCGCGACCTCACCAGGTACGCCTCAAGGGCCTGCGCCGCGTAGGACCCGAGCGGCACCGCCCTCTCCTTGCCGCCCTTGCCGCGCAACCGCAGCCCCGCGTCCGGGGCAGCGAGGGCGGCCGTCGCCTCGTCGACGTCCATCCCGCACACTTCGGAGACGCGGGCGCCCGTGCCGTAGAGGAGCTCTAGTAGCGCCGCATCCCGGAGCCCCACCACCTCCGACCGATCCGGTGCGTCGAGGATCCGCGTCACCTCGTCGACGCTCAGCGCCTTGGGGAGGCGCTGCTCAAGCTTGGGCGGGGAGATGTCTGCGGCGGGGTTGGTCTCGGCCATGCCCTCGTCGGCCGCGAACTGGTGCAGGGTGCGGATGCTGGCCACGTGCCTCGCCACCGAAGACCGGGCCTGCACAGCGCTGAGCTCCCGGACGTAGCTGCTCACCTCGACCGCTGTGACCTCGCCGATGGCGTCTATGCCGCGCGCCGCCAGGAAGGCGGTGTATCCGGTCAGGTCGCGGCGGTAGGCGGCGATCGTGTTCGCCGCCAGCCCCCGCTCCACCCGCGCGTGGTTGAGGTAGTCAGCCACCGCGTCGTTGACGCTGCTCACTCCCGGATCGGCCACGGGGCGCTGGGCGCCCGGAGCCTGTCCACAGATCCGGTCAGTCGCGCCACCTCGAGGGCCAACACGCCGGCGACGAGCGTGGGGCTCTGACAGCGGCCCCCCATCACCGCGGAGACCAGCTCGGCGCGCGGCACCCACTCCCATGTCATGTGCGCCTCCTCGCCCTCCAGGACGAAGCCGTCGGGGCGCTCCGCCGGGGCAAGGTCGCGGGCGAGGAAGATCCTCAACGACTCCTCACATGCGCCCGGCGTGGTGCACATGTCCACCAGGACGTCCCATCGCGACGCCTGAAGCTCCGCCTCCTCGGCGAGCTCGCGCTGGGCCGCGACCACCCACTCCTCCCCGTCCAGGTCGAGGAGCCCGGCGGGGATCTCCACCAGCTCCATCCGGACCGGGTGCCGGTACTGGCGCAGGACCGCGATGTCGTCGCTGTCCTGCCTCCACGCCACCACGGCCACCGCCCCGGGGTGCGTGAGGTACTGCCTGTCGATCACCTCGCCCGACGGCGTGGTCACCTGCTCGTCGACGAACGCGGACACCCGCCCCTCGCCGAGGACGGTGCGGGACCGCACCGGCCAGTTCATCGGCTCATCGGTGCGCATCTGCGCTGGACTCCCGTCGGGCGAGGGCGGCCTCGATGAGCCCCGCGAAGAGGGGGTGCGGCCGGGTGGGCCTGGACTTCAGTTCGGGGTGGGCCTGCGTGCCCACGTAGTAGGGATGGACCGCCTTCGGGAGCTCTACGAACTCGACGAGCCGCCCGTCGGGGGAGGTGCCGGAGATGACGAGCCCCGCCTCCTCCAGCTGAGCACGGTAGGCGTTGTTCACCTCGTAGCGGTGACGGTGCCGCTCCGTCACCCGGAGCGCGCCGTAGGCTGACGCCACCACGCTGCCCTCGACGAGGACGGCCGGGTACGAGCCGAGCCGCATGGTGCCGCCGAGGTCTCCCCCGCCGTCGACGATGCTGACCTGCTCGGCCATCGTGGCGATCACGGGGTGGTGTGTGTGGGGGTCGAACTCGCTGGAGGCGGCGTCCCCGATGCCGGCGAGGCTGCGGGCGGCCTCGATCACCATGCACTGGAGCCCGAGACACAGGCCGAGGGTCGGGATGCGGTGCTCACGGGCGTAGGTGAGCGCACCCAGCTTCCCCTCCACGCCGCGGATGCCGAATCCGCCTGGCACGCAGACGGCGTCGACGTCGGAGAGCCGGCTCGCCGCCCCCTCCGGGGAGTCGCATTCGTCGGAGGCGACCCACCTGATCTTCACGCTGGCCCAGTGGGCGAATCCCGCTGCCCGCAGAGCCTCGCACACCGACAGGTACGCGTCCGGCAGGTCGATGTACTTGCCGACGAGGGCCACCGTCAGAGCGTGCCGGGGATGCTCGACGCGCTCGAGGAGGTTGTTCCACGGCTTCCATTTCACATCCCGGAAGCTGAGGTTGAGTCGGCGGACCACATACGCGTCGAGGCCCTCGTCGTGGAGGACCCTGGGGATGGCGTAGATGCTGGGCGCATCGGGGCAGCTGACCACCGCCTCCTCGTCGACGTCGCACATGAGGGCGATCTTGCGCTTGAGCGCCTGCGAGATCTCCAACTCGGAGCGGCACACGATGGCATCGGGCTGGATGCCCACCTGGCGGAGAGCCGCGACCGAGTGCTGGGTGGGCTTGGTCTTCATCTCCCCCGAGGGCTTGATGTAGGGCACCAGGGAGACGTGCAGGAAGAACACGTTGCCGCGGCCGATCTCGTGACGGACCTGCCGGGCGGCCTCCAGGAAGGGCAGCGATTCGATGTCGCCGACGGTGCCGCCGATCTCGTGGATCACCACGTCGACGCCCTCGGCCTCCATGGCCATCATGCGGTCGCGGATCTCGCCGGTGATGTGCGGGATGACCTGAACCGTGTCGCCCAGGTAGTCGCCGCGCCGCTCCTTCGCGATGACGGTCGAGTAGACCTTGCCTGTGGTCACGTTGGCATCGCCGGTGAGGTTGACGTCCAGGAACCGCTCGTAGTGGCCGATGTCCAGGTCCGTTTCGGCGCCGTCTTCGGTGACGAACACCTCACCGTGCTGGAACGGGTTCATGGTGCCGGGGTCGACGTTGAGGTAGGGATCCAGCTTCTGCATCGTCACGCGGAGCCCACGTGCGACCAGTAGGTTGCCGAGGCTTGAGGCCGTGAGCCCCTTGCCGAGCGACGACACCACTCCGCCGGTCACGAAAATATGCTTGGTGATCTTCGAGTTCTCCACGGAACTTCAGCCTATGGGTTGGAGGGCGCCGAAGTACAGCCGCGCCTGAGGTCGAAACCAGAACGTAACACCCTGGCGCTAACGGTTGCGGGCCCTCTCCAGCAGCTCCGCGGCGTGCTCCATGCCCTTCTCCGAGGAGGCCTGGCCGCCCATCATGCGCGCCAGCTCTGCGGCCCGCTCGTCCTCGTCGAGCCGCCTGACCCCTGAGGTGGTGACCTGACCGTCCGAGGACTTGTGGACCACGAAGTGTGCGTCGGCGAAGGCCGCCACCTGCGCCAGGTGGGTGACGACGATCACCTGTGACCGCGAGGCGAGCCGCTGCAGCCGCCGACCGATCTCCAGACCCACGGCACCGCCCACCCCTGCGTCCACCTCGTCGAAGACGAAGGTGTGGCCCTCCGCGCCGGAGGCGAGCACCACCTCCAGCGCCAGGCGGACCCGCGACAACTCTCCGCCGGAGGCCACCTTGCCCAGCGGAGCGGGCGATGAGCCGGGATTGGCGGAGAACAGGAGCTCGATCCGGTCCGCCCCGTGCGGTCCCAGCGGCGCCTCCCCCACCTCGAAGCGGAGCTCGGCATGCGGCATGGCCAGCGCCGCGAGCTCGTCCTGGACCTGGGTTGACAGCTCGGTCGCGGCCCGTCGCCGGGCCTCGGAGATGGCGGCGGCGTCGGCAGCCAACTGCGCATCCAGCTGGGTCATGCGGGAGCGCAGCTCGGTGATCCGCTCATCGCTGCCGACAAGCTGTCCAAGCCGCTCCTCCGCCGCGTCGGCCCACTCCAGCACCTCCTCGACGGTGGCACCGTACTTGCGGGTCAGGCCGGCCAGCTGCGCGCGGCGCGCCCCCACCGCCTCAAGCCTCAGCGGGTCGGCCACCAGGTCGTCCAGGTAGCCCGCCACCTCGGCCGCCAGGTCGTTGGCCAGCATGCCCAGCTCCACGGCACGCGCGGCGAGGGCGCCCGCCCGGTCGTCGCGGTCAGCCAGCAGCGCGAGCGCCTTGCGCGCCTCACCGAGGAGCGCGACGGCGCTGGGCGCGTCGAAGTCCGACTCGGAGCCGCTCAGGTCCTGCTGGGCGAGGCTGCCGAGGCGTCGCAGGTCGTCCAGGTCCATGAGGAGCGACTGTTCCGTCGCCAGCGCCCGGTCCTCGCCCGGCTGCGGGTCGACGGACCTGATCTCCCCGAGCCCGAAGCGCAGCATGTCGGCTTCGCGTGCCCGGGCCATCGCCTCGTTCTCGAGCAGGTGCAGCTCAGCGGCGGCTTCGCGTCGCTCGGCGTAGGCGAGCCGGTAGCGCGCCAGCTGAGGGGGGCGCGCCTGGGCGTCGAGCAGGTCGCGCTGCCTGTCAGGGGAGGACAGGCGCAGCTGCCCCGACTGGCCGTGGATGGTGGCGGCGTCGCTGATCAGGTCCGCGAGCGCGGCGACGGGGACGCCGGCGCCCCCCACCACGGCCCGTGACCGCCCAGTGGCCGACACCTGCCGGAGGGTGACCACCTCTCCGTCGTCCGCGTCGCCGCCCAGTTCCCGGACGCGTTCCACCAGCCAGGGGGGAAGGACCCACCGGCCCTCCACGACGGCTCGGTCGCGGCCACGGCGCACGATGCCGGCGTCGGCCCGCGCCCCCAACAGGTGCCCAAGCCCAGCCACGACCATGGTCTTGCCTGCACCGGTCTCGCCGGTGAGTGCGGTCAGCCCGGGGCCGAGCTCCAACTGGGCCTCGTCAACCACCCCGAATGCCGTCAACCGCAGGGCGGCGAGCATCAGTGATCGCTCCGCTTCCGCCACCCGTCGATGGGAAGAGCGAACTTCTTCACAAGACGGGTGGTGAACGGCTGCTCTCCCATCCTGGCGATGCGCACCTGATGGCGGTGTGACCTCACGGTCACCCACTCCCCTGGGGCAAGATCGTGGCTTCGTCGCCCGTCGCACCACAGCATGCCGAGGGTGTGGGAGTCGTCTGGGAGTTCGAGTTTGACCACCGACGAGGGGCTGAGCACCATCGGCCGGTTGAAGAGTGCGTGGGCGGCCAGCGGCACCACCAGCATGGCCCGGACGTCCGGCCACACCACCGGACCGCCGGCCGAGAACGCGTAGGCGGTGGACCCGGTGGGCGTTGCCACGAGCACGCCGTCGCACCCCCATCTGGATAGTGGTCGCTCGTCGACGCTGACCAGCACGTTGAGCATGCGCTCCCTCGCCAGCTTCTCCAGCGACACCTCGTTGACGGCCATCGAGGACCAGGTGAGGTCTCCCCCGGCGTCGCGCACCTCCACCTGCAGGGCCAGCCGCTCCTCGACCAGATACAGCCGATGGGCGACCACCCCTGGGAGTGCGTGGATGTCTGAGGGCTCCAACTCGGCCAGGAATCCGACGTGCCCCAGGTTCACGCCGAGCAGCGGCACGCCGAGCGGCAGCGCCCACTCGGCCGCCCGCAGGATGGTGCCGTCGCCTCCGAAGACGACGGCCAGCTCAGCTGGGGTGCCGTCCAGCGGATGGATCCGTGCGCTCGGCACCCTGCCCCGGAGCCGGTCGAGGTCGTTGGGGAAGACGATGAACCCGAAGCCCATGGCGTGCAGGTCTGCGATGAACTGCGCCGCCTTGTCGATGGCCTCATCGCGCTCCGGGTGGACGAGCACCGCCACAGTTCGTTGCATCACCCCTCCACCCTACCGAGTGAGGTGCACGAAGTACTCCACGTTTCCGGAGGCCCCCGGCAGGGCGCTGCGGGCACGCCAGCGCTCGCTCCACCCCAGCTCGTTGGCCGCCAGCACCACCTCGTCGACGCAGCGGCGTCTGGCGTCGTCGTCGCGGACCAGTCCCCCGCTGCCCAGGAGTTCCCGGCCCACCTCGAACTGCGGCTTGACCAGCAGCAACGCCTCCCCGTCGGGCGCCAGAACGGAGAGGAGTCGCGGAAGCAGCAGGCGCAGGGAGATGAACGACACGTCGCCGACGACGAGGTCCACCGGCACGCCGTCGAGGTGGTCCAGGGTCAGTGAGCGGAGGTTGAGTCCTTCGTGGACCCGCACCCGCGGATCGGCGCGGAGGGTGGGCGACAGCTGGCCGTGACCTACGTCGACTGCGTAAACCAGCGCCGCACCGCGCTCGAGGCAGACCTGGGTGAAGCCGCCCGTGGAGGCGCCGGCGTCGAGCACCCGCCCCTGCACAGAGATCCCCGCCCCGTCCAGCGCTCCGATGAGCTTGTGGGCCGCGCGGGAGACCCACGCCTCAGCGTCGGCGGTCAGGACATCGGCTGGGTCGACGTGCGTGGATGGTTTTCGGACCACGCGACCGTTGACTGTGGCGCGCCCGTCGGCGATCAGAAGGGAGGCGTGTGTCCGCGACCGAGCGAGGCCGCGGTCGACGAGCGCAAGGTCAAGCCTCACGGCCAACGCCGGGGATACCCGGCTGACCCACGCCGGGGTCGTTGTTGAGCACGCCCGCAAGAACAGCCTGGGCCTCAGTGAGTCTCGCCGTCTGCTCGTCCAACGGCAACTCCTCGACGCCGTCGAGGCTGGCCATCACGCCCGCGACCACCTGGCTGCGACGCACGTCCGACGGCGCGGCAGCGCGCGGCGTGGGGACGCTCACCTGAGTGTGTCGAGGGAGTTCAGCACGGCAGTGATGTCGACGCCGAAGCGCCATCTGGCCTGCAGCCCGGCCCAGAGCGCGTCGAGCTGCTCGTCTCGGGTCACCGGCTTCGTCGAGAGGTAGCCGTGGTCGTCCATGAGGTCGACCTCCTGGTAGCCGCAGACAAACCGCTGTCCGAGGATCTCCGCCTCACGCGGAGGCTCCAGCAGTGCGGAGGCGTCGTAGCCGATGTAGGTGGGCCGGTACTCGGGGCGGGCCTCGGCGAGATCTGCCTTGCCGTGGGCGCCGGTGAAGACGAACAAGGAGTCCATGGCCACCGTGTTGGCGCCGAGGATGTCCGTGTCGGTGCGATCGCCGACGAAGATCGGGCGCCCCGCGCCGATGCGCCGGACGGTTTCGTCAAGGAGTGGACGGAATGGCTTGCCTGCGATCTTGGGATCCACGTCCACGCAGACCCGGACCACAGCGAGCTGCGACCCGAGACCGGGCACGATTCCGCGGTCCGACGGGCGGGTGAGATCCGGATTGGTGGCGTACCAGGCGGCGCCTCGCTGGACCGCCAGGGCGGCCTCCTCGAGCCGATGCCAGGCGATCGTGGGGCTGTACCCCTGCACGACGGCGACCGGGTCCTCGTCGAGGGAGCCGACGACGGTGAAGCCGGCCCCGCTCAACTGTTCCTCCAGGGCGTTGGTCCCGACGGCGAGGACTCGTGATCCGGCGGGGAGATCCGCCTCGAGCATGCGCAGAGTCGCCTGCGTCGAGTTGACCACGTCGGCCTCCTCTGCGTGGATGCCGAGCTCCGTCAGGTGTTCCGCCACCGCCGCGGGGGTGCGTGCGGCATTGTTGGTGACGAAACCAAGCCGGGTCCCACGTGAGCGGAGCTCGTCGAGCGCCTCGGCAACCCCCTCGACGGCGTAGGGGCCGAGGTAGATCACCCCGTCGAGATCAAACAGCGCCGCATCATAGGCGGCTGCCAGCGCCAGCATCAGTCCTGCTCCTCCTCCGCGACACCGCCGTCTTCGGCGGCCCGCTCCTTGTCCTCGTCCTCTTCGACGTCCGAAGGTTCATCCTCGCTGAGCTGCTCATCATCGATGCCCTCGGCCTCGACGTCACGCTCGGGCTCCAGCTCGATCTCCAGGTCGAGCTGCGGCTCAAGCTCCGACTCCAACTCAAGCGCCGGCTCGGGCTCCGGCTCAAGCTGCGGCTGCGGCTCCGACTCGAGCTGCGGCTCCGGCTCCGGCTCCACGTCACGCTCCGACTCGACGTCCTCGAGCTCGGAATCCTGCGGCTCAACCTCGTTGTCCTCGAGCTCGGAATCCTGGGGCTCGGCCTGGTTCTCGTCGCTCTCGCGCTCGTCACTCTCGCGCTCGTCACTCTCGGGCTCGTCGCCCTCGGGCTCGGAATCCAGCGGCTCGCCCTCGTCGTCGTGAGGCTCGTCACTCTCGGGCTCGTCGTCCTCCTCTTCCTCGTCA
>DATITN010000099.1:0-5788 GCA_035467795.1 Arachnia sp. | reverse complement strand
GGCCACCACCTACTCGATCGGCCTCCTGCTGGGCGTCTCCGGTCTCTGATCCCCTCCGGGTTGCGCAACAATGGGGGCGTGAACGGCCCCCTCGGAACCAGCCTCGGCGTGGTGGAGACGTCGTCGATCCGGGTCTTCGACCCGGATCGCCCGCTGATCCTCCGCAGTGGCGCCACGCTGAGCGTCGTCGATGTGGCCTACGAAACCTACGGCACCCTCAACGCTGAACGCAGCAACGCCGTCTACATCTGTCACGCGCTCACCGGGGACGCCCACGCGGCCGGATACCACGAGGGCGAGACACGGCCGGGCTGGTGGGACACGATGATCGGCCCCGGCAAGCCCATCGACACGAACGTCTGGTTCGTGGTCTGCTCCAACCTCCTGGGGGGCTGCCAGGGCACCACGGGGCCGTCGTCGACGAACCCGGAGACGGGCGATCCCTATGGCCTGGACTTCCCCCTCCTTGACATGGCGGACTTCGTCGAGGTGCACCGCGGCCTCGCCCGGCATCTGGGCATCGAACGGTTCGCCGCTGCTGCGGGTGGCTCGCTGGGCGGCATGCAGGTGCTCCAATGGGCGATGACCCATCCCATGGAGCTGGGCCGGGCGCTGATCTTCGCTGCCTCGTCACGGCTCACCGCCCAGAACATCGCGTTCTCCGCCGTGGGGCGGCAGGCGATCATGCGCGACTCCCACTTCCTGGACGGGCGCTTCCTCACCGCGGGCACCTCGCCGCGCAAGGGGCTCTCCGTGGCGCGGATGATGGCCCACATCACCTACCTGTCGGAGACGGGTTTCGAGGAGAAGTTCGGGCGGACCGCCCAACGCGGCGAGCTGGCCAAGAACTTCGGCGTGGACTTCGCCGTCGAGAGTTACCTCGAGCATCAGGGGGAGCGGTTCCTCTCCCGGTTCGATGCGCTCAGCTACCTCTATCTCACCCGTGTGATGGACTACTTCGATCCCTTCTCTGACGAGGGCGCGCTGGCGGCGCTCATCGACGATCCGGTCCGCTTCCTCATCGTGAGCTTCGACACCGACTGGCGATTCTCCACCGAGCACTCCCGCCGGATCGTCAGGCACCTGGAGGGCGCCAAGCTGCCCACCTCGTTCCGCGAGATCGCCTCCCGGTGGGGCCACGACTCGTTTCTGCTTGACGTGCCCGATTATCACGCCACGGTGCGGGCCTACCTGGAGCGCGCCGCGGAGGAGCTGGCATGAGCAACACCCTGAGGCCGGACCTGTGGCTGATCACCAAGCTGATCCCCGAGGGCTCCCGCGTCCTGGATCTCGGCTGCGGCGACGGCGAGCTGCTGCGACTGCTCACGCTCAAGGGATGTTCCGGCACCGGCGTCGACATGGATCCGGGCAACCTGGTGGCGGCGATGCGCAGCGGCGTCGACGTGATCCAGCTCAACCTCGACACGCAACTGGGGGAGTTCGGCGACGACAGCTACGACTTCGTGGTCCTCTCGCGCACGCTCCAGACCGTCCGCAAGCCCCGCGAGGTCCTGCGGGAGATCGGCCGGATCGCCGTCCATTCAGTGGTCTCGATGCCCAACTTCGCCCACTGGCGCAACCGGCTCCGGCTGCTGTCGGGGCGGATGCCGATGTCGCGTGACCTGCCGTTCGAGTGGTACGACACCCCGAATCTGCATCACTCGTCGCTGCCGGACCTGGAGCCGCTCTTCGCCGGACTGGACATGGTGATCGATTCACGCATTTCGTTGGACGCCTCGGGGAGGGCACGACGGCTGGGCAACGTGGCCGCCAACCTGCTGGCCAGCTCGTCGCTCTACGTGCTGCACGCTAAGCGATGAGCGCCCGGATCCGGGTCGCGGCGCCGCCGAGCGCCAGGTTCTCGGCCAGGGCATCCCACCGCTGATCGTCCACGGGGGAGCGGGTGAGGTCCGGCAGCGGGAGCGTGTCTACGCAGGTCACCACCTCGCGTGCCCTCGCCAGGTAGTCGACGTCTGCCAGCAGCTTGGAGCGCACCGACGGCGACATGCCTGAGGCCGGGTCGACGGCGGCCGCGACCATCGCCTCCAGGGAGGGGTAGGCGGCCACCAGTGTGGTGGCGCTCTTCTCCCCGATGCCCTTGACCCCCGGCAGCCCGTCGGAGGGGTCGCCGCGCAGGACGGCGAAGTCCACGTACCTCTCCGGAGCCAGCGCATACTTCGCCGCCATCCACTCCGGCGTGACCAGCTCGTGATTGGCCACCCCGCGCGCCACATAGACCACGCTCGTGTGGTCGTCGACCAGCTGGAAGAGGTCGCGGTCCCCGGTCACCACAAGGCTGGTGCCAGCATGCTGACGGGCCAGGGAGGCCAGCACGTCGTCGGCCTCGTGCTGCGCCACACCCACGACGGGGATGCCGAGCGACTCGAGGCAGTCTCGGATCAGCGGCACCTGCTGGCTGAGGTCGTCGTCGACCAGTTCCGCCACGCCGTCTGCCAGCTGGACGACCCGGTGGGCCTTGTAGCTCGGGAGCAGGTCCACCCGCCAGTCGGGTCGCCAGTCGTCGTCCCAGGCGCACACAAGGCTGTCAGGGGCGTACTGGTTGGCGAGACGCGCGATGAAATCCAGCGTGCCCCGCACCGCGTTGACCGGCCTCCCGTCGAGGGCCCGGAAGGTGGAGGGCACCCCGAAGAACGCCCGGAAGTACAGGTAGGACGTGTCGAAGGCCATCAACGTGCTCATCCCGCCATCCTGACACAGTGTCCTCAGACCCGGGCCGGGTACTCTTGGGCCTCGTGATCACCCGTCCGCCGCTGCCGTTCCTGGTGTCCGCGGCGCTGGCCGTCGGGTCCGGGCTGCTCACAGGCGCGGGACAGGCGCCGATGGGGATCTGGCCGGCGACCCTGGTGGGCGTGGCACTGTTCACCTGGCTGATGGTGGATCGTCGGCCCCGCTCCGCCTTCGGCCTCGGCTACCTCGCCGGCCTGGCGATGAACACGCTGACGGTGTCCTGGATCTCGGTCCTGGGGGTGGGCGTGGGCGTGGCGCTGGTGGCGTTCCTGTCGCTGTGGTGGGGAGTGCTCGCGCTCGCCGTGTCGTGGCTGCTCAAGCTCCGCGCCTGGCCGCTCCTGGTGCCCGCCGCGTGGGTGGCGGTGGAGTTCGCCTCCGGCAAGGTGCCCTTCGGAGGCTTCTCCTGGGCGCGGCTCGGCTACACGACGGTGGACCAACCCATGTCGGGCCTCCTCGCCTGGGTGGGCGTCACCGGGGTCGGTTACCTCGTGGCGTTGGTGGCGCAGGCCCTTCTTCTGGCCGTTTCGTCGCCCATCAGGCGGCCGGTGGCGTTGGCGGGGATCGTCGGCGTGTTCACGCTGGGAGGGCTCGCGCACCTGGTGCCGCAGTCCGAGCCTGTCGACGAGGTGACGGTGGCCATGGTCCAGCCGGCCGTCAATCGCGCCGAGAAGGGCACCGGCACCTACGCCCGTTCCGTCACCAACAACGCACTCAGCGAAACCATCTTCGCGCTCTCCGAGGCCCGCGCCGGTGGCCACGAGGTTGACTTCGTGCTGTGGCCCGAGAACGCCACCGATGTGGATCCAGAGGTCGACGCCACCACCCGCGGCCTCGTCGAACTCTCCGTGCGGCTGGCTGGGGCGCCCATCTTCGTGGGGGCCGTGACCGACGGGCCGGTGCCGGACTCGCGTCAGACCTCCAGCATCTGGTGGCATCCCGACACCGGTCCCGGTGCCGTCTACCACAAGCGTGACCTGGTCCCGTTCGGCGAATGGATCCCCTTCCGCGACGTCCTGCTGCCACGGCTCCCGATCCTCGAGCAGATCGGCCGGCAATCGATCCCGGGGGAGGGGCCGGGAGTGGTATCGGCGCCCACGGCACGGTTCCCGGACCTGGTGGTGGGCACCATCATCTGTTTCGAGCTGGCCTACGACGACACGTCCTACGACCTGGTGCGCCACGGGGCGCAGGTGGTCGTGTCGCAGTCCAACACCAACACCTACGCGGGCACGTTCGAGCCGCACCAGCAGTTGGTCATCAACCGCGTCCGGGCGATGGAACTGGGCCGCGAGGTGGCGGTCTCCACGCTCAACTCGCTCTCCGCGGTCGTCGACACCCGGGGGCGCGTGCAGGAGATCACCGCCGAATACCAGGCGGACAGCGTGCTCACCTCCCTCCCACTGCGCACCAACGTCAACCTCTCGGTCATACTCAGCCCCTGGCTGGCGTGGGTTGCCGTGGCAGCCACCGCCGGGGGGATCGTCGCCGCCCTGGGGTCGCGCCGAGGCGGGGCCCGGTAGCATGACTGAGACACCACAACAGGAAAGAAGTGTTCCATGACCAGTCAGGACGCGCTCGAGCGAGTTCTCGTGATCATCCCGACCTACAACGAGTCACAGAACATCGAAAGCATCGCCACCAGGATCCGACGTGCCGTTCCGCAGGCCCACATCCTCGTCGCGGACGACAACTCCCCTGACGGCACCGGAGCCATCGCGGACCGGCTGGCTGAGGCCGACGAACAGATCCACGTGATGCACCGCAGGGGGAAGGAAGGCCTGGGCGCCGCCTACCTGGCCGGTTTCCACTGGGGCCTCGACGAGGGCTTCGGCGTGCTTGTCTCGCATGACGCCGACGGCTCCCACCAGCCCGAGGAGTTGCCGAGACTGCTGCGGGCCATCAGCGAGGGCGCTGACATGGTCAAGGGCTCGCGGTGGGTGAAGGGCGGCTCGGTGGTCAACTGGCCGAAGTCACGCGAATTCATCTCCAAGGGCGGTTCCCTGTGGACGCGCCTGTGGCTGGGTATCCCGGTCAAGGACGCCACCGGCGGCTTCAACGCCTACCGCGCGTCCACGCTGCGCGGCATCAGCCTCGACGAGGTGGCCTCGGCCGGGTACTGCTTCCAGATCGACCTGGTATGGCGCGCGCTCAAGGCCGGCTTCACCGTCGTCGAGGTCCCGATCGAGTTCGTGGAGCGCGAGTTCGGGGATTCCAAGATGAGCCGCAGCATCGTGATCGAGGCGCTGATCCGCACCACACTCTGGGGCATCGACCACCGGTTCGGTCAGCTCACCGGGGGCCTCAGGCGTGCGATCGCCGGCCGACGGGCCGCGTGAGCGCCGTGGCCCCGCGCAAGGGAGCCGTACGGCTCGCACTCATGGGACTGACTGTCTTCGGCCTCGTCTTCGCGGAGATCGCCGCCATCTTGTGGGTGGCCGGCGAGATCGGGTGGTGGACGCTTGCCATCCTCTCGGCCACCACCGTGCTGGGCATCTACCTCCTCCAGCGTGAATGGCGGAAGGCGTGGGGCGCCCTGTCGGCGGCACTGACCTCCGGGCAGCTGCCATCTGGCCAGTTGGCTGACGCATCGCTGGTGCTGATGGGCGGCGTTTTGCTCGTCGTGCCGGGCCTGCTCACGGACGTGGCCGGGCTGCTCCTGTTGTTGCCGTTCACGCGCCCCTTCATCCGGTCGGGCATCGCGTGGTGGGCCTCCAAGACGATGCAGCGCTCGGGCGCAGCGCCCACCGTCATCCGGGGCGACGTGGTGACCGAGACGGTGACCTGGATCCCTGTGATCGACTCGTCGAGCACCGGAAACGACACGATCCGCGGGGAGGTCGTCGAGGACGACCGGCCCGCGGACCGTGATCGGGGAATGGGTCAGTAGATCCTGTCCGACTCGCGCAGCTTGGTCAGCTGCTCGTTGAGGATGTCTTCGAGCTCTGGGATCGAGCGACGCTCCCGCAGCATGTCCCAGTGGGTGCGTGCCGGTTTCGTCTGCTTCTCCTCGCCCACCACGCCGTCCGAACGCACTGCGGTG
>DATITN010000098.1:0-5472 GCA_035467795.1 Arachnia sp. | reverse complement strand
CTCCACGTAGGTGAAGCCGTTCTTCCAGTAGTAGTCCAACGCGGCCGTGAACGAGTTCTTGTTCTTGAGGAACTCGTCGGACTTGGAGCCGTCGCCGCGATGGCAGTCGCTCATGATCACGTAGCGGGAGGTGTCGTCGATCAGCTCGACGCGGGCATCCCTGTAGGCCTCCGTCAGACGTGTCATCGTCTTCACAGAAATCACCGCCATTCACTTTGAGGTCCCTTTTCGATCATAGGTGTGTGGTGCCGTGGTCGTCCGCGAATCAGTCGACGTGCCACGGACCTGTCCCTCCAACTGGAGGGGCTCTGGCCTCACTGGCCAGGGACGAACTCCAACTCGTGCCGCGGCGGTAGCCACTCCAGTGCCGCGCTCCTCACGCATGACGCTCAAGACGAGCGTGGCCGGTGGCGGCCAGCGCTCTCGTCCAGCTCCGCGGAACCACGTCCTGGTCCCGGTCACCACGGTCTGGACGGGATCAGTGGGCTACAGCCAAGGGACGCTCCAGGTCCAACCGGGCAGCTTCACGCCCGTTGAGGCGGAGGTGAACCGCTCAGCGGGACCACAGATCTGGCGAGGCCCTCATTGCGGAAAGTCGTTTCCAACTCCAGCGCCCCCGCAGTAGATATGGCGCAAAGTTTCCAAACTTTGCAGCGTCAGCACCCAAAGAGAGGCTGGTTAGTCAACCGGAGGAACTGGCTTCGACGCCCTCACGACGCTGTCACCGCGATCGGCGCCACGCACAGAAGGCATCGGGCGGTGCATGCATCGACAAAGGGGAAGACTGCAGCGAAGATTGGTTGTGCCCGTTTGGGCGAGATCGGAGTGACGATCATGGTGCGAGTGCTGCTGGTGGCCAACAAGACGATCGAGAGTCCGGAGATTTCCGAGTTCGTCAAGCGCCGCATGGCCGATGAGGGGTGTCGGTTCACCTTGCTGGTGCCGGCGACACCCCGCCGTGTCGAGGGCGATCCGCCTGCCTGGCTTGCCTACGGTGCGGCTGCGGCAGCCGCCATGCACGAAGCGGGACCTGACTTGTCCGCCGCCACGGAGGACGACTACTCGCAAGCCCGAGCGCGACTGGCCTATGGGCTTGAATTGTTGAGGGGCTGGGGCGCCAACGTGAACGGCGAGGTCGGAAGCCCGGATCCGGCCAAGGCCATCAAGGACGTGCTGACACGGGAACACTTCGACGAGGTCGCGTTGTCCACGCTGCCGGAGGGAGTCTCACGCTGGCTACGTCTGGACATCCCTCACCGAGTCCAGCGGAGGTTTCACATCCCCGTGACCGTCATCAGGGCGCAGTAGTCCGGCAGGTCCCCCGACCCGCATCCACCACCCCGGTTGGCATGCGCCGCATCGGGGCGGTGTTGCAGGTGTCGAGGAGGGCGATGTCGAGGCCGTAGGCAAGAACGACGGCTCGGGCAAGGAGCGCCTCTTGCCTGGCGTCCAGGAAGCCGATGGTTCGTCCGAGCAGGTTCGCCGGGATGGTCACAACGTTGTCCAAGGAAATCACACTGTCGGCCTCCAAGCCGTTGGCCGACCCGACCGGGACTTCGCTGCTGAGGCCCTTGATGGTGGAGGTGATCGGGGCGACGGTGACCTTGGTCATGGCCCGAACGGGCAGCCTCACCACGCGGAGCTGACGGGGGCTGCGGCACCAGAATGCATCCCGAAGTGGGATTCACCCGACTTGGGGCGACAAGCGAGTGGTCATGGGGCTGACTGGCCCACGATGGTGCCTGCTCGGTCGATGCACACAACATCTACTGCGATGGGGGCGCCGCGCAGGATGGCGGTGGCCTGGTCCCGGGCCGCGCTGGCGACGATGTCGCCCAGCCTGATGCCCGCCGCCGTGGCCAACTCCAGACCCTGTGTGGCGGTGTTCGCGCTACGGATCGACGTGGCGAGCGTCTCGCCGGCGCCCGCCTGGATGGCCAGGGAGGCTAGGTGCGTGAGGTCCACCTGGGTTCGGTGGGAGTGCAGGTCGAGGTGTCCGGCGGCGAGCTTGGTGAGCTTGGCGAAGCCGCCGCAGATGGTGAGGCGATCGACGGGGTGCCGCGAGAGGTACTTGAGGACGGCGCCGGCGAAGTCGCCCATGTCCAGCAGCGCCAGTTCGGGCAGGCCGTACAGCTCGGCGACGACGCGCTCCGAGGTGGAGCCGGTGCAGGCGGCGAGGTGCTGGAGGCCGGCGGCGCGGGCGACGTCGACGCCGCGTCGGATGGAGTCGATCCAGGCTGAGCAGGAGTAGGGGACGACGACGCCGGTGGTACCGAGGATGGAGATCCCGCCCAGGATGCCGATGCGGGGATTCCAGGTGTGACCGGCCAGCTCCTCCCCGCCGTCGACGCCGATGGTCACCTCGACGTCGAGCGGGCCCGCCCCGAGCCGCCGCGACACCACCGCCAGGTTCGCCGCGATCATGGCTCGCGGGGCGGGGTTGATGGCCGGCTCTCCAACGGCGAGCGGGAGCCCGGGGAGCGTCACAGTGCCCACCCCTGGCCCTCCGATGAGCCGCAGCCCGGTTCCGGGCTCCCCCCGCCGCACCCAGGCGCGGACGAGGGCGCCGTGCGTGACATCGGGGTCGTCGCCGGCGTCCTTGGTGACGGCGGCCATCGCGACGCCGTCGGTGAGCTCCTCGAGGGTGAGCGCGAACGCAGGCCGGCGGCCCTGGGGCAGCTCGACCTCGACGGGGTCCGGGAACTCCCCGGTCAGGAGCGCCTGGTAGGCGGCTGTGGCGGCGGCTGTGGCGCAGGCGCCGGTTGTCCAGCCGGGCCGGAGCTTGGAGTCGTCGAGTTGCCCGCGGCGCGCCATCTCAGTCGTAAGAGATGGTCAGGGCGGCGGGGGGCCCGCAGCGCTCAGCGGTGAGCATGCTCGTCGATGAGATCGGCGATGAGCTTGGGGGAGGCGAACATCGTGGCGTGCGGCCCCGGGACGGTCGCGAACCAGCCGTGACGGAAAGTGCCTGCCAGCTCCTCCGCCCAGTCGAGGGGCACGATGGGGTCGTCGAGCCCGCAGAGCACCAGCGTCTTCGCGTCGATCCGCCCAGCGACCAGCTCCATGTCCATCTGCAGCAGATGCGGGGTCTGCCTGACCATGTAGGGGACCCCGGCACGGAACAGATAGTCGTAGATCGCCATCGCCGCAACGCCCGGGGGCTCCCTGAGGCCATTGGCCATCAGCAGCAACGCGACCTTCGCCAGCGAGCGGGCCGACGGCGTCACCACCGGTGCGATCAGGACGATGTGATCGACTTCCTCCGGGAAGTCGGCGGCCAACTGCGCCACCACCTGGGTGCCCATCGAGTGGCCTACTACGACCGGGTGGTCGAGGTCCTTCTCCGCGAGGTACTTGCCGACGAGGGCGGCGTGATCGGCGATGCTCAGGTCGCGGTCTGGGCGAGGGGAGCGGCCGTATCCGGCCAGATCGATCAGGTGGACGTCGCCGTGGTTTGCGAGTTCCACCGCCGTCGGACCATACGAACGCGCGGACACACCGATGCCGTGGACGAGCACGAAGTCAGGGCCGGTCTTCTCCGGCACCTGACAGGGGAACCGGTAGGACACCAGCGAGGCGTCCCCGAAGCCGGTGCGGCTGGTGTGGTACTCCACCGTGCCGACGTACCGGTTCTTGTACACCACCTCGTCGCGGGTGGTGTGGCGGCGTGCGGACATGCGGTCAGCGTAGTGGCTGGAGCCGTCGCCACCCTGCCGCGGCGATGGTGGTGTGTCTCGCTCGACTCAGCTGGTCTGGCGGGAGGTGTTGGTGAGCTCGTCGGTGCTGGCGATCGCGTTGACGGCCGCGACGGTGAGCGCCGAGCCGCCCCGTCGGCCGTGCACGACGAGGTACTCGAGGCCGAGGTCGCTACTGGCGAGTGCCTGCTTGGACTCGGCGGCGCCGACGAACCCGACCGGGATCCCGACCACCGCCGCCGGCCTCACGCCGGTCTCCGCGACGACCTCCAGCAGCCGGAACAGCGCCGTCGGGGCGTTGCCGATGGCGACGACGGCGCCGTCGAGGCGCGGCAGCCAAAGGTCGATCGCGGCCATGGTCTTGGTCATCGACCTCTCGGCGGCGAGGGCGGCGAGGCTGTGGTCCTTGATGTGGCAGACGACGTCGTTGTCGCGGGGGAGACGGGAGGCGATGATGCCGGTAGCCACCATGGACGAGTCGCAGAGGATCGGGGCGCCGGCCCGCAGGGCCGCGTTTGCGGCGGCCACCACGCCGGGGGTGAAGGCCACGTCGTCGGCCACGTCGGGGGCTCCGGCGGCGTGGACCATGCGCACGACGACGCGGGCCACGTCGTCGGGGAAGCGGGACAGGTCGGTCTCCTCGCGGATGATCCTGAACGACTCGCGGTAGATCTCGGAGCCGTCGGTCAGATACTCGTAGCGCACGCCGTTCACCGTAGTGGACCCCCAGATCACCCGCTGCAGGGGCTCTGGTTGACTGGCCCCACACATTCACACCGCGAGGGGACCAGGAAGCCGGAACGAGCCGGCACGGTCGCGCCACTGTGGACCGCCGTCGGGCGGGAAGTCAGGAACTGGACCCTCACGGCCGACTGCCCGGGACGCGTCATCCCGGGCGAAGGGACCTGCGATCGCGATGCACATCGCCGAGGGGATGCTTCCCCCGTTGCACTGCGCGGCCTGGCTGGCCGCCTCCACCCCGTTCGTCATCCACGGCGCCCGCGCCGTCCTCACCACCGTGCGGGAGCACCCGGAGCGGAAGCTGATCCTCGCCGCGGCGGGGGCGTTCACGCTCGTGGTGAGCGCGCTGAAGCTGCCGTCGATCACAGGGAGCTCGTCGCATCCGACTGGGACCGGCCTGGGGGCGGTGCTGCTCAGGCCACCGGTGATGGCGTTCCTCGGCACGCTGGTGCTGCTGTTCCAGGCGACGCTGCTCGCCCACGGCGGCCTGACGACGCTCGGGGCGAACGTGTTCTCGATGGCCATCGCCGGGCCATGGGCCGCCTACGGGGTCTATCGGGCGGCGTCGCGGCTGTCGGCGCCGCTGGGGGTGTCGGTGTTCCTCGCGATGGCGGTGGCGAACATCGCCACCTACGGCGTGACGTCGGTGCAGCTGGCGCTGGCGTACCCGGATCCGGTGAGTGGTCTGGGGGGCGCGCTGGTGAAGTTCCTGACGTTGTTCGCGGTCACGCAGATCCCGCTCGCCGTGGCCGAAGGGCTCCTGGGGGTACTCCTCTTCGGGTTCCTGACGCGTGCCGCGCGCCCGGAGTTGACCCGACTCGGCCTACTCAAGGCGGGCGCGGGTGTTTAGCCGTCGCGACGTGTGGATCGGGGTGGCGCTCGTCGTCGCCATCGTGTCGGTTTATCTCGGCAGCCTGGCGCTGGCCCCCTCCGGGGCGGAGTTCGCCGGGACCGACGCCACGGCCGCAGACTTCGCGGGAGGTGCGCAGCACGGGCCGTTGTTGAGCCTCAGCCCGGAGCTCGAGTCCGGCCTTTTCGC
>DATITN010000097.1:0-2372 GCA_035467795.1 Arachnia sp. | reverse complement strand
CCGGCGAGGTCGTCGAGGGTGATCTCCCGGCAGTGGTCCAGGTCGGCCTCGAAGATGAGGTCGTGCTGCCGGGCGAGCTCGGGGTCCAGGAACCACACCATGAGTTCCTTGTGTAGCTCCAGGCTGCGGATATCCAGGTTGAGGGTGCCGGTGACGAACACGCTGGAGTCCAGCGTCATGGTCTTCGCATGGAAGAACCCGGTCGTGTACTGGAACACCCGGCCGCCTGCCCGCAGCAAGGGCTCGAAATAGGTGTTCGCGGCGTACCACGCGCTGCGCTTGTCGGGCAGGCCCGTCATCATCAGGCGGACGTCGAGCCCGGCCAGGGCGGCATGGACGAGGGCCGCCTGGACGTCGGCGGTCGGGACGTAGTAAGGCGACTGGATCCAGACGCGGCGTCGCGCTTCGCCGATCCCGACGACGTGGGCACGGCGGGCCACCTCCCACAGCGAGTCGGCGCCGGTCGAGACGGTGAGGGTCGGGGACGTCCTGGAGCCTGGGGGATGCTCGAGGGGGAAGAAACGGTCGTCGAAGAGGCTCTCGTGCTCGACGTCGAACCACCTCGCGGCGAACAGCGCCTGGAGCGCGGCGACCGCCGGCCCGGAGTAGACCACGTGGGTGTCGCGCCACGACGGGTAGCGTCGCCCGCCGTCGATGTACTCCTGTCCGACGTTGCAGCCGCCCGTGTACCCGCGGACCCCGTCGATCACCACGATCTTGCGGTGATTGCGGTAGTTGGCCTGGGCGAGGGCCCGGACGTCGTAGGACACCTTCCCGCCTGCCTCAACCAACCGCTTCAGCTGGTCCTTGCGGTAGGCGATGTTGCCGATGAAGTCGTTGAGCATGCGCACCTCGACGCCGGCCCGACACCGGTCCACGAGGATGTCGATCAGGGCGTCGGTGAGCTCGTCGCGTTCCCAGATGAAGTACATGAGGTTGATGGAGTCGCGGGCGCCGGCCAGGTCGATCTTCAGCTGCTCGAACTTCTCCGCCCCCGAGGCGAGGATGCGGACGTCGTAGGCCGGCAACGGGAAGGCAGACTCGCCCTTCTCGGCGACGCGGACAACCTCCCCGAAGCCCAACTCCTCCGCCACGGCCTCCCCCTGCGCGATCTCCCCGGCGTAGCGGGCCCGCACCCGCGCCCGCACCGGCTGGCCAAGGGCGTTGATGCGCTCCCACCAGCCCGCGCGCAGCGCCCGCTTCCGCAGGTTGCGGCCGAGGAAGAAGTACAGCACCAGCCCGACGCCGGGCAGCAGGGCGAGGAGAAGGAGCCAGCCGAGCGTTCGGGTGGGATCCCGCTGGTCGTTGATCAGCATCACGGTGACCGCGCCGAGGTAGACCAGGAACAGCAGCGGCAGCAGGGTGGCCAGCACCACCAGCAGGGGGCCCAGGACGGAACTCATCCGGTGTCAGCGCTGCTCGCGGAACGCGTCAACCGCCCAGAGGATGGCCATCGCGAGGCCGGGATGGACGCCGTCGGCTACGTCGATGGTGTAGGCGTCCCGCACCGTGAGGTACTTCTGTGTGATGTGGGCGACCACGTGGTCGCCCGAGGTGATCGTGTACTCCCGTTCGATGAGGTTGCCCTCGAGCATCCACTCGGTCCCGTCGGCAAGGGTGACGATCATTCGGCTCTTCAACGGCGAGAACTTCGCCTTGATCGTCGCGACCTCGTTGTCCTCGGGGTCCGAGACGGTGAGGACCTTCGGCACGCCCATCAGGCGCCCCTTGAGCCGGTACGCGACGACGCCGGCGGCGTCCTGCACATCGGCGGCCGGGCGCAAGCCGAACTTTCCGTCGACGAACCAGGCGCGCTCGCCGTCGGGGCCGAGCGCCTCGAAGTCGCGGTCCACCCCGAACTTGCTCTTGACGACGAACCGGGTCATGCCGGCAGGGGCATCGCTCATTGTGGTCTCCTCTCAAGGGCTTCAGCAGCCCGGTCCGGTCGTCGGGTCCGCCGGAGTTCTCTGGCTGAAGGATCACTGCTGAGTAGACGGACCACCATCCCCCGCGGCGGGTGATCTCCCCGGACGGTCCCGCGCGTCCCCGTCGCCGCCCTCGTCGTGGCCTGGCGATCCAGCGAGAGGCGCTGGATCACGGCGGTACCATCGGGGTCGAGACTGCACTTCGAGACCAGCCAGGGGGCCTACATGACGGAGCACGCCGGCTTCGTCGTCGCGGACCGCTACGAGCTGACCGACGAGGTGCCCAAGCGGGGCGGCATGGCCCACGTGTACACGGGCGCGGACCGCCAGCAGGGCGACATGGTCGCGGTGAAGTTCCCCACCGGCGCGATGAGCGTCGACGGCGCCTTCCGGGCCAGGCTCAACCGGGAGCGGGCACTCCTCTCGCGCATCGAGCATCCCAACGTC
>DATITN010000096.1:0-7006 GCA_035467795.1 Arachnia sp. | reverse complement strand
GGGAGTCCCGATCGACGAGGTACAGGTCATCGGTGGACGTGGCGTGGGCGCTCACGTCCTGATCGATCATCTCGGACATGAGAGGGGCGAAGGCCAACCCGCCGGGCAGGATGTGGCGAGCGGTCTGGAGCGTGGCATCGGCGCCGTAGAGGTACCCGAGGTGAATCTTCCCCTCGTTGAAGCGACTCGCCTCCGCCATGGGGCGGCGATTGCGGTCGATCAGCGTGACGTGCGCACCCAGTCGAGCGAGGTTGATGGCCAGGCAGGAGCCCATCACCCCGGCACCTAGCACAGCGATCCGCTTCTTCATGCTTGCGTGCTCTCGGGTATGGGATCGCCGAGGTAGTCCTCAGGGTCGAAGACGGTGTCGCAATAGACGACAATGGCGCTGCCAGGCTCCAGGTAAGTCAGCTCGGCCCACACCCCGGGCTCGAGCAGGACCGCCCGGGCGTCCGCGGGAAGGTCGAGTAGTCGATTCTCCCCGTGGTCGACGAGATGGAGCCGCACACGGCCGCTCGCCACCATGACGATTTGCCTGCCGGCGCGGTGAGCGTGGCCTCCGCGGATCGCACCCTGCTCGCCCATGACGACGAACGAGCGCGTCGCCTCGAAGCCGACGTCTGAGAACGTGAGGCTCATGAGGGTGCCGCGCTTGTCCGTGTAGGTGGTGGGCAGCACTTCTCGGACGCAGCAGCCCGAGCGGGCACCTAGGTGGGCGATTTCGTTCATCAGCTCTCCTGGCAAAGGCGTCATCGTGAGGACTGCCCGAAGCGTAACAATGTTCGCGCCGCCTCACGTCAGGGTGCCCCGGGCAGCGAGCCCATCGCCGGTGATCTTATCCACACCTCTGAGATCCGGCGGGAAATGGCGCCAGGTCCTGCCGAGAGTGGGTCATGCAGGTCAGGGATGAGGGTGGGCAGCCGCGGGCCGCTGGCCATGATTGGCGGCTGGTACCGCTGGCGGCAGCGGCCTGGGGCGGCTCCTGGATCGCCACCGCCGGCTGGCGTCCGGATCCCGGCCCGCTGCTGGCCATGGTCGTGGGCCTAGGGCTGATCGCGCTGGTGGCGGCACGGCTGGGCCGGATGTGGACCTGCATGGTGGTCGTGGTCTTCACCGTCACCGGACTGACCTCCGGGGTGCAGGCCTGGCAGCGGCACAGCTCTCCCGTCGCGGCCTTCGCCGAAGCAGGTGCTGTGGGCACGGTGAGAATCCGGATCCTCGCCGAGCCACAACAGACCGCTGAGGCCGTCTTGGCCAGGGCTCAGCTGGTCTGGGTGGAGGCCCGTGGCCGCCGCGTCGAGGCCGCCGTGCCCGTCGTCGTCCTCGCCTCCGGCCGCAATGGCACCGCATTGGTGGAGGCGGCGCCTGGAGCGGAGTATCTCGCCCGGGTGCGGATGGGAGAGCCGCGCCCGGACGACTCTGCCGCCGCCGTGCTGAGCCTCCGCGAGCTCCTGGACATGGTGCGCACTCCCCACCTGTTCGACGCTGGGGCCACGGCCATGCGCCACGGACTCCGAGAAGCTGTCGCCCACTCGCCGCCGCGGCAGGCCGCACTGGTGCCCTCGCTCGTGGTTGGCGACACCTCGGGCGTGGACGACGAGATGCGAGACGAGTTCCAGGTCACGGGCCTGACCCATCTGATGGCTGTGTCCGGCGCCAACCTCACTCTCATGCTGGGGGCCGTGCTCGCCGCCGTCCGGGCGGTCGGGCTTCGGGGCTGGTGGGTGCGCGCGGCCGGGGTGGGAGGGGTGGCGGCGTTCGTGCTCGTGTGCGGCCAGGAGCCGTCGGTGCTGCGTGCCACTGCGATGGGCCTGGTGGCGTTGGCCGCCGTCGGCGTCGGAACCGGCGGCCGCAGCGTACGGGCGCTGAGCGTGGCAATCCTCGCGCTGACCTGGCTGGACCCTTGGTTGGCCAGATCAGCAGGTTTCGCGCTGTCGGTGACAGCCTGCGCGGGCATTGTGCTGCTGGGACCCCGCCTGGTCCGGGCACTGACGAGGTGGGCGCCGCGATGGGCAGCGGAGGCCATCGCGGTGCCGATGTCGGCCCAGCTCGCCACGCAGCCCATTGTCACCGGAATCAGCGATCAGGTCTCGGTGGTGGGAGTCATCACCAATGCCCTCGCCGGACCGTTCGTCGGCCCCACCACCGTCCTTGGGCTGGCCGCGGCCCTGCTGTGCTGGGCGCCCGTACTGGCAGCGGGTCCAGGTTGGCTGGCCGGGTGGTGTGCGCAACCCATCCTGTGGCTCGCCGAGGGCGGTGCCGCGCTTCCTTCCGCGGCCTGGGACTGGGAAGCGTCCCCCGGTGGGATGGTGGTGGTGATGGTGGCCGCGGCTGCGCTGGCGATGCTTCTTCCCAGCCTGCTCGGATCGCCTCTGGGGGCCGCGTCGGTCGTGATGGTGCTCGTCGCCTCCTGCCTGGTCCGCCCCACGCCGCTGGGGTGGCCCGGTGACTGGGGGGTGGTCTTCTGCGACGTGGGGCAGGGGGACGCGACGGTGTTCGCGGCTCAGACCGGCGCCGCCGTGCTCGTCGACGCAGGTCCGGACCCCGGCCCCACCGTGAGCTGCCTGTCCGATCTCGGGGTGAGTGCAGTTCCGTTGCTGGTCCTCACGCACTGGCACGCGGACCACACAGGGGGAGCGGAGGAGGTGATCCGCAGATACCGGCCCGGCCTGATTCTCACGCGCGCAGGAATGCAGCCGGGATGGCTGCTCTCAGCCGCCCGGGTTGTAGGGGCCGAGGTCCGTTCAGCGCGGGCGGGGGAGCAGCTGTCCGTAGGGGACGTGGTGTGGCGTACAGCCTCAGCCTGGGAGCAGGCAGGGGGTTTGGAGCCCGAGGCGGAGGGGGAGGGATCGCCCGAGAACGACGCCTCCGTGGTGGGGATGGTCGAGGTGCGTGGGCTCCGGGTGCTGGTAGCTGGCGACGTCGAACCCGCAGGCCAGTCTGTGGCCTTGCGCAGCGCGGCCGCCCACGGCGTCGGGCTCCAGGCCCACGTGCTGAAGCTTCCCCACCATGGCTCATCCCGTCAGGAGCCGCGGTTCTTCGCCGCCACCGGTGCCGCGCTGGCCGTCGCATCGTCGGGGGTGGACAACGACTACGGGCACCCGGCGCAGAGCACCCTGCGCCTTGCCGCGGAGCAGGGGATGGAGGTGGCCCGCACGGATCAGGACGGCTCCGTCGCTGTGGGGCTGCAAGGCGCCACTCTGGTGGTGAGGCGGTGGCGTGGGGCCACGACGTGACCCCCAGGGCTCCCCACCGGAGGCGCGTCGTCGTGGACCACTGGCATGCTAGGGCTGTGACTTCAACGACGTGGGGTACGGCCCTGCTCATCACCGGCCCCGAGGCGCTCCTCGCGCACAGGCTCGTCGCGGAAACCAAGACCCGCGCGCTGACTTCGCATCCAGAGGCGGACGTCAACGAGATCTCGGCGGAGGAGCTGGAGGACTCGATGCTGTCCGAGGTGGTCGGCGGCTCGCTGTTCTCCTCCCACATCATCGCCGTCATCGAGGACATCGGCGGCTGTCCCCCGTCCGTCGTGGATCAGCTCGTGGCAGTGGCAACCAACCCGCCCGAGGACCTGTGCCTCATCCTGGTTCACCCGGGTGGCATGAAGGGCAAAGGGCTTATCGACAAGCTCAAGAAGGCCAAGGTCCGCACGGAGACCGTCGCGGCTCTCAAGGCGTGGGAGCTGCCCAGGTTCGTCGTCGATGAGGCGCGTCGACGCGGGGTCAAGATCGGACCGGACGCTGCGGGGGAGCTGGTGGCGGCCGTCGGCCACGACCTGCGTAGCCTCGCCGCGGCCGTGGAGCAGCTCGCCTCGGACGGGGACAGCGGCGAGATTGACGCCGCGTTGGTCAAGCGCTACTTCGCGGGACGGGCGGAGGTCACGAGCTTCGCCGTCGCGGACGCCGTTCTTGCCGGCAACCCGAGCCTCGCCCTTGAGCGCCTGAGGTGGGCGTTGAGCACCGGGGCGGCGCCGGTGCTGATCACCAGCGCGCTAGCCGGCGCACTGCGCGGAATGGGCAAGTATCTGGAGGCGCAGGGCCTGCGCATGTCAGAAGGGGACCTGGCCCGGCAGCTGGGCCTTCCCCCGTGGAAGCTCAAGGACTACGCGAAGAACTCACGCCTCTGGCAGGCCGGTGGCGTGGCCGAGGCCATCCGACTCGTGGCCCGGGCCGATGGCGAGGTCAAGGGAGCCGCCACCAACGCGGACTTCGCCCTCGAGCGCATGGTGCTGGGAGTGCTGCGACTGCGGCGTCACTGACGGGGACGCAAAACAGCGCCTTGACGACCGACGGTCAAGACGCTGAAGCGGGTGACGCGGGGAGCGTCAGAGGGCGGCGACGGCCAACGAGATGGCCGACTTGCGGTTCGCTGCCTGGTTCGAGTGGATGACGCCCTTGCTGACTGCGCGATCAAGAGCGCGGTTCGCGACCTTGGCGAGCTCAGCGGCCTTCTCAGCGTCGCCTTCAGTGGCGGCCGTGCGGAAGGCGCGGACGTGCGTGCGCAGGGCCGACTTGACGGCCTTGTTGCGCTGACGTGCGATCTCGTTGGTCTTGTTGCGCTTCTTCTGGGACTTGATGTTCGCCACTGGGCAAGCCTCTTTACGGGTGATAATGGTTTTCGGTCAATGCGTGGGACACGCGACGGTCAAGGTTACCTGAGGCGCTGGGGGCAAGCAAAATCGGCGCCAGTCAGGTGGGTTTAGACCCATCGCCGGATCCGTGAGATTATGGCCTGTCCCCATGTTCATCGACGAGGAGATGCATGCCCGCTCCGCGCCCCGGCAAGACCGATCCGGCGATCATCCGCAACTTCTCCATCATCGCGCACATCGACCACGGCAAGTCCACCCTGGCGGATCGCATGCTGCAGTTGACGGGCGTCGTCGAAGGCAGGCAGATGCGTGCGCAGTACCTGGACCGGATGGACATCGAACGCGAACGCGGCATCACCATCAAGTCGCAGGCCGTGCGGATGCCGTGGGTCAGGGACGGCGTCACCCACATCCTCAACATGATCGACACGCCGGGACACGTCGACTTCACCTACGAGGTATCCCGGTCCCTCCAAGCCTGTGAGGGCGCCATCCTTCTGGTGGACGCCGCGCAGGGCATCGAAGCCCAGACCCTGGCAAACCTCTACCTCGCGCTCGAGGCGAACCTGCACGTCATTCCCGTTCTCAACAAGATCGATCTCCCCGGCGCCAATCCGGAGAAGTACGCCGCCGAGCTTGCCGGGATCATCGGCTGCGATCCCGACGAGGTCCTCCGGGTATCCGGGAAGACGGGCGAGGGCGTGTCGCTGCTCCTGGACGCCGTCGTCGAACAGGTCCCCGCCCCGCAGGGCGATCCGGGCGCACCGGCGCGTGCCCTCATCTTCGATTCGGTGTACGACACCTACCGCGGCGTGGTCACCTACGTCCGCGTGATCGACGGCGAGCTGAGCCACCGCGAACGCATCCGGATGATGTCCACCCAGGCAACCCACGACCTCCTGGAGGTGGGCGTCATCGCCCCCGACCCGGTCAAGACCGACGCGATCGGCGTAGGGGAGGTCGGCTACCTCATCACGGGCGTCAAGGATGTGCGCCAATCCCGCGTGGGCGACACCGTCACCCTCGACACCCGTCCCGCCTCCAAGGCCCTCGCCGGCTACCGCCACCCCAACCCCATGGTGTACGCGGGGTTGTATCCGATCGACGGCGACGACTTCAACGTCCTGCGCGAGGCGCTGGAGAAGCTCCAGCTCAACGATGCGGCGCTCACCTACGAGCCCGAAAGCTCCAGCGCCCTCGGTTTCGGGTTCCGCATCGGGTTCCTGGGCCTCCTCCACATGGAGATCGTGCGCGAACGCCTCGAGCGCGAATTCAACCTCGACCTGATCTCGACGGCCCCCAACGTGGTCTACCGGGTGGTGATGGAGGACGGCTCCGAGCACACCGTGACCAACCCGTCCGAGTATCCGGAAGGGAAGATCGCTGAGGTGTACGAACCGGTGGTGCGCAGCACCATCCTGGCGCCCGCGGAGTACATCGGCACCATCCTCGAACTGTGCCAGACCCGCCGCGGTATCCAACGCGGTCTGGACTACCTCAGCGAAGACCGGGTCGAGATCCGCTACACGTTGCCACTGGGTGAGATCATCTTCGACTTCTTCGACGCTCTGAAGTCGCGCACGAAAGGCTACGCGTCGCTGGACTACGAGCCCGACGGCGAGGAGACCTCAGATCTGGTCAAGGTCGACATCCTTCTGCACGGCGACCCGGTCGACGCCTTCTCCGCGATCGTGCACAAGGACAAGGCGTACTCCTACGGGCTCCTGATGGCCTCCAAGCTGAAGGAACTCATCCCGCGCCAGCAGTTCGAGGTGCCCATCCAGGCCGCGATCGGTTCCCGGGTGATCGCGCGGGAAACCATCCGCGCCATCCGCAAGGACGTGCTCGCCAAGTGCTACGGCGGCGACATCTCCCGCAAGCGCAAGCTGCTGGAGAAGCAGAAGGAGGGCAAGAAGCGGATGAAGATGGTTGGACGGGTGGAAGTGCCCCAGGAGGCATTCGTCGCCGCATTGTCGACGAACGAGTCCACTGCGAAGAAGGCCTGAGCCGGGCTCAGATCAGGCCCAGCCGGGTCACGACAGCCTCCTCGGACCGGAGTTCCGCCACCGAGGCGTCGATCTTCGCGCGGGAGAATGCGCTGTGGGTGAGCCCCTGCACGATGCTCCAGGAGCCGTCGTGGGTGGTGACAGGGAAGGAACTCACGAGGCCCTCCGGCACCCGGTAGGAGCCGTCGCTGACCACCGCCATCGAGGTCCAGTCGTCCGCCGGGGTCCCCTCGAACCAGTCGCGCACGTGCTCGATGGTCGCGTTGGCCGCCGAGGCCGCGCTGGACTTCCCCCGGGCGGCGATGACGGACGCCCCCCGGCGGGCCACCTCGGGGAGGTAGTCGAAGGCCACCCATCCGTCGTCGACCCAGTCCGCTGCGGGACGCCCGCAGATGCGGGCGTGGTA
>DATITN010000095.1:0-26784 GCA_035467795.1 Arachnia sp. | reverse complement strand
GACCTACGTCGACACCCTCGGGCCCCACCGAGCTGCGAATCCTGGCGGCAAGGCTGGCGGAGGTGATCGAGCCCGACCAGGGCGATGCCGACGACGCGAAACGCCTCGCGCGGGAAGTGGCCGCGGCGCATCGGGACAGGTTTCTGCACCTCTCGCCGAACTTCCACGGGTCGATGCCGTGGTTCACCCCACCGCGTCACATCGACCCGGCGCGGCGGCCGAGGCAGCATCAACGGCACCGGCTTCATCAACTCACACCAGGCGTCGCGGCACCACCCTGCCCACCCGACCCCGACCCGCCTGACCTGGAGGACCTCATCCGCCGCAGCGCCACGATCTGGGGAAACGTAGACGCGTGACGACAGCGTTCACGTGTGCCTGAGCTCGCCGTCTCAGCCCACAAGCTGAAACACCCCCACAGGCCTGTGAGGGGTGTCGATGGTGGACGAGCCGGCCGGTAAGCCGGATTCTGTTTCACAGATGATCATCTATCTGAGGCCCGGCGTTGCCGTCGGGCTCCTGCAACCTACCCGGACGCCTCGCGCGAGCAGCGCTCAAGTGGCGTCCGCGGCCGGCCATTGGCCGACCTTCTTGGTCTTGCTCCGGGTGGGGTTTACCGAGCCGCACCGGTCACCCGGCACGCTGGTGGTCTCTTACACCACCGTTTCACCCTTACCTGTTGCCAGGCGGTCTGTTTTCTGTGGCACTGTCCCGCGGGTCACCCCGGGTGGGCGTTACCCACCACCCTGCTCTGAGGAGTCCGGACTTTCCTCAGCCACCGAAGTGGCCGCGATCATCTGGCCGACTCGTCCGTGGACCATATTACCCGCCGGAAGGGTGTGGTCAGTTCGGCCGCGACAGTGTGACCCTGCCTGACCGCACATCGACCTTGTCGACGCGGACGCGGATCTCCGAGCCCACCTCCTTCTGCGAGGCCTTGACGCGCAGTTCGACGGCGGGGTCCGGCACCTGCAGGGTGCCGACTCCGGTCTTGGGGTGCACGTCGGTGACCACGCCGGTCAATACGCGGCCCATCGCTCCTCGCAGGACGAGCGCCTCGGCCAGGTCGAGCACCCCGTTCTCGTAGGCTCGGGCCAGCCGCCCGGAGTCGGCCATCTCGGCCGGCAGAGCATCCAGTCCGTCGCGGGCCCACTGCGGCACCTCCACACCGTTGAGGAGCGCGTGGCACACCTCAAGGACGTAGCGGTCGACGAGGCGGCGCAGCGGTGCCGTGGTGTGCGCGTAGGGCGCGGCGAGGGCGGAGTGTTCCAGGTGCTCGTCGGGGACCGCGCCGTCGAAGGCAAGGTAGCCGGCGCCGCGGAACAGCATGGTGCACCTGGTGAGCACGGCCAGCTCGCGCGGATTGTCCGGGGAAAGCGAGCGCACGAACTCGGGGTAGCCCATGGACTTCGGCCAGGCGACGCCCAGCGTCGCGGCCGCCCGGCGGAGCTTCTCCAGCGACCACTGTTCTGCGGGCGGCAGCGTGCGCAGGATGCCGACCCCGCCGTCGAGCATGATGCGGGCTGCAGCGAAGCCGGTGAGCAGGGAGATCTGCGCGTTGTGGTCCTCGACCGGCACCAGAGACCGGAACTCCAGCTGCCAGGTCCCGTCGTGCTCGAGGATCTCCTGCTCCGGCAGGTTGAGCGAGACGCCTCCCCGCTGGATCTCCAGCTGGCGGCGCAGCTCCCCCACCTCCGGCAGGAGCGCAATGCTGGGGTGCGGTTCACCGCGGTCGAGGTCGCGTTGAACGCCGTCGTAGTTGAGCTTGGCGCGGCTCAGCACCAGGGCCCTGGTCAGGGTGACCCCGCGGAGCTCCCCTGCGGAGTCGAGCCGGTGCTCCCACAGCATCGCGGGGCGTGGCACGCCGTCGGCCAGGAGGGAGGCCGCGCCCTCCGCCAGCACGGAAGGGTGCAGCGGGACGCGCGCGCTGGGCGCGTAGAAGGTCTGGCCACGGCGATGGGTCTCCTCCTCCAGGGCGGTGCCGGGCCGCACGAAGTGCGCCACGTCGGAGATGGCGTAGCGCACCAGATAGCCGTCGCCGTCACGTTCAATCTGCAGCGCCTGGTCAAGGTCCGTGGAGGACTCCGGGTCGATGGTGACGAACTCGATGTCGGTGCGGTCCACATGCTCAGTGGGCGGTAGCTGCGCCGCCAGCTCGGCGTCAGCCAGCACCTCCGCCGAGAACGAGGTGGGCAGCTCCAGCCGTCGCTGGAGATCCAGGAGCCCGTGGTGGACCTCAGCCGGGATATTGCGGATGTCCAGATGGGTTGACGGCATCAGAGGCCAGACTCCGCCGTGCGCACCAGAATGCGGTCGCACTCCACGCAGCGCACCACCTGTTCCGCGGGCGCCCGACGGTAGAGATCCAGGTCAGAGACCGTCAGCTGCAACTGGCAGCCACCACAGCGCCCGGCCTTCAGGAGAGCCGCCCCCAGCCCAGATGAGGCCCGCATCTTCTCGTAGAGCGCCAGGACGGCCACCGGGATGCGCGCGGCGATGGGCGCGCGGGCCACGCTCAGGTCCTTCGCCTCCTGGCTCAGCTTGGCAACCGCCTCGTCGCGCACGGCCACCTCCTCGTGGAGCCTGGCCTCGATCTCGATCTTGCGGGCCGCGATCTTCTCCCGGTGCGCGACGGCCTCCTCCAGCCGGCCCATCTCCTCCAGCTCCGAGTCCTCCAGGTCCGAGATGCGGCGCTGCAGGTGGGCGACCTCGTCCTGGAGCGAGCGCAGGATTTTGCCGTCGCTGACCGAGCCGTCGACGATGCGCTTCTCGTCGCGCGCCAGCCTGGCCCGCACCGGTTCGAGGTCCGCCTCCGCCTTGTTGACTGCCACCTGAAGGTCGTCGGCCTCGGTGGTGGAGAAGATCAGCTCGTCGGTGACACGCTGGCGGGCGGCGATGAGGTCCGCGATGGCCTTGTGCTGCGGAAGGGACCGGGCCGCGTGCTGGATCCTGGCCACCTCCGAATCGAGGTCAGCCAACGTGAGCAGCGAGCGTTGAGCGGCGGGGTCAGCGAGCATCGGGGCGTCCTTTATCCAGTTTGGGTGCGCCCCAGACTACCCGCCGGGTCTGGCCCGGAGACTCAGAGCGCCAGACGCGCTTTGACCTTCTCCGCGAGGGTGTCGGCGATCCGCCGCGCCGCCTCGTCTGTGGGCGCCTCCACCATCACACGCACCAACGGTTCCGTGCCGGAGGGGCGCAGCAGCACCCGTCCCGCGTCGCCCAGTTCCCGGGACGCGGCCGCCACCGCCTGCTGAACCCCTGTGTCGATGCCCGCGCGCAGCTTGTCCACACCGCCGACGTTGATGATCACCTGCGGCAGCACGGTCATGACGGAGGCGAGCTCCCTCAGGGACCTGCCGGTGGAGATCATGCGGGCCGCCAGGTGCAGGCCCGTGAGAGTGCCGTCTCCGGTGTTGGAGAACTCGTTGATGATGACGTGGCCGGACTGCTCGCCGCCGAGCGCGAAGCCGTTGGCGTTCATGGATTCCAGGACGTAGCGGTCCCCCACCTTCGTCTGGTCCACGCGGATGCCGTGCTCCCGCATCGCGTTGATCAGTCCAAGGTTGCTCATCACGGTTGCCACCACGGTGTCGGAGTGCAGCCGATGCTCCTCCTTCATGGCGATGGCGAGGATGGCCAGGATGTGGTCGCCGTCCACCACGTTGCCCGCATGGTCGACGGCGAGGCAGCGGTCCGCATCCCCGTCGAGGGCGATGCCCAGATCCGCGCCCTCGGCCTTGACGCGCGCGATCAGGTCGCCGAGGTGGGTGGAGCCGCAGTCGCGGTTGATGTTGAGGCCGTCAGGATCCGCGTGGATGGCGATCACCCGCGCCCCCTGGGCCGCGAACGCCTCCGGGGCGGTGGCCGAGGCGGCACCGTTGGCACAGTCGATCACCACTGTGAGGCCCTCAAGGGAGGCATCCTCGCCCAGCGAACCCACCAGGTGCGCCACATACGCCTCGACGGCGCCCAGATCGCTGCGGATCCGGCCGACCGCCTCCCCGATGGGACGCTCCCAGCCTTCACCCATCCGGGTTTCGATGGCGTCCTCCAGGTAGTCGTCGAGCTTGACGCCGCCCTTGGAGAAGAACTTGATGCCGTTGTCGGGCATGGGGTTGTGCGAGGCGGAGATCATCACGCCCAGATCCGCGTGCAGGCTGTTGACCAGGAACGCGACGCCCGGCGTGGGCAGCACCCCGAGCCGCACCACGTCCACACCCGCCGAGGCCAACCCGGCGATGACGGCGGCCTCGAGGAACTCGCCGCTCGCCCGTGGGTCGCGGCCGACGAGGGCCACTGGGCGATGCCCGGCGAAGGCGCCGGCCTCCCCCAGGATGTGCGCCGCCGCGACCGAGAGGTCTAGCGCCAGCTCGGCGGTCAGTTCGCTGTTCGCGACGCCACGGACGCCGTCGGTACCAAAGAGTCGTGCCACGCAGGCGAGACTACCGCCGCCTGAGGCGGCCGGGCGAATCCCTCGGGAATGCGACGAACGCCCACCCCCTTGCAGGGGATGGGCGTTCGAGGAGCGGCTGAGATCAGCGCTTGCTGTACTGCGGAGCCTTGCGGGCCTTCTTGAGACCGGCCTTCTTGCGCTCGATGATGCGGGAGTCACGCGTCAGCATGCCGGCCTTCTTGAGGGCGGGACGCGACGCCTCGGTGTCCACCGCGTTCAGCGCACGGGCGATGCCCAGGCGGAGGGCGCCGGCCTGGCCGGTGATCCCGCCGCCGTGAATGCGGGCGATCACGTCATAGGAACCGGACACGCCGGCCACGACGAACGGGTCGCTGACGAGCTGCTGGTGCACCTTGTTGGGGAAGTAGTCCTCAAGGGTGCGTCCATTGATGGTCCAGGAGCCGGAGCCGGGAGCGATGCGGACGCGGGCGACCGCCTCCTTGCGGCGACCGGTGGCGCCCATGGGGGCGACGACGGCGGGACGCACGTCGGAGCCGGCGGCCGCAGCCGGGTTGGCGTCCGAGCGGTAGGCGATCTCGCGGTTCTGATCGTCGACGAACGGGGTGATCTCGTCCGCGACGGTCTCTTCGATGTCAGCAGTCTGGGTCATGGGATGCGTCTCGCTCTCGCTCACTGGGCGATCTGGGTGATCTGGTAGGCCTGCGGCTGTTGCGCGGCGTGCGGGTGCTCCGGGCCGGCGTAGACCTTGAGCTTCCCGATCAGCTGACGGCTCAGCTTGTTCTTGGGCAGCATGCCCCACACTGCGAGCTCAACCGCCTTACGGGGATCCTTGTTCAGCATCTCGCCGATGGGGACGGCCTTCAGGCCGCCCGGACGGCCGGAGTGCGAGTAACGCATCGAATCCGTGCGCTTGTTGCCGGAGACGGCGATCTTCGAGGCGTTGACGACGACGACGAAGTCTCCACCGTCCACGTGCGGGGCGAAGGTGGCCTTGTGCTTGCCGCGCAACAGGGTGGCAGCGGCCACGGCGAGACGCCCGAGGATGACGTCCTCGGCATCAATCACATGCCAGTTCCGGGCGATTTCGCCCGGCTTTGGGGTGTACGTAGACACGAGACCAACTTCCATTCGTTTCCAAACAACTGCGGATCGCACTCGCGGCGTCGACTCGCGGAGCCGCAGCCGACCCCAGAAAGTCGCACAGGCCTCTCGGCGCGCAACAGCTGCCAAGCTTACGTGGCCGGGGGGCAGCGGGGCAAATCGGTGCGCCACCTCGACGGTGCCCACCCCGGAGGCCCTCGCCCACCGATTTCCGGGGGTTGCCTCATTGCGCCCTCACGAGGGGTCTAACGTTAGGCCATGGCCTCAAAGACGAGTCCCCAGATCGCCGTCTCGACCCCCATCGACGTCCGCAACGTCGTCCTCGTGGGAGCCAGCGGCTCGGGAAAGACAACACTGTTCGAACATCTTCTGCGCGCCCGCATCGAGGGCTACCGCGGCGAGAAAGACACCCCCGAGCGGGGGGCATCGCTGACGCTGGCCTCGATCCCGTCCAACGATGTGCAGATAAACCTCCTCGACGCCCCTGGGCATGCGGAGTATGTCGGCGAGCTGCGGGCGGGCCTCCGGGCCGCGGACGCAGCGATCTTCGTCGTCGCCGCCGGCGAGGACATCGACGCCGGCACCGTCGCCCTGTGGCACGAATGCCAGGACGTCGAGATGCCCCGCATCCTCGCCATCACCAAACTCGACCAGGGGCGCGCGGACTTCGAGCTGATGGTCTCCGTCGTGCAGGACGCGTTCGGCGACAACATCATCCCGGCCCTCATCCCGCTCGAGGTCGACGGGGAGAACGTCGGCAACCTCTCTCTGCTGAACAAGCGAGCGCACGACTACTCCTCCGGAGTCCGGGTGTCGCGGGATGCCACGGAGGAGGAGTTGGCGCTCATCGACGAGCGCCGCGCCCCCCTGCTGGAGGCCATCATCACCGAGGTGCAGGACGAGGACCTCATGGAGCGCTACCTCGAAGGCGAGGAGCTGGCCGCCGAAGAGGTGCACGCCGCGCTGCTGGCCGCGGTGGAGTCGGGACGGTTCTTCCCGGTGCTGCCCGCCCACACCACCTCGGACAAGGGCACCGAGGAGCTGATGCGCTGGATCGAGCGCGGCTTCCCGGCCCCGGCGTCGCACCACATCCCGCCGATCACCACCCCCAACGGCGCCACGCTGCCGCCGGCGTCGTGCGAGCCTGACGGCCCGCTCGTCGCGCAGGTCATCCGCACCACGTCGGACAACTTCGCCGGCCGCACCAGCCTGGTCCGGATCTTCAGCGGGTCGCTGAGGGTCGACGACGTCGTCCACGTCTCGGGGCACCGCGAGCTGTTCGGCGCGGAGGCCGACCCGATGCATCCCGACCACGACGACGACGAGCGCATCGGCCCGATGAGCGTCACCCTCGGCGGCGAGATCCTTGCCAAGCCGGTGGCTGTCGCTGGCGAGATTGTCGCGGTGACCCGGCTCTCGAAGGCCGAGACCGGGGACACGCTGTCGGATCCCGCCCGCCCCGCACTGCTGCCGCCGTGGTCCCTGCCCTCGCCTCAGCTGCCTGTCGCCATCCACGCGGCCAGCCGCGGCGACGAGGACAAGCTCGCCTCCGCCCTCCACCGTCTCGCGCTGGAAGACCCCACGGTCCATCTGGAGCGCAACGCGGGCACCGAGCAGCAGCTGCTGTGGGTGATGGGCCAGGCCCACAAGGAGCTGCTGTTGGCGCGGCTCCGGGACCGCTACCAGGTGGGCTTCAAGGAGGAGCCGGTCCGGGTGGCGCTGCGGGAGACGTTCGTGGCGCCGTCGAAGGGCAAGGGCCGCCACGTCAAGCAGTCCGGCGGGCACGGCCAGTTCGCGGTGTGCGACGTCGAGGTGGAGCCCCTCCCCCGTGGCGGCGGATTCGAGTTCGTGGACAAGGTGGTGGGCGGCTCAGTGCCGCGCGCCTACATCGGCTCCGTCCAGAAGGGCCTCGAGCAGCAGCTGGCGCACGGCACCACCTTCGGGTTGCCGATGGTGGACGTGCGGGTGACCCTCTACGACGGCAAGTCGCACTCGGTGGACTCCTCGGACATGGCGTTCCAGGTGGCCGGGCAACTCGCGCTCCGGGACGCGGCGGGTCCCGGGAAGGTGGGGCTGTTGGAGCCCATCGACCGGGTGCGGGTCACCACCGGCGACTCGTTCATGGGCTCGGTGCTCACGGATCTGGCCGGCCGACGGGCGCAGGTGCAGGGCAGCGATCTCGACGGTCAGGGCCATGCCACCATCGAGGCCCTGGTTCCGCAGAGCGAGCTGGTGACCTACCCGATCGACCTGCGCGGCGTCGCGCAGGGCACGGGCAGCTTCACCCGCGAGTTCCACGGCTACGAGTTGATGCCCGAGGAGCTCTGGCCGAAGCAGTAGCTCCAGGCAAGGCGCGGCCGCGCGTTCCCGTCAGGGGCGCGCGGCCGCGACGCGTCCGGGATGCCCCACGACGGCGTCGAGAAGCGCGTCGGCGACCTCTCGTTTGCTGCCTGCCGACTCGGCGATCACCACGTCGTCGGCGCCCAGGATCAGAAGCCGGTTGTCCGCCGCCTCGAAGCCCTTGTGCCAGCCCACCTCGTTGACGGCCAGCAGGTCCACGCCCTTGCCGCGACGCTTGGCGACGGCGCGGCGCAGCAGTTCGTCGCCGGTGGCGGTCTCCGCCGCGAAGGCGACGATCAGCTGCCCGGGGCGGCGGCGTGCGGCGAGGCCGGCGACGATGTCCTCGTTCTCCACCAGCGTCAGCACCGGCGGGGACCCGGACTCCTTGGTGAGCTTCCCTTCGGAGGTTTCGGCCACCCGGTAGTCCGCGACGGCGGCCGCCATGATCACGACGTCTGCCGTTTGCGACAGCTCTCCCATCACAGCCGACAGCTCGGAGGCTGACCCGGCGGTGTGCGTCTGAATCCCGGGCCGCTGGGCGGGGCGCAGCACGTCGGCGTCGATGTTGCAGGCCGCAAGAAGCACCCTCGCGCCGCGCTCGGCCGCCGCCACCGCCAGCGCCACCCCCTGCCGGCCGCTGGACCGGTTGCCGAGGTAGCGGACGGGATCGATGGGCTCGCGGGTCCCGCCGGCTGACACCGCGACGGTGAGCCCGTCGAGATCCTGCCTGCCCGGGACGATGATCCGCTGCGCCGCCGCGTGGATCTCGTCGGGTTCGCTCATCCGGCCCGGACCGGAGTCGCCGCCGGTGAGGGGCCCGTCCGCGGGCCCGATCACGTGCACGCCCCTGGAGATGAGCGTGTCCATGTTCGCCACCGTCGCCGGGTGCTGCCACATCTCGGTGTGCATGGCGGGCGCGATCAGCACCGGTGCGCGGGTGGCGAGCAGGGTGGTCCCGAGCAGGTCGGAGGCGAGCCCTGCCGCCATCGACGCGATCGTGTTGGCGGTGGCCGGCGCGACCACCACCAGGTCGGCCCGCTGGCCGAGCGCCACGTGCCGCACCTCGGGCACGTCATCGTGGACGGAGGTGGTGACCCGGTTGCGGGAGATCGCCTCCCAGGTGGGAAGCCCGACGAAACGCAGAGCGTCCTCGGTGGGGACGACGTGCACCTCGTGCCCGTCGAGCACGAACAGGCGGACGAGCTGGACGGCCTTGTAGGCGGCGATGCCGCCCGTGACTCCCACGACGATGACCATGCCGACGATTCTTCCAGAGGCATTCGCGTTGCGCGGTACGGAGACCGGGGCCGGGTACTGTCGCGGCATGTGCACTGTGGTGATCCGGGTGCCTGAGCCGGGCCAAGGGCCGGTCCGGGTGCTGGCGGTCCGCGACGAGGACCCGGAGCGTCCGTGGCTGCCCTGGGGCGCCTGGTGGCCGGATCGGCCGTCGGTGCGCGGGGTGCGCGACGTTCTGGCCGGCGGGGCCTGGCTCGCCGCCGACGGGTCGCGGCTCGCCGTCCTGCTGAATCGCGCGGGCGGCGCGGACGTGACGGTGCCGACCTCCAGGGGGTCGCTGGTGCTGGACGCGGTGGCGGGGCGGCCGCTGCCCGAGCCGCTGACCACCCTGGGATTCAACCTGGTGGAGGCCCAGCCCGCGGGCGCGCGCGTCACGTCGTGGGAGGGCGGGCACCCGAGGGTCATCGACCTGACGCCCGGCACTCACATGGTGGCCCACGAGGACGTCGACGATCCCACGACCCCGAGGATCGCGGAGTGGTTGGGCCCCTTCGCCACCACCCCCACCGATGACCGGGGCGATGGACGCTGGTGGGAGGGCTGGCTCCGGGTGCTGGGTGAGTCCGCCCGGCTCGAGGCCGCCGACGACCGCGCGATCATCCGCGACAACCGGCCTCACGGCTTCCCGACGCTCAGCCTGCTGGTGGCCGTCGCGTCGCTGGACGCTTCGGGGATCCGGGTGTCCACGGACGCGCTGGCGCGACCCGGTCGATGGAACCGTCCGCGCCTCTGACGGGGTGGCTCAGAAGATGGAGCCGTTGTCCACGATCTGCTTGCCGAAGGGGAAGCAGGTCACGGGGATCATCTTGAGGCTGACGTAGGCGTTGGCGATGCCGACGATCGTGAGGGTCTGCGCCAACGCCGCAGCCACGTGCGCCAGCGCCAGCCACCAGCCGGCGATGAGGAACCAGATCACGTTCATGATCGCGGAACCCGCGCCGGCTTCCGGCCGCCTGATCACGCTGCGCCCGAACGGCCAGAGGACGTAGTTGGCCATCCGGAAGGAGGCGATGCCGGCGGGGATGGTGATGATGAAGATGCAGGCGATCACGCCGGCGATGAAGTAGCCGAGGGCGAGCCAGAACCCGCCGAAAACGACCCAGATGATGTTGAGCAGTGTGCGCATTGTCTCTCCTTGTGGCGCGGCCGACATGCACAAGCGTATGCGCTGCGCCGGGGGCTTCGGGCGGCCCGGGCCGGGTAGGGCCCGGGGTGAGCCGACGGAGATCACCACTAGGCTGGCCCGGTGGATCCGCTGCCCCCCAGACTGCACCGCGACGTTGTGAGCTTCGTCCGGCGCAGCGCGCGCATGAACGAGTCCCAGGCGAGGTCCTGGGAGCGCCACCGCGACACCTACGTGGTGGACCTGCCCCGGGGGCCGTTGTCCACCTCCATCGCCGACGATGCCTCCGTGGACTGGGCTGCGGAGTTCGGGCGCGAGGCGCCGCTGATCGTGGAGATCGGCTCCGGCACGGGAGACTCACTGGCGCCGATGGCCGCCGGTCGGCCCGAGGCCGATGTGGTGGCGTTCGAGGTCTTCGAACCCGCCATCGCCTCCACCGTGGGGCGCCTGGCCCGGGCGGGGGTGCTCAACGTCCGCATCGTCGTCGCGGACGGCGCCCAGGGCCTGGGCAGGCTCTTCGGCGACGGCACGGTGAGCGAGCTGTGGACGTTCTTCGCTGATCCCTGGCACAAGAAGCGCCACCACAAGCGGCGGCTGGTGGGGCCGGACTTCGCGGACGTGGTGACGGCCAAGCTCGCCCCTGGGGGGCTGTGGCGGCTGGCCACGGACTGGGAGGATTACGCGCTCTGGATGAGGGAACACCTCGATGCCGCCCCGGGCCTGGTCAATGAGCACGACGGTTGGGCGCCGCGTCTCGCGGAGCGGCCCGTCACCAAGTACGAGGCCAAAGGGCTCGCCGCGGGCCGCCGCGTCTACGACCTCACGTATCGGAGGGTCGATGCGGCTCAGGCTTGATGTGGCCTACGACGGCACGGCGTTCCACGGCTGGGCCACGCAACCAGGGCTGCGTACCGTGCAGGAGGTGGTGGAGGAGCGGATCGGGCAGCTGCTGAGCCTCCCGAGGAGACCCACGCTGGTGGCCGCTGGGCGCACCGACGCGGGCGTCCACGCCCGCGGTCAGGTCTGCCACCTGGACCTCGTCCTCCCTGAGGGCGCACCCGCCGCGCACCAGCCGGACGGCTCCGCCTACCTCTACCGCCGCCTCCGCCGTGCCCTCCCCGCCGACGTGGTCGTCAAGGCAGTCTCCCCCGCCCCAGCGGGATTCCACGCCCGCTATTCGGCCATCTGGCGGCGGTACTGCTACCGCGTCCTGAGCGCCGACTCCCCGCCGGACCCGTTGGTGAGGAGCCACGTGGTGTCGCTGCGCCACACCGTCGACTTCGACCGGCTCAACGCCGCGGCCGCCACCCTCATCGGTCTGAGGGAGTTCGCGCCGTTCTGCAAGCCCCGCGACGGCGCCACCACCATCCGCGAGCTGCGGGAGTTCAGCGCCACCCGGCGCAGCGACGGCCTGATCGAGATCCACCTTCTGGCCGACGCGTTCTGTCACTCGATGGTCCGCTCGCTGGTGGGCGCCGTCGTCGCGGTGGCCGCCGGCCGCCGCGACCTCGCCTGGCTGGAGCGGGTCGCCGCCACCCCCGCCCGGCACGGCGAGGTGCTCGTGATGCCGGCCCGCGGGCTCACCCTGGAAGAGGTGGGCTACCCCGCCGAAGACCGCCTCGGGGCCCGCGCCCTCGAGGCACGCGCCACCCGCACCCTGGAGGACCTGTGAGCCACTACTTCCACACCCCGGAGGGTCCGGTCTCCACCCGGCGGATCACCGCGCACATCTGGGGCATGGAGCTGAGCTTCACCACCGCCGGCGGCGTGTTCTCCGGGGCCCGTCTGGACCCAGGCACGGCCATCCTGCTGAGGGAATCGCTGCCCCCCGAGGAGGGTCACCTGCTGGATCTGGGGTGCGGCTTCGGACCCATCGCGGTGGCTCTGGCCGTGGCCTCCCCCGCGGTCACCGTCGACGCCGTCGACGTCAACGCTCTGGCCGTCGAGCTCACCGGCCTCAACGCTGCCGCGGCCGGGGTCGCGGAGCGGGTGCGGGCCACCGCCCCCGACGGCGTCGCGGCGGAGGTGCGCTACCGCGAGATCTGGTCCAACCCTCCCATCCGCATCGGCAAGGAGGCCCTGCACCACCTCCTGCTCACCTGGCTCCCCCGCCTGGAGCCGGGCGGCGTGGCGCGCCTCGTGGTGAACAAGAACCTTGGCGGCGACTCCCTGCAGCGCTGGCTCATCGAGCAGGGCTATCCCACCGAGCGGGTCGCCTCCGCCAAGGGCTTCCGGATCCTCGAGGTGTCCCCGGGTCCGTCGCCTGAGTGATCACGCACTGATCCGCCGTTGGCATGGCAGGCTGACCCGTGGAAGGGAGCAGCACATGCACACACCCGCTCTTCAGCTCACGTTCGACGCCGCCTCCCCCAGACAGCTCGGCCTGTTCTGGATCGAGGTGCTCGGGTACGCGGTGGATCCGCCACCCGGGGGAAGCATCGGCCCGGCGGCGGAGACTGTCGCGGCGTGGCTGGACTTCCTGGCTGAATCGGGCCTGCCGGAGGAGCGTTGGGACGACGCCATGGCGATCGTCGACCCAGAGGGCGTCCGCCCCCGCATCTACATTCAGAAGGTCCCGGAGCCGAAGACGGCGAAGAACCGGCTCCACATCGACGTTCGAGCGGGCGAGGGGCTCCGCGGTGAGGAGCGGATGGCCGTGCTGGAGGCCGAGGCCGCGCGCCTCGTCGCGCTGGGCGCAACGCGGGCGCAGCGCTTCGAACCGGACCCGCCGATGAGCCACGGCTTCATCGTGATGCAGGACCCCGAGGGCAACGAGTTCTGCCTCGACTGACGTCTCGTACGGCCATAGTTGAAGCACGAACTATTTTTCGCCCCTAGGATGGGAGAGTCAGCGCGCCTCCGGGCGCGAGTCTTTCCACAAGGAGTGAGCATGACCTACACCCTCCCCGACCTCGACTACGACTACAGCGCACTTGCGCCCCACATCGCCCCCGAGATCATGGAGCTGCACCACAGCAAGCACCATGCCGCCTACGTCAAGGGCATCAACGACGCGCTCGAGCAGCTCGCCGCCGCGCGCGAGAAGGGCGACCTGGGCGCGGTCAACAAGCTGAGCAAGGACGCCGCCTTCCACCTCGGCGGGCACATCAACCACTCCGTTTTCTGGAAGAACATGTCCCCCGACGGCGGGGACCGCCCCGACGGCGAACTCGCCTCGGCGATCGACGAGTACTTCGGCGGCTTCGAGGGCTTCCAGAAGCACTTCAACGCCGTGGCCAACGGCATCCAGGGCTCCGGCTGGTCGATGCTCGTGTGGGACACGCTGGGCCAGCGGATGAACATCAACCAGCTGTTCGATCAGCAGGGCAACCTGCCGGCCGGCCAGATCCCCCTGCTGCAGCTCGACATGTGGGAGCACGCCTTCTACCTGCAGTACAAGAACGTCAAGGGCGACTACGTCAACGCCTGGTGGAACGTGGTCAACTGGGCCGACGTCGCCGAGCGCTTCACGAAGGCCAAGGCCGCCTCGGCCGCCCTCGCCTGACGCTCGACCATCACCTGCAAGGACGGGCCCCGGGGAGATCCCCGGGGCCCGTCCTCGTCTTTCTTCGCTCAGTCGAGCAGCGTCCGGTCAGCCAGGCTGGCGCCCTTGATCTTCGAGAACTCCTCCAGCAGGTGCTCGGCCGTGATGTGCTTCTTAGCCGCCTCATCCACCTCGAGGACAACCCTGCCCTCGTGCATCATGATGAGCCGGTTGCCGAGCTCGATGGCCTGGTGCATGTTGTGGGTGACCATGAGGGTGGTGAGGCGATGGCGGGCAACGGCCTCGCCGGTCAGCCGGGTGATCAGCTCCGCCCGTGACGGGTCGAGGGCCGCGGTGTGCTCGTCGAGCAGCAGGATCGACGGTTGGGCGTAGGTGGCCATGAGCAGGCTCAGCGCCTGCCTCTGACCGCCGGACAGCATGCCCACGCGCATCTGGAGCCGGTCCTCCAGCCCGAGCTCCAGCGTGGCCAGCGCCTCGCGGTACAGCGCCCGCTTCGGCTTGGTGACCGCCATTCCCAGGCCCCGGCGCTTGCCGCGCTCGAAGGCGATCGACAGGTTCTCCTCGATGGTGAGGTGCGGCGACGTGCCCGCCATGGGGTCCTGGAACACGCGCGCCACCCACTTCGCGCGGCGGTGCTCGGGCATCCTCGTGACCTCGCGGTCGTCGATCAGCACCTGTCCGCCCTCGGCGAGATAGCGACCCGCCACCACGTTGAGCATCGTGGACTTGCCGGCACCGTTGGAGCCGATGACCGTGACGAAGTCGCCCTCGTGCAGGGTGAGGGTCAGGTTGTCGAGCGCGAGCCGCTCGTTGACCGTGCCGGGGAAGAACCGCTTGGTGACGTTGACGAGCTTGAGCATCAGGCGGCCACCCCTTCGGTGAGCTCCTTGGCGCGCCTGCGCTGGGCGCGCAACCGTCGCAGCGGGCCCCACGCCGGAAGGACGAGGGCGAGAACGACGAGCACCGCTGAGACGAGCTTCATGTCGTTGGGGTTGAAGCCGTTGCTGAGCGCCACCTGGATGACGCCGCGGTAGATCACCGAGCCGAGCGCGGCGGCCATGACGGCCTGCCACACCGAGGTCAACCCGAAGATCGCCTGGCCCACGATCACCGACGCGAGGCCGGCGACGATGAGGCCGATGCCCATCGAGATGTCGGAGAAGCCCTGGTACTGCGCCACGAGCGTCCCGCAGAGGGCCACCAGGCCGTTGGAGATCATCAGACCGACGATCTTGGTGGACCCGGTGTTGATGCCCTGCGACTGCGCCATCAGCTCGTTGTCGCCCGTGGCGCGCATCCCGACGCCGTAGCTGGTGCCGAGGAACCAGTAGACCAGCGCGCCGATGACGACGACCACGACCGCGAAGAGGCCCACCGACGTCCAGGTGCCGAGCACCTTGTCCGCACGCAGGCCGGAGAACAGCGTCTCCTCGCGCAGCAGCGGGACGTTGGCCTTGTTGCCCATGATCCGCAGGTTGATCGAGTACAGGGCGATCTGGGTCAGGATGCCCGCCAACAGCGGGTTGATCCCGCCCCACACGTGCAGCAGGCCGGTGACGGCGCCGGCGATCATGCCGGCCACCACCCCCGCCACCATCGCGAGCGGGATCGGGGCCCCGTTGACGATGAGGATGGCGCAGGTGGCCGCCCCCGTCGTGAAGGAGCCATCCACCGTGAGGTCTGGGAAGTCCAGGACCCGGTAGGTGAGATACACCCCCAGCGCCATGACGGCGTAGAGGAGTCCGATCTCAAGCGCGATGATCATTTGTGTGTCTACTCGTCGATCAGAACTGCTTGGTGGCGCGCGAGACGATGGCCTCGGGCAGCGTCAGGCCCTGCTTGGCGGCGCCATCCACGTTGACGAAGAGGTCGAACTCCTTCTGCGTCTCCACCGCGATCTCGGAGGCCGGGGTGCCCTCCAGCAGCTTGAGGAACACCGCTGCGGCGTCCTTGCCCTGCTGGGTGTAGTTCACCGACAGGCCGGCGGCCGCGCCGCGCTCCATCGTCGACTCGTCAGAGGCGAACACTGGCTTCTGCTTCTGCTCGGCGACCTGGATGAGCGACTCTGCGGCGGAGACCACGGTGTTGTCGGTGGGGATGAGGTAGGCGTCGACGTCGAGGGACTCGGCGGCCTGCTGCACCTCCGACGAGTTCGTGACGGTGGCTGTCACGATCTCGATGCCCATGTCCGCGGCCGCCTCTTCGGCCTCGGCCACCTGCACCTCGGAGTTGACCTCGCCGGAGGAGTAGACGATGCCCACGGAGGCCACCTCGGGCAGCGCCTCCTTGATGAGCTCCAGCTGCTCCTTCATCGGGTTGAGATCCGAGACGCCCGTGATGTTGGCGTCAGGCGCCTCCCATGAGGCGACGAGGCCGGCGGCGACGGGATCGGTGACCGCTGCGAAGACGATCGGGCGGTCCGTGATGACGTTGGCCAGCGACTGCGCCGTGGGCGTCGCGATGGCGAGGAAGCCGTCGTAATCCGACGAGGCGAACGTGTTGGCGATGTTGGTCAGCGTCGACTGGTCGCCCTGGGCGTTCTGGAGATCGAACTCCGCGTTCTCGCCCTCCACGTAGCCGGCCTCGGCCAGCGCGTCGATGAAACCCTGCTGTGCGGCGTCGAGCGCGGGGTGGGACACGATCGTGGCGATGCCCACGCTGATCGACTCGGGCGCCGCCTGGGACTCGGCGGCCGAGCTTGAGGCTGCGACGGTGGACTCGGCGGGGCTGGTGGCGCCGCCGCAGGCGGTGAGTGCGAGGGCGCTGGCTGCGCCGATCGCGAGGGCCTTGAGCTTCATGATTCTCCTAGGAAGGGGTTCGCTGATTCGGTGTCTCGCTGATGGCTCAGCGTAGTTTTAGGGCGGGGGTCACACCGACCCCGTCCACGTCAGTAGGTGGTGGCTGCGTCTTCAACCACGTCATCCGGGATGGTGACGCCCATCCGCTCCGCGGCCGCCGGGTTGATCACAAGCTCGAGAGTCTCGGCCAGCTCCACCGGCGTCTCGGCGGGGTCAGCGCCCTCGATGATGCGGGCGATCATTGCCGCGGTCTGCAGACCCTGGGCCTTGTAGTCGGTGGCCAGCGCCGCGGCGGCGCCCCGCTCCACGGAGTCAGGATCAGAGGTGACGAGGAGCCGCTGCCGCTGCTCCGCCACCTGGATCATGGATTCCATCGCCGAGACCACCGTGTTGTCCACCAGCACGAAGTAGGCGTCGACGTCCAGGGACTCCGCGGCCTGCTGCACCTCGGAGGAGTTGGTGATGGTGGCGGTCTTCACCTCGATGCCGAGCTCGGCGCCGGCCTCGATTGCGGCCTCGGCCTGCACCTGGGCGTTGACTTCGGCCGACGAGTAGACGATGCCGACGGACTTCACCTCCGGCATGATGCGCTGGATGACTGCGAGCTGCTCGTCGGTGGGCAGCTGGTCGCTGGTGCCGGTCACGTTGCCGCCGGGGTTGTCCATGGATTCGACGAGCCCGGCGGCCACGGGGTCCGTCACCGAGGCGAACACGATGGGCCTGTCCTGGACCACCTGCGCCAGGGCCTGCGCCGGCGGCGTGGCCAGCGCGACGAACAGGTCGTGGTCCGAGGCGGCGTAGGTGTTGGCGATGCTGGTGAGCGTCGCCTGGTCGCCCTGCGGGTTCTGGAACTCGAGCGTCAGGTTCTCGCCCTCCACGTAGCCGGCCTCCGCCAGACCCTCCCGGATGCCCTCGAACACGGCGTCCAGTGACGGGTGGGACACGATGGTCACCGCCCCGATCGAGACGGTCGCCTTCTCAGGGGCGCCGGTGCCGCTGACCTCAGGCGCGGTCTCTGAGCCCCCAGGGGCGCTGGTGCCGGTTCCGCACCCGGCCACCAGCAGTGCACCGGCCAGAGCAACAGCCCACATATCGCGTCGCGTCATCAAAGTCTCCTCCTACGGCGTCGCTCAACCTTATCCACGACGAGCGGCGCCACCGAACCGGGCCCACCAGTGGTGTCCGGGTACGCAAAGAGGGGGCCCACGAAGGCCCCCTCGATGCAGTGCGTGCTACTTGGCTTCGGTCTCCTCGACCTCAGCCTCGTCGGCGGCGGCCTCGTCGGCCGGAACCTCGTCGACGAGCTCAGCCTCCTCAACCTCGTCGGCAGCGGACTCCTCGACGACCGGGGTCTCCTCGACGACCGGCGTCTCCTCGACCTTGTCGGCCTTCTTCGCGGCCTTCGGCTTCGACACGACGGGCTCGGTGATGATCTCGATCACCGCGAGCGGGGCGTTGTCGCCCTTGCGGTTGCCGATCTTCGTGATGCGGGTGTACCCGCCCTCACGACCCTCGAGCGACGGCGCGATCTCGTCGAACAGGCGACGCACGACGTCCTTGTCCGTGACGGAGGTGAGCACGAGGCGACGCGCGTGCAGGTCTCCCCGCTTGGCCTTCGTCAGCAGCTTCTCAGCCAGCGGCTGGACGCGCCGGGCACGCGTCTCGGTGGTGGTGATGCTTCCATGCTCGAAGAGCTGGGTGGCGAGGTTGCGCAGGATGAGGCGCTCGTGGGCCGGGCTGCCGCCCAGACGAGCGCCCTTGGTTGGCTTGGGCATGTCTATTCTCCAGAACTAGTGGGCGGTCAGTACTGCTCGGTCTCGGCGAAGTCAGCGTCCTCGTCGTTGTCCTCGTCGTAGCGCTCGATGGCCTGCAACGGGTCGAAGCCGGGGTGCGAGTCGCGCAGCGCGAGACCGAGACCGGCCAGCGTCTCCTTGACCTCGTCGATGGACTTCGATCCGAAGTTGCGGATGTCGAGCAGGTCCTCTTCGCTGCGGGCGACGAGCTCGCCCACGGTGTGGATGCCCTCGCGCTTGAGGCAGTTGTAGGAACGGACCGACAGCTCAAGATCCTCGACGGGAAGGTTGAGCGACTCGGCGATCTGCTCGTCGACGGGCGACGGGCCGATCTCGATGCCCTCGGCATCTGCGTTGAGCTCCCGGGCGAGGCCGAACAGCTCCACCAGGGTGCGGCCGGCCGAGGCCATGGCATCGCGGGGGGCGATCGACGGCTTGGTCTCCACGTCGATGATGAGGCGATCGAAGTCGGTGCGCTGGGCCACGCGGGTGGCCTCGACCTTGTAGGTCACCTTCAGGACCGGCGAGTAGATCGAATCCACGGGGATCCGGCTGATCTCGGCGTCGGGGTTCTTGTTCTGCACGCTGGACACGTAGCCGCGGCCTCGCTCGACCACCAGCTCCATCTCGATCTTCCCGTTGTCGTTGAGCGTTGCGATGTGCAGCTCCGGGTTGTGGATCTCGACGCCCGCGGGGGGCTGGATGTCACCAGCGGTGACGGTGCCGGCCCCGGCCTTCCGGAGGTACATGACCACCGGCTCGTCCTCCTCGGAGGAGAGCACGAGGCTCTTCAGGTTGAGGATGATCTCGGTGACGTCTTCGACGACGCCCTCCAGGGTGGAGAACTCGTGCTGGTTGCCCTCCACCTTGATGCTGGTCACCGCGGCGCCAGGGATCGAGGACAGCAGGGTACGGCGCAGCGAGTTGCCGAGCGTGTAGCCGAAGCCAGGCTCCAGCGGTTCGATCATGAACCGTGAACGGAACTCGGAGACGACGTCCTCGGAGAGGCTGGGGCGCTGTGCGATAAGCATGGGTGTTCCTTCCCGCACCAACCGATATCTGATGGTGCGAATGCGGCCGCGAGGCCTGAGGGTGAGATGGGCCGACCGGATCTCCCGGCCGGCCCTTCAGCATTACTTCGAGTAGAGCTCGACGATCATCTGCTCCTGGACATCCACGACGATCTGCTCGCGGACGGGGAGCTGATGCACGAGGATCCGCATCCGGTTGGGACGGGCCTCGAGCCACGCGGGGACCGCGCGGTCGCCGTGGGTCTCGCGGGCAATGACCAACGGGGTCATGGTCAGCGACTTCTCGGCGACGTCGATGATGTCGTGCGCGCGGACGCGGTACGACGGGATGTTCACGCGATGACCGTTGACCAGGAAGTGGCCGTGGACCACGAGCTGGCGTGCCTGCCGACGGGTGGTGGCGAAGCCTGCGCGGTAAACCACGTTGTCCAGGCGCGATTCGAGAATCTGCAGCAGACGGTCACCGGTCTTGCCCGGGTGACGATCAGCTTCCTGGTAGTAGCGGCGGAACTGCTTCTCCAGGACGCCGTAGGCGTAGCGCGCCTTCTGCTTCTCCTTGAGCTGCAGCGAGTACTCGGAATCCTTCGTGCGGCCGCGACCGTGCACACCCGGGGGGTACGGACGGCGCTCGAAGGCCTTGTCGTTGCCAACCAGGTCTGTCCCGAGACGACGAGACTTCTTGGTCAAAGGGCCGGTATAACGAGCCATTTTCTTCTAGTCCTTTTCTCTCGGGCGATCAGACGCGACGGCGCTTGGGCGGGCGGCAGCCGTTGTGCGGCGTCGGGGTCACGTCCGAGATGGCGCCGACCTCGAGGCCGACGGCCCCCAGGGAGCGGATCGCGGTCTCACGGCCGGAGCCGGGGCCCTTGACGAACACGTCGATGCGCTTCATGCCGTGCTCCATGGCACGACGGCCAGCGGCCTCGGCGGCCATCTGCGCAGCGAACGGCGTCGACTTGCGGGAGCCCTTGAAGCCGACGGTTCCGGCTGAGGCCCACGCAATCACAGCCCCGGTGGGATCGGTGATCGAGATGATGGTGTTGTTGAAGGTGCTCTTGATATGCGCCTGACCGGCGAGCACGTTCTTCTTTTCCTTGCGGCGCACCTTGGTTTTGGTGGCGGCCGCCTTGCGGCTTGCAGTAGCCATTGAGTCCTTCTCCTAAGTCCTGCAGAGGGGCGCGGGTTAGCGCGCCTTCTTCTTGCCAGCGACGGCCTTCTTCTTGCCCTTGCGGGTGCGCGCATTGGTGCGCGTGCGCTGACCACGAACCGGCAGACCACTGCGGTGGCGACGGCCCTGGTAGTTACCGATCTCAACCTTGCGGCGGATGTCGGCGGCAACCGTACGGCGGAGGTCACCCTCGATCTCGTACTTGCCTTCGATGTGGTCGCGCAGGGCGACGAGCTGGTCCTCCGTGAGCTGGTGGACTCGGACATCTCCGCTGATACCAGTGGCGGAGAGGGTCTCGGCGGCGCGGGTCTTCCCGACGCCGAAGATGTAGGTGAGTGCGACTTCCAGACGCTTTTCGCGCGGGAGGTCAACACCAACGAGGCGTGCCATCAGGCGGTTACCTTTCTCAAACATGTCGATCCTGACTCGATGAGGAGCCCGGTCGCGGACCGCGAAGGTGTGTGGCGTGAAGCGTCCCCGCCGCCTGTGGTGCACTCATGCACCGACGGGGCCCTGGCCTTCGCCCAGGGGTGGGGACCCCTAGAGGGGTCCTTGCGTTCACGTTGCTTTCAGTTGTCGGCGGAGTGGGCGATCGACCCGTCCCGCGGTGCTCTGCATGCCAGGGGCCAGTGGCCCCGGGTCAGCCCTGCCGCTGCTTGTGGCGAGGGTTTTCGCAGATCACCATCACACGACCGTGCCGGCGGATGACCTTGCACTTGTCGCAGATCTTCTTGACGCTCGGCTGAACCTTCATTCGAGCAACCTTTTCAATCGGCGACTGGGAGCGCGGACGCGCCCAATCTTGTGGTGGATAGCTTGATCGAAATGCCGGGCATGCAGACATGTCCGGTCATAGACGACCGACGCACCACTCTACGTGACGAGGGCTCGAGTTGCCAAAACGAGGGGGCTCCCATAGGGGGTGGGGCGGCGGGGGTGGGACGGGAAAGCAAAAAGGGCCCCCGCCGTCGATCGGCGAGGCCCTTCTCTGGGGTGCGCGACGGGTGCGCCGCGCTCACTTGTGACGGTAGACGATGCGTCCGCGCGTCAGGTCGTAGGGAGACAGCTCCACCACGACGCGGTCCGCGGGGAGGATGCGGATGTAGTGCTGGCGCATCTTGCCGCTGATGGTCGTGAGGACCTTGTGTCCGTTGGCCAACTCCACGCGGAACATCGCGTTGGGCAGGGCCTCGACCACGGTGCCCTCTAGCTCGAGGGCTCCTTCTTTCTTCGCCATGTATTCTCTCTCGTTGCCCCGGCCCGCCCACTGCGCGCCGGTTAGTACCAATCGGCTATTCTACGCTGCCCCGCCCGGCAAGGCCAAACACTCACCCCACCCGTAGGGCTAGCCTGGGGCCATGAGCTACTTCGTGGTCCAGTACACCTACACCGACGACTCCCGGGCCCTCGACGCCGAGCGCCCCCACCATCGCGCCTACCTGTCGTCCCTGCTCGACGACACGCTGGTGGCGAGCGGTCCGTATGTGGGAAGCGACCTCCCGGGGGCGCTGCTGATCTTCGCCGCCGATTCCGCCGCCGAGATCGAGGAACTCCTGGACCGCGACCCCCTCTGGGCGGCGAACCTGATCGCCGAGCGCTCGATCGAGGAGTGGATCCCGGTCCTCGGCTCGCTGGCCTGATCCAGGGGACGCTCAGCCCTGGAACAACTCCGCGATCGACGGATGGGCAGCCGCATATCCGTCGAGCAGCGCCTTGCCCAGGCGTGGCGAGGCCACCAGGGGATGGACGGAGAACCCCTCCCACGCCTTGTCGCGGCTGCCCGTGAGCGCCGCCTCGGCGATCGCCTGCTCGGCGGCCCGGAGAGTGCTCATCTGCCCCAGCTGCTGGAGCGTCACAGGCGCGATCGGCTGCGGGTGGACCCCCGCCCCGTCGGCGACGCACCCCACCTCCACCACGACGTCGTCCGGCAGCTCCGGCACGATCCTCCCGGCGGCGCTCCCGTTGCCCACGTCGAGGATCATGCGTTCCGGCGCTCCGGTGGCCAGCGCGGTCATGAGGCGCAACGCCACCTCCTGGTAGCCGCCGCCGGCCACGTCCTCGTCGTGCCGGGCCTCGTCGCCCTCGCGGGCCTCGGCCATGTAGGTGGCCTCGCGTTCGTGGAGGGCATCGCGCCAGAGACCCAGGGGCGACTCGCAGCACGCGACCGCATCGTAGAAGCGGCCCTGCTGGACGTTGAGGTACTGGCCGCGCGTCTGCGTCGCCACCCGGATGTTGCGGATGGCCTCGTCGGTCTTCCAGTAGTAGTAGAGGTATTCGTTGGGCAGCGCACCCATCGCCCTGACCCACGGCTTCCCCAGGAGCCGCGCCTCCTCGACGTGCTCCAGCGCGTCGTCCGAGGCAAGGAGGCCGGGGAGCCGGTCCACTCCGTCCACGCTCACCGACCTCAGCCAGCCGAGGTGGTTGAGGCCCACATAGTCGTAGTCGACGCGGTCGCGGTCGTGCTCGAGGGAGACCCCGAGCAGCCGCGACACGCGCCTCACCAGACCGATGGGGGTGTCGCAGATCCCCACGACGCGGTCGCCTAGGACCGTGCGCATCGCCTGGGTGACGATCCCTGCCGGGTTGGTGAAGTTGATTGTCCACGCCTCGGGGGCGACGTCGGCGATGGTCTCGGCTACCCGCCTCATCACAGGGACGGTGCGCAGCGCGTAGGCCAACCCCCCCGGGCCGACTGTCTCCTGGCCCAGGAGGCCCAGGTTGAGGGCGACCCGCTCGTCGGCGATCCTCCCCTCGGAGCCGCCAACCCGGATGGCCGCGAAGACGAAGTGGGCGCCGACGAGGGCGTCGCGCAGGTCCGTGGTGACGCGCAGACTGGGTGGATCAACCAGCTGGCGCGCCCGTTCGCCGATCACCCGTCCGATCGCCTCGAGCCTCGAGGCCGAAGTGTCGTGGAGGACCACCTCCGTGATGTCGGCCGCGGGACGACCCGAGGCGGACAGCGCGTTGGTGGCGACGGCGTCGTAGACCAGCGGCACGCGGAAGCCGCCCCCGCCCAGGATCACGAGTTTCATGCTGTGAGAACCTCCAGGGTCGTGTCGGGGGGCAGGGTCAGCTGGGACGGCGTCAGCGGCGCGTCGGTGATGAGGCCGGTGAACCTCTCCACGGGCACCACCTCCAGGAAACCGATCCCGGGGAACTTCTTGTGATCCGCCAACAACCACGCCCGGTTGGCGATCTCGATCATGGCGCGCTTGACGGGCACCTCGCTGGGAGTCGAGTCCAGCACTGCCCCGTCGGGCCGGATGCCGGAGGCGCCGAGGAAGGCGATGTCGACCCGGACCTGCCTCAGGCAGGACTCGGTGAGGACGCCCACCAGCGACTCGTAGTTGGGCCTGAGGACCCCACCCATGACGACGAGGTCGATCCCGGGTGCATCCGAGAGCGCACGGACCACGGCGAGCGAGGCGGTGACCACTGTGAGATCGCGGCTCCTGAGGTGCTCGCACATGGCGAAGACCGTGGTGCCGATGTCAAGGGCCACCACGTCGCCGTCCGCGACGAGCGCCGCGGCCCGGCGTGCGATCGCGCGCTTTTCCCGGGGCTCCTGGCCGGCGACCACCTCGAACGGGGAGGCGTCCGCCTCCGGCCTGATGGGGCTGCGCGGAACCTTCGCTCCGCCGCGGACCCGCTCCACCAGTCCCCGGGCGGCGAGCTGATCGAGGTCACGCCGGGCGGTGGCCTCCGAGACCCCGAAGCGGGCCGCCAGCTCAGGCACCGAGAGCGCGCCGACATGATGGATCAGGTCCACCACCGCATGGTGGCGCACATCCGTCAACATGGCCTGGCCCCTTCGCCGATGTTCCGATTCGGCAACAACTTTACTGGAACCAGTCACCACCAATCAGATAGTGGCAGAATCTTGCATATCGATGTCCGAGGAGGGACCCCATGACGCTTCGCCCACTCACCCGTCGCTACTTCCTCTACGGGGCTGGCCTGGCCAGCGCTGCCGTGTTGTCGGCGTGTGCCCCGGGGGAGGCTCCTGCCACCACGGCACCCAGCGGCGCTGCCACACCCGAGGTGACGGACCCCGCTCAGCTGGGAGACATCGAGCTCGTGGTGTGGGACCAGGAGGTCCGTGGCAGCCAGAACGACTCCCTGGTGGCGCTCAATGCCGCCTTCCAGGAGAAGTACCCCAACATCACGATCAAGCGCACCACCCAATCCTTCGACGACCTGAAGACGCAGGTGTCGTTGGCGCTCTCCGGCAACGACGTGCCGGATGTGGTGCAGGTCAACAACGCCCGCGGCGACATGGGCCAGTTCGTGAAGGCCGGACAGCTGCTGGACCTGACGCCCTACGCGGACCAGTACGGATGGGCGGACCGCTTCTCAGATTCGGTCCTGTCCAAGGTCCGGTACTCCGCCGACGGCACAACCTTCGGCGAGGGGAACCTGTACGGCCTCCCCCAGACCGGCGAAGTGGTCGGGATCTTCTACTCGCAGAAGAAGCTCGACGCGCTCGGCGGCGCGGCGCCCACCACGTGGGACGAGTACTTCGCGCTCCTCGACGCCGCGAAGGCGGCCGGAGAGCAGCCGATGGCGCTGGGCAACATCGAGAAGTGGCCCGCGCTCCACGTGTTCGGCCCCCTCCAGGCCCATTTCGTCGAGCCCACCGACGTCGTGAAGCTGGGAATGGGCAACGAGGGAGCCTCGTGGGTCGACGAGCCCAACACCGCCGCCATGGAGAAGTTCCAGGAGTGGGGCGAGAAGCAGTACTTCGGCACCTCACCCAACGGCCTGGACTACGACCCGGCATGGAACGACTTCACCACCGGCACCGGCGTCTTCCTGCCGGGCGGCTCGTGGCTCGGGACGGACATGGAGGCGATCATGGGTGAGGACCTCCACTTCATGGCTCCCCCGCCCGCCGTCGACGGCAAGCCCGCCACCACCGGTGGCACCGGCATCCCGTTCTCCATTCCCGCGAAGGCGGCCAACGCCGCCGCGGCCGCGGCCTACATCGACTTCATCACCAGCGATTCGGCGATGGAGACCATCGCCGACAACGGCGGCATGCCCGTGCTCCGCACCAGGGAACTGGCCCCCGCCTCCGGCGTGCAGAAGGAGATCTACGAGGCCTTCGACACCGTCTCGACCACCGGCACCCTGCTGCCCTACCTGGACTACGCGACCCCGACGTTCAGCGACACGGCCGGCCAGGGGCTGCAGGAGGTGCTGGGTGGGCAGAAGTCCGCGGCCGAGGTGCTGCAGGACTTCGAGGCGGACTACCAGGCCTTCATCGGTGGCTAAAGGCTGGGGACGGCCGTCGCCCGTCGTCCGTCACCGGGCGACGCCGTACCTCTACCTGCTTCCCGCCTTCCTGGTCTACGGCGCGTTCATGCTGTTTCCCCTGATCAGGGCCGCGCAGTTCTCCCTGTACGACTGGCCCGGATTCGGACCCTCGACCTTCGTGGGGCTCGGCAACTACGTGGACCTGCTGGGGGACGAGCGATTCCTCGCCGCCATCCAGCATGCGCTGATCCTGATCGTCTTCTACTCGATCCTGCCGCTGATCGTCGGCCTGGTCCTGGCGGCCATCCTCCGCCGCGGCCAGGTCCGGGGGCTGGGCTTCTTCCGGGTCGCGATCTTCATGCCCCAGGTCATCGCGCTGGTGGTGGTGGCGGTGGCGTGGCATCAGATCTACTCACCGCGGGGCATCCTCAACGACGGACTCGCCGTGATCGGGCTCGGCCACCTCGCCCGCGGATGGCTGGGCGATCCCACTCTCGCCCTCCCCGCCGTAGGCATGATCGGCTTCTGGTTGCAGACCGGCCTCGTGATGCTGCTCCTGCTGGCCGGCATGGGACGCATCCCGGGCGATCTGTTCGAGGCGGCGCGTCTCGACGGCGCCGGGCCGGTGAGCGAGTTCTTCGCCATCACCCTGCCCAGCGTGCGCGGCGAGATCACGACCGCGCTGGTCCTGACCATCATCGCCGCCCTGAAGACCTTCGACCTGGTCTACGTGACCACCTCCGGTGGGCCGGGCACCGCCACGACGGTGCCCAGCTACGAGGTCTACAACCGCGCCTTCAACCTCAAGATGGTGGGCTCCGCCTCAGCCGTTGCCATCGTCCTGACCATCCTGGTGTTCGTCATCAACGTCGCCATCTCGCGGATCGGCGAGGAGAAGGTGGTGCGGCGATGAGAGTCTCGGCCACGGAGAAGGTCCTCAACTACGTCATCCTCATCGC
>DATITN010000094.1:0-2105 GCA_035467795.1 Arachnia sp. | reverse complement strand
TCGGCCTTGGCCAACGGGGTGAGCGGCGAGGACTTCGACGCGTGGGTGATTCCGGGGGACATGACGGGGAAGTAGCCCTCACCCGTACCAGCACCCTGGGCGGCACCCGCCGAGGGAGCGATGGGGCTGCAACCTGCTATCTAGCGGGCGGTATTTGTGTATATGCACAGATACCGCCCGCTGATAGCAGGTTGCAGACGGCGGTGGGGCCCACCCGCTGTCTGAGGTGCCGCGCAGCGACCCATCCCGCTGGCTGAGGTGCCGTGCAGCGGCCTCGAACCCTAAGAAACGTAAGCTGACAACGTCACTCTTCTTAGGCCTCGAGGCTCGTCGCTGCGCTCCTCGCTCCTCAGCCCGCGGGGTGGGTTCGTCGCTGCGCTCCTCGCTCCTCAGCCGGCGGGGGTGGGTTCGTCACTGCGCCCCTCGTACTTCAGCCCGCGGGAGGGGTCAGCGCGTAGCCGCGACCTCCGCGTACAAACGAAGCAACTCCGCCGCCTGAGACTCGATCGACCACTGCGACGCCAGCTCGACGGAGCGCTCAGCTGCGTGCCGACGCCAGGCCTCGTCGTCGAGGCGGTCGATCACCCGCATCAGCCCGGCGGCCAGCGACGCCGCCGTCGGGCGTGTGATCTCCCCATTGACGCCGGGTTCGATCACCAGCTGCAACTCGTGATCCACGCTCACGATGGGCAGCCCCGCCAAGGCGGCCTCGTGGAGCACGAGGGCCTGGGTGTCGGTGAGGCTCGGGAAGGCGAACACGTCCGCCATGCCGTAGTACGCGCCCAGCGCGTCGCGCTTCTGCTCGCCCGGCAGGATGATCTTGCCCGCGGCCCGGCCTTCGGCCAGCACCTTCTTGATGCGCGGATACCGCTCCCAGTCACCCACCACGCACAGCCGCGCGTCCGGCCGCTGCGCGTACACGAGGTCGAACGCTTCCGCCAGCAGGGGGATGCCCTTCTCCGGCGCGATCCGGCCGGCGTACAGCACCAGCGGCCCCTCCGGGTGGGGGAACGGCGGCGGGCCGGGCGGGAGGGGGTCCACGCCGTTGGGCACCACGACGATCCTGGCGTCCGGGGAGATGAGGCGGAGACGGCTGGCCGTCTTCGGCGACGGTGTGGTGGTGAGCGTGGCCATCTCCAGCATCTTTTCGCAGATGCTGAGCAGCGACGCGGTGGATCTGCCCCGGTCCTCGTAGCGGATCTCGGCGAGCCGGATGTCCTCGGCGCTGACGAACTGCCCCTTGGTGATCCGCGCGAACGCCCGCAGCACGCCGGTGAGCAGCGGGAGAACGGCCGAGTAGTGATCGCCGTAGGCTTCGAAGTCGGTGTGCCAGGTCACCATCATCGGGATCCCCAGCCGCCGCGACGCCCAGGTGCCGAGCAGGCCGACGGTGCCGAACCCGTGCACGTGCAGCACGTCCGGGCGCATCTCGCCCAGCTGGTCGATGGTGCGGTCGAAGTGGCGGCCGTTGGCCACCCGGGTGGGCATCTTCGGCACGCGGACCGACGGCAGGCGCACCTCGGTGCGGCCGGGGCGCCCGTGGTGCGGGTTGGGGCCCTTGGTCTCCGGCGCCACAACAATCACCTCGTGGCCGGCGTCCAACAGGTTGCCTTCGAGCTGCTGGACCGCGAACATCAGCCCGTTGCTGCCGGGCCCGTAGTTGTCCGTGAACTGCGCCACCTTGAGGCGGCGACCGGGCGCTGCGGGGGAGGTCACCCGGTCACTCTATCGGCTCGCGCCGGTCGCGTCCCCGGGGTTGGGCGGCCGGGCCGCGGGGACACCGTCGATCACCTTAGGCTCGGCGCATGCACATTGTGTTCGCGCCCGACTCCTTCAAAGGCACCCTGACGGCCGCCGAGGCCGCGGAGTGCATCGCCGCCGGCTGGCTGGCCGTCCGCCCCCGCGACACCGTCGCCCTCCACCCCATGGCCGACGGCGGGGAGGGAACCCTGGACGCCTTCGCGGCGGTGCCCGGATGCGAGCGCGTCCCGGTGGCGGTGGTCGACGCCGTGGGCCGCCCGCGGGAGTCGTCGTGGCTGAGGCTGCCCGACGGGACGGGCGTCGTCGAGCTGGCCGCCGCGTGCGGGATCGTCGGCCTGGATCCC
>DATITN010000093.1:0-7475 GCA_035467795.1 Arachnia sp. | reverse complement strand
GAGTTGGAGGGGGCCCAGGCGGAGGGCGTGCAGATGAACTGGCTGCGCACCATCACGTCGATGAACGACGAGGACCTCACCGTCGAGATCATGGAACTCGACGAGGACGGCAAGGCGCGCGGCACCGGAGTGTTCGAGAAGCTGGAGGCAGACACCGTCATCCTGGCCCTCGGCCAGCGCGCCGACACCCACTTCCTGCGCGCCATCCCCGGGATGAGCTTCGACGACGACGTGGTGGAGGTGGACCCGCACAGCCTGATGACCGCGGTGCCGGGGATCTTCGCCGGCGGCGACGCCGTGCCGTCGGACCGCACCGTCACCATCGGGGTGGGCCACGGCAAGAAGGCGGCCAGGCGGATCGATGCCTGGCTGAACAAGGAGGAATGGGTGCCGGTGGAGAAGCACCCGGTGGTCACCCTCCCGATGATGAACCTGTGGTACTTCGGTGACCACGAGCGCCGCGTCCAGCTCGAGACCGACATCGAGGAGCGGCTCGAAGGCTTCGGCGAGGTGGTGGCGGGACTCACCGACGCGGAGGCCGCCTACGAGGCGGACCGCTGCCTGAGCTGCGGCAACTGCTTCGAATGCGACGGCTGCCTGGGCGCCTGCCCCGAGGACGCTGTGATCAAGCTGGGCAAGGGCAACCGGTACCGGTTCGACTATGAGAAGTGCACCGGCTGCGCCAGCTGCTACGAGCAGTGCCCGGTCCACGCCATCGACATGATCCAGGAGGGCCCCCGATGAGCACCAAGGCCATCATCGACGGCAACGAGGCGGCGGCGGACGTCGCGTACCGCGTCAGCGAGCTGTGCTCGATCTACCCCATCACCCCGTCGTCGACGATGGCGGAGCTGGCCGACGAGTGGTCCGCGCACGGCCGCGCCAACATCTACGGGCAGGTGCCCACCGTCATCGAGATGCAGTCCGAGGGCGGCGCTGCCGGAGCCATGCACGGCGCCCTCCAGGGCGGTGCTCTGTCCACCACGTTCACGGCGTCGCAGGGCCTGCTGCTGATGATCCCCAACATGTACCGGATCGCCGGCGAGCTCACCTCGACGGTGTTCCACGTGGCCGCGCGCTCCCTGGCCACGCAGGGCCTGTCCATCTTCGGCGACCACCAGGACGTGATGGCCGTCCGGCAGACCGGGGTGTGCCTCCTGAGCTCGGCCTCCGTGCAGGAGGCCCACGACATGGCCGCGGTGGCGCACTCGGCCACGCTGCGCACCCGGCTTCCGATCGTGCACTTCTTCGACGGGTTCCGCACCTCCCACGAACTCAACACCCTGACCAAGCTCACAGACGACGAGCTGCGCCAGTTCATCCCCCGCGAGCTGGTGATGGAGCACCGCGCCCGCGCCCTGAGCCCCGCCAACCCGTTCATCCGAGGCACCGCGCAGAACCCCGACACCTACTTCCAGTCCCGCGAGACGGCCAACCTGTACTACCAGTGGGCGCCGAAGGTGATCGCCAACGAGATGGACAAGTTCGCCGAACTCACCGGCCGCCGCTACGGGCTCGTCGAGTACCACGGCGCGCCCGACGCGGACCGCGTCGTGGTGATCATGGGCTCCGGCGTGGAGGCCGTCACCCCCGTCGTGGACCGCATCAACGCGGCAGGGGGGCGCGTCGGCGTCATCCAGATCCGCCTCTACCGGCCGTTCCCCACCGACGCGTTCCTGGCCGCCCTGCCGGCCACCGCGAAGAGGGTCGCGGTGCTGGACCGCACCAAGGAGTCGGGCGCCTCCGGCGAACCGATGTTCCTGGACGTCACCTCGCTGCTGGCTGAGGCTGTCGCGGGCGGGCTGCGCGACGAGCTGCCGATCACCATCGGCGGCCGCTACGGCCTGTCGTCGAAGGAGTTCACGCCCGCCATGGTGCAGGCGATCTACGAGGAGCTGGGCCTCGATTCGCCCAGGCCGCGGTTCACCGTCGGCATCCACGACGACGTCACCCACCTCTCGCTGGACTACGACCCGACGCTGGACCTGGAGAACCCCGAGACGCTGCGCGCCGTCTTCTACGGCCTCGGCTCTGACGGCACCGTCGGCGCCAACAAGAACACCATCAAGATCCTCGGCTCCTCCGAGGACACCTTCGCGCAGGGCTACTTCGTCTACGACTCGAAGAAGTCGGGGTCGCGGACGGTGTCGCATCTGCGCTTCGGGCCGCACCCCATCCACGCGCCGTACCTGATCAACCAGGCCGGCTTCATCGGCTGCCACCACTGGTCCATCCTGGAGCGGGTCGATGTGCTGGAGTTCGCCCGGCCCGGCACCGTGCTGCTGCTCAACGCCCCCTACGGGCCGGAGGGGACCTGGCATCAGCTGCCCCTTCCGGTTCAGCGCCGGATCATCGAGCTGGGGATCAAGGTCTACGTCATCGACGCCGGGAAGGTCGCGCGCGCCGCCGGGCTGGGCAGCCGGACCAACACCATCCTGCAGACCTGTTTCTTCGCCATCTCGGGCGTCCTCCCACGGGACAAGGCCATCGAGAAGATCAAGGACGCGATCACCAAGACCTACGCGCGCAAGTCCGCGGAGGTGGTGCGCAAGAATCACGAGGCCGTGGATGCGGCGCTGGCCGAGCTGCACGAGGTGGTCGTGCCGGACTTCGCCTCCTCGGATCATGGGTTCATCCCGCCTGTGCCGGCCAACGCGCCCAAGTTCGTGCGCACGGTCACCGCGACCATGCTGACGGGTCGCGGCGACGACCTGCCGGTCTCGGCGCTGCCGGTGGACGGGACCTACCCGTCGGGCACCACCAAGTTCGAGAAGCGCAACATCTCCGAGATCGTGGCCGAGTGGGACGCCGAGTCCTGCATCCAGTGCGGCAACTGCGCGTTCGTCTGCCCGCACTCGGTGCTGCGCGCCAAGAGCTACGCGGCCGATGCCATCGGCGACGCGCCCGAGGGGTTCCTGTCGGCGCCGCTCAACGCCGCCGGCCTGCCGCAGACCCGCTACACCCTCCAGGTCTACGTGGAGGACTGCACCGGCTGCGGGCTGTGCGTGGAGGCCTGTCCGGTCAAGCCGGTGGACCAGCCGTCGCGGCGTGCGATCAACCTGGTTCCCCTGCTGGAACGGGAGAAGGAGAAGGAGGCGGTCGAATACTTCGAGACCATCCCGCAGAACGACCGCTCCCGGGTGGACTTCGGCACCATCCGTGGCACCCAGTTCCTGGAGCCCCTGTTCGAGTTCTCGGGCGCCTGCTCCGGGTGCGGTGAGACGCCGTACCTCAAGCTGCTGAGCCAACTGTTCGGCGACCGCGCCACCATCGCCAACGCCACCGGCTGCTCCTCGATCTACGGCGGCAACCTGCCGACGACGCCCTGGGCCAAGAACGCCGCGGGCCGCGGGCCGGCCTGGTCCAACTCCCTGTTCGAGGACAACGCCGAGTTCGGACTGGGCATCCGCCTGGCGGCGGACCTGCACGAGAACCTCGCCCGGACCCGCCTGGCCGAACTCCGCGACGACATCGGCGACGACGCCCTGGTCGACGAAATCCTGGGCGCGCCCCAACGCCAGGGCTCCGAACTGACCGCGCAGCTGGACCGGGTCAACCGGCTCAAGGAGAAGCTCGTCGGGCTCAAGGGGATCGCCGCGGAAGACCTGCGCAGCGTCGCGGATCACCTGATGCGCCGCTCGGTGTGGATCGTCGGCGGCGACGGGTGGGCCTACGACATCGGATCGGGTGGCGTGGACCACGTTCTCGCCTCCGGGCGCAACGTCAACATCCTTGTCCTGGACACCGAGGTGTACTCCAACACCGGCGGCCAGGCCTCGAAGTCCACGCCGCTGGGCGCCGTCGCGAAGTTCGCCTCCGGCGGGAAGCTGACCAACAAGAAGGACCTGGCCATGCAGGCGATGGCCTACGGGTCGGTCTACGTGGCCCGTGTGGCGATGGGTGCGGACCCGCAGCAGACGCTCAAGGCATTCCGGGAGGCCGAGGCCTACGACGGCCCCAGCCTGATCATCGCCTACAGCCACTGCATCGCGCACGGCTACGACATCCGCAAGGGCCTCGAGCAGCAGTACCGGGCCGTCAACTCCGGCCACTGGCCGCTGATGCGCTACAACCCCGTCATCCGCGACTCGGGCGGCAACCCGTTCCTGCTGGATTCGCCGCGGCCGCGGATGTCGCTGGCGAAGTACCAGTCCGCCGAGCTGCGCTACAAGGTGCTTCGCGCGGCGGATCCCGTGGAGGCGGACCGCCTCCTCGCCCTGGCGCAGGAGCAGGTGGACCGCAAGTGGTCCGAATACGAAGAGCTGGCCGGCCGGGGCGCCCACCAGTTCGCAGCCGATCCGAGGAACCGATGATGACCGATCTCGCCACGAACTACCTGGGGCTCACCCTGCGCAACCCCGTCGTCGCCTCCGCGGGGCCGCTCTCGCAGACGGTGGCAGGCGTGAGGGCGCTGGCCGACGGCGGCGTCGGTGCCGTGGTGCTGTACTCGCTGTTCGAGGAGCAGCTGCGCCGCGAGGCTGAGGCGGTCGCCGCGCTGGAGGAGATGTACGAGGATTCACACGCGGAGGCGCTCTCGTACTTCCCGACGGTGCCGAGGTCGTCCCATGACGCCAGCCACGCCTACCTCACGCTGGTGGAACAGGCGGCTGCGGCCGTCGACGTCCCCCTCCTCGCCTCGCTCAACGGGGCCTCGGTAGGCGGGTGGACGCAGACGGCGCGCCAGTTGGAGGAGGCAGGAGCCGCCGCCATCGAGCTCAACATCTACTTCGTGCCCGGCGACGTGATGATGTCGGGTCACGCGGTGGAGGAGCGGCACCTGGCCATCCTCTCGGCCGTCAAGGGCGCCGTCGGCATTCCCGTGGCCGTGAAGCTCAGCCCCTACTTCTCCTCTGTTGGCAACATGGCGGTGCGCCTCGACGCGGCAGGGGCGGACGGGCTGGTCCTGTTCAACCGGTTCCTCCAGCCGGACATCGACCTGGACCGGATGACCGTGGAGTCCGGGGTGACGCTGTCGTCTCCGGTGGAGGCGCGGCTGCCACGCACGTGGATCTCGGTGCTGCACGGCTCAGTGGAGGCGTCGCTGGCCGCCACCACCGGCGTGGACACGGCCGACGACGTCGTCAAGTACATTCTCGCCGGCGCGGACGTGGTGATGACCACCTCGTCGCTCATCCGACGCGGGCCGGCCTATGCGCAGGTGCTCGTCGACGGCCTCGGCCAGTGGCTGACCGCGAAGGGCCTGACGCTGTCCAAGGCCCGCGGGCTCCTGGCGATACCCGCGGAGGCCGCGCCGGACGCCTACGAGCGCGAGGGTTACGTGTCCGCGCTGCAGAAGGCGCAGCACACCTACGGTTCGCTGCGCTGACGTCCCTACGATAGGGGCGTGCTGATAGACGTCCTCCTCATCCTCGGCGGTCTCGTGCTGCTTGTCCTCGGCGGCGAACTGATGGTCAGGGGAGCGGGGTCGCTGGCCAGGCGCCTGGGTATGTCGCCGCTGGTGGTCGGCCTCACCGTGGTCTCAGTGGCGACGTCGGCGCCCGAGCTGGCGGTCACCGTCGACTCGGTGCTGGCGGGCTCCCCGGAGTTGGCGGTCGGCAACGTGATCGGCAGCAACACCGTCAACGTGCTGCTCATCCTCGGCGCCGGTGCGCTGATGGCGGCGCTGAGCGTGCAGCGACAACTGCTGCGCTTCGACCTCCCGGCCATGGTTGGCCTCTCCGTCGTGCTGCTGCTGCTCAGCCTCGACGGGTCCCTCAGCCTGATCGACGGCGTGATCCTGATGGCCGCCTTCGTCACCATCACGGTGACCACCGTCATCCTCGGCAGGAGGGCGGTGGCCCGGGAGGCCGCCTCCGGCGGCGACGACGCTGAGGACGAGGCCCCCTCCCCGGTGTGGGTGTCGGTGGCGTTCGTCGCGGTGGGGGTCGCGGCGCTGGTGTTCGGCGCACAGCTGCTGGTCCGGGGGGCGGTGTCCATCGCGTCCGGGCTGGGGGTCTCGGAGCTGATCATCGGGCTGACCATCGTTGCACTGGGCACGTCGCTGCCGGAGCTGGCCGCAACGGTCGCGGCCGTGCGTCGCGGCGAGGTGGACATCGCGGTGGGCAACGTCGTGGGGAGCAACATCGCCAACATCGGTCTCGTCCTGGGTCTTCCCGCCCTGTTCTCGCCCGGTGGCCTGCCGGTGCCGCCGTCGTCGGTGGCGCTGGACCTGCCGCTGATGATCGCGGCCGCGTTGGCGTTGGGCACCGTCGCGTTCACGGGGCATCGGGTGGTGCGGCTCGAGGGCGGCGTGTTCGTCGCCCTCTACGCGGCGTACCTGGGCTACATGGTGCTGGCCTCCGCGGAGCACGACGCGCTGCGCGGGTTCTCGCTCGTGATGGTGGCGTTCGTGCTGCCGCTGCTGCTCGTGGTGGGCGCGGTGACGGTGTGGGAGGAGGTCCAGCTGCGTCGAGACCCAGACGGACGGCTCGAACGTGCCGGCTGATCGGCTGGTGGCGACCCCGGGAAGAATCGAACTTCCGACACAAGGTTTAGGAAACCTCTGCTCTATCCCCTGAGCTACGGGGCCACGCGACCCCTGAAGCGGAGCCAACCCGGACAGGATACCGGGCTTCCCCCATGCCGCAGAACCGGGCCATTCCCCCTTCGCGCACATGAGCTGAGATCCGACCGAACGTGCGCGGATCCGGGAGGCTGTCCCCGGGCGGCCCGTTGTGGGCGATCCTGCCTTCGGCTTGAGGCTTGCCCTTGGTCAGGCGAAGGAGGGCCGCCCGGGCACAGCCTCCCGGCTCCACGCGTCGTATCGCCGTGGCGTTGGTCGCTCCGGGTGCGGTTCGACGGGGCGGCCCTGGGGCGGGTTCGTCCAGGCGGGACGCCAGCCTTGTGACCGTCGGGTTGGGCATCACTGCGCCGTGCCGCCCTGACGAGCCGCACCCTCCTGATCCCCGTCTTGGGCAGCCGGACGGACACAACGCGCGTCGTGCGTCCTCACAGGTCCAAGACAAAGGGCGTGAGGAAGAAGTGACAGTTCCGTTACCGGGCGCGTGACCGGTCGCAACACCCGGATCTTAGGTTCGTACTCGAGCAGCGTCGCTCAGGTATCCCGTCATCGAGAAAGACCCGAAGGAGCGACCATGACCACCACCCAGACACATCCGTCGAACGAGCCGGAGGGGGCCTTCGACGACACCCTGACGGCTGACCCGCAGGTCGCCGCCCGGGCGCATCCCACAGCTGCGGGCCTCACGCACCGTCCCGGTCGCTGGATCGATGGCTGGGACCCGGAGAACCCGGAGCAATGGGGGAGCGTGGGCCGGCCCATCGCTCGCCGCAACCTCACGCTGTCGATCTTCGCCGAGTTCCTCGGCTTCGCAGTCTGGGCGCTGTGGAGCATCGTCGTCCCGCAGCTCAACGGCGTGGGCTTCAACCTCAGCATCAACGAGATGTTCTGGCTGGTCTCGACGCCGGCCCTTGTCGGCGCCACGCTCCGCCTTCCCTACACGTTCGCCGTGCCC
>DATITN010000092.1:0-10667 GCA_035467795.1 Arachnia sp. | reverse complement strand
CGCGATCCAGGGCACCTGCCCGTACCCCACCACCATCACTGAGACGGAGGCCACCCCGAACGCCATGGCCACCCACTGCAGGCGTCGCAGGCGCTCCCCCAACACGAGGATGCCGAGCCCTGCCACGGCAAGCGGGTGGATGAAGTAGCCGAGAGCCGTCTCCAGGGTCCGCTCAGTCATGACCGCGAAGACGTAGGTGGTCCAGTTGACGACGATGAGGCCGCCTGCCAGGGCGAGCGCCGCGACGGTGCGCCTGTCCGCCAGCGCGGCGCGCAGCAGCCCCCATTGCCGCAGCAGCGCGATGAGGAGCAGGCAGAACCCGAGCGACCACAGCGCGCGGTGCGCCACCACCTCGAACGCGCCGGAGCGGCCGAAGAACTGGAAGTACAGCGGAAACAGGCCCCACAGCCCGTAGGCGGCCAACCCGTAGCCGAGGCCCGTCCTCGAGTCACTCTTCATCGCCCGCCGAGCCTATCGCGAGCTGCCCGGGCTGGTCGCGGCGGGAGGTCGCCCGGCGGCTACAGGATCCCGAGGAACCCGATGATCTCCCTCTCCCAGTGCTCGGCGTGCGAGTCGTTGACGCCGTGCGGGCCTCCGTGGATCACGACGAGCTCGGAGTCCGGCACGAACTCGGCCATACGGCGGCTCGACTTGTCGATGGGCACGTTGATGTCGCCGTCGCCATGGATGACCAGGGTGGGCACGTCGATGGCGCGGCAGTCGTCGCGGAGGTCCGTCGCCCAGATCAGAATCGTCTGCACCGCCGCATGGGGGCTGGACTGGTGGGCGATCTTCAGTGCCGCCTGGCGGGTGTCCTCATCCACCTGGAGGCCGCCGTCGGCGGTGCTGTAGAACCAGGTGATGAACTGGTCCAGGAAGCCGTCGCGGTCCGCTGCGCACTGGTCGGCCATACCCTGAAAGCCGTCCATGGGCATGGCACCCTCGGAGTTGTCGTCGGTGATGCACAGCGCGGGCGTGATGGATCCGGAGAAGATCGCGCCCGCGATGCGCTCGGAGCCGTGCCTGGAGAAGTAGCGCGCCACCTCGCCGCCGCCCATGGAGAAGCCGAGGAGGACGGCGCCCTGCAGGTCCAGGTCCTGGATGAGTGCCTCGAGGTCGTCGGCGAGGACGTCGTAATCGACGTCGCCGGCGGGCTTGTCCGATTGTCCGAAGCCCCGTCTGTCGTAGGTGACCACGCGGTGACCGGCCTCAACGAAGGCCGGGATGTTGCGGGCGAAAGCCTCGCCGGAGAGGGGCCAACCGTGGACGAGGACCAGCGGGCGTCCGTCGCCGCCGGTATCGGTGTAGTGGAGCGTGACGTCATCTGCGGTCGGGAACGTGGGCATCGTCGCCTCCTGGTTTGAAGAGATCCTTCATCTGAGGCTAGCCCGGCCCGCGATCCACGTCAGAGGTTGTAGCCGATTGCCCGCAGTTGCTCGCGGCCGTCCTCGGTGATCGCCTCGAGCGACCACGGCGGCAGCCACACCCAGTTGATGGTCACCGACGACACGAGGCCGTCGAGCACGTACTTGGTGTCGTACTCGATCTTGTCGGTGAGCGGGCAGGTGGGTGAGGTGAGCGTCATGTCGATCGTCGCGTTGCCGTACTCGTCGACCTGGACGCCGTAGACGAGGCCCAGGTCGACGACGTTGACCATCAGTTCGGGGTCGACGACGTCCTTCATCGCCTCGAGGACCTCGTCCTCCGTGGCCGCGGCCGACGCCGGGGCGGCGGGCTGGGAGAGGTCGACGTCGGGGAGCTGGTCCTTGACCAGATCGCTGGGCCGGTGTTCTGGGGTGTACATGGTTCTCCTTGAGGTCGAGGGGGTTTCGACACGACGATCCGGCTCCGGCCGAAGCGTCGGCTCAACCAGCGGGGTGGGCGGTGGCTTGCAGGGTGGCGTCCCGCACCGCGGACCAGCCGAGGAGCGCGCACTTGACGCGTGCGGGGAACTTGGACACTCCGGCGAACGCGATCGCATCTTCGAAGATGTCCTCGTCGGGCTCGATGCGCCCTTGGCTCTGCATCATCTCGAGGAACTTGTCGTGCAGGTGCAGGGCGTGACTCGTCGGGTTGCCGATCAGCAGGTCCGTCATCACCGAGGTGGAGGCCTGCGAGATCGAGCAGCCTTCGGCGTGGTAGGAGATGTCGGTGATCGTGTCGCCGTCAACGTGCACACGCAGGGTGAGCTCGTCGCCGCACGACGGGTTCACGTGGTGCACCTCCACCTCGTACGGCTCGCGCAGCCCGGAGTGATGCTTCTCGCGGTAGTGGTCGAGGATGATCGTCTGGTACAGCTCGTCGATGTTCACTTGAGTCAGCCTCCGAATCGTGGCGCGAAGTAGTTGCGGGTGAACACCAGCGCGTCGGCCAGCGCGTCGATCTCGGCGGGTGTGGTGTAGAGGTACGACGACGCCCGCGTCGAGCTCTGGTGGCCGAGCCGCTTGTGAAGGGGGCGCGCGCAATGATGGCCGCCGCGGATCGCGACGCCGCGGGAGTCCAGCACCTGCATCACGTCGTGGGGGTGCACCCCGGCGATGTTGAACGACACTGCGCTGCCGCGGTCCACCGCCTCGCCCGGACCGAGCAGCACGAGGCCGTCGATGCTGGTCAGCTTCGCCAGGGCGTACTCCGTGAGCTGCTGCTCGTGCGCGGCAATCCGGTCCATGCCGACGCCTGTCAGGTAGTCGACGGCGGCGCCGAGCCCCACGGCCTGGGCGATCGGCGGGGTGCCGGCCTCGAAGCGGTGCGGCGGCGGGGCGTAGGTGGAGTGGCTCATCTCGACGACCTCGATCATCTCGCCGCCACCCATGTAGGGGGGCAGGTCGGCGAGGAGGTCGTAGCGGCCCCAGAGGACACCGATGCCGGTGGGCCCGCACAGCTTGTGTCCGGTGAACGCCACCAGATCGGCCCCCAGGGCCGAAACGTCGGTGGCCTGATGCGGGACGCCCTGGGAGGCGTCCACCACCATGACAGCGCCGACGGCGTGGGCCTGGGCCGCGATCTGCGCGATCGGGTTGCGGGTGCCGAGCACGTTGGACACCCACGTCAGCGACACCACCTTCGTGCGCTCGTTGATGAGCCCGTCCCGCTCGGCGGCCTCGAGGTCGAGGCGGCCCTCGTCGGTGACGTCGAACCACCGCAGAGCGGCACCGGACCGCTGGCAGGCCAGCTGCCACGGCACGATGTTGGAGTGGTGCTCCATCACGGAGATGACCACCTCGTCGCCCGGCTTCAACCGGGATCCCAAGGTGTGGGCGGCCAGGTTGAGCGCCTCCGAGGCGTTCTTGGTGAAGATGATCTCCTCGTTCCGCCCTGCGCCGATGAACCCCGCGACCTTGGACCGGGCACCCTCGAACGCCTCCGTCGCCTCAGCGCCGAGCAGGTGCATGGCGCGGGCCACGTTGGCGTTGTGCTGCAGGTAGTGCCCGGCGATCGCGTCCACCACCTGCCGCGGCTTCTGCGACGTGTTCGCCGAATCGAGGTAGACCAGCGGCCACTCCCCCACACCGCGCTGCAGGATCGGGAAGTCCGCGCGGATCCGCTCGACGTCCAGGGCGTCAGTCATCTGCGATCAGCTCTCCAGCGGGGGGACGTGCTCATGCGTTCGCGGACGCCTTCACGTAGGCCTCGTAGCCGGTGGACTCGAGGTCATCGGCCAGCTCCTTGCCGCCCTCGGCGACGATGCGGCCGTCGACGAACACGTGCACGAACGTGGGCTCGATGTAGCGCAGGATGCGGGTGTAGTGCGTGATGAGGATCACCGCGCGGTCACCCTGCTCCGAGTAGCGGTTCACGCCCTCGGCGACGATCTTCAGTGCGTCGATGTCGAGACCGGAATCGGTCTCGTCGAGGATCGCGGCCTTCGGGTTGAGGAGCTCCAGCTGGGTGATCTCGTGGCGCTTCTTCTCGCCGCCGGAGAAACCCTCGTTCACCGAACGCGCCGAGAACGTCTTGTCGAGCTGCATCCGACCGAGCGCGGCCTCTACCTCCTTGACCCAGGTGCGGACCTTCGGCGCGGCGCCGTCGAGCGCGGTCTTGGCGGTGCGGAGGAAGTTGGCGACGGAGACGCCTGGCACCTCGACGGGGTACTGCATGGCGAGGAACAGGCCGGCGCGGGCGCGCTCGTCGACCTTCAGCGCGGTGAGCTCAACGCCGTCGAGGGTGACGGACCCCTGCGTGATGACGTACTTGGGGTGGCCTGCGATGGCGTAGGCCAGCGTGGACTTGCCGGAGCCGTTGGGGCCCATGATGGCGTGGATCTCGCCCGGCTTCACGGTGAGGTTGACGCCCTTGAGGATGGGCTTGTTGCCCTCCTCGGTGATGACGTCGACGTGCAGGTCGGAGATGACAAGAGTGGACATGGTTGCTGGTTCTCCTGAGTGAATCGAGTTGGGGGGTCCGCGGGGGCTCGCCCCCGTGCGTCAGTAGGTGGTGGCGGGGGCGTCGACGTCGATCTGGACGTCGCCTCCCTCGATGCGGCACGCGAACACCCTCACGGGTGCGGTGGCCGGCAGGTTGAGCGGGCGGCCGGTGGCGAGGTCGAACGTGGATCCATGCAGGTAGCACTCGATGGTGCCGCCGACGACGTCGCCCTCGCTGAGCGCGACCTTGCCGTGGCTGCACTGGTCCTCGATGGCGTAGACCTCGGTGCCGTGGAGGACGAGGGCCACGGTCAGCTCGTCGTCGACATCCACCGAGAGCGGCTTGGCCTGATCGAGCTGGACGACCTGGGCGACGGTGACGTAGCTCACTCGTGTGCCTTCGTCGCGGTGCTGCCGTGGACCAGCTCCAGCTCCCGCTCCACCTGGGCCAGCAGGCGCTGCTCGATCGAGGGCACACCGATGCGGCGGATGATGTCGTTGAAGAAGCCGTGCACGATCAGGCGACGCGCCTCGTCCTCCGTGATGCCGCGGCTCATCAGATAGAACAGCTGGTTGTCGTCGAAGCGGCCGGTGGTCGACGAGTGGCCGGCGCCGGCGATCTCACCGGTCTCGATCTCGAGGTTCGGCACCGAGTCCGCCTGGCAGCCGTCGGTCAGCACCAGGTTCTTGTTGGACTCGTAGGTCTCGATCTGCTTGGCGACCTTGCGGATCAGCACGTCGCCGATCCACACCGAGTGCGCGCCCTTGCCCTGAAGTGCGCCGCGGTAGTCCACGTTGCTCTTGGTGTGCGGCTCGTTGTGGTCCACGAACATGCGGTGCTCGACGTGCTGGCCGGCGTTGACGAAGTACAGGCCGAACTGCTCCACGGAGCCGCCCGGGCCGGCGAAGCTGGCGCGCTCCGCGATGCGGATGGCCTTGCCGCCGAGGGAGGTGTGGATGGTGCGCACCCGAGCGTCGCGTCCCACCTGGACGGAGATCTGGGCGCCGTGCACCGAGTCCTCGGCCCAGTCGTTGACGTAGACGAGGTTGATCTCGGCCCCGTCTGCGACGCGGAAGTCGTACTTGGCCGCGTACTGGGCCGACCCCTCGAAGTGCAGCACGAGGGTGGCGCGTGAGTGCCGCCCGAAGTCCGCGATGAACGACTCGGCGGCGTGACCGCCGGTGCCGGTAGCGGTGAACACGATGGGCTCGGCGATGATGGCCTCGGCGGGCACATTCAGGTAGACCGCCTCGCCGGTGCGCTGCGCGGCGATGGCGGCGATCCGGTCGACGGGGGGCTCAATGGCGCGTTCACGCGCCTCAGCCGCCGGGATCGTGCGCATCTCGACACCGTCGGGAAGCTCGCCTGCCCAGTCGAGGCCGCCCAGTGCGCCGCCCTCGGCAAGGAGGGGACGGAGCGCCTTGAGCGGCGAGAAGCGCCAGATCTCCTCACGGCCGGTGGGCATGGGGTGCTTGGCCACGTCGAAGCTGGGCTCAGGGTGGAGGTGCGACTCGATGGTCTCGATAGCCCCGGCGACGTTGGCGGCGCCGTCGAGGATGGGCATGGTTGCAGTAGTCAATGCAGCGTTCACTTTCTGAAAAGGTGCGGGTGCGGTCTGCGGGCGGGCGTCAGCCGACCGCGCCTTCCATCTGCAGTTCGATGAGCCGGTTGAGCTCCAGCGCGTACTCCATGGGCAACTCGCGGGCGATCGGCTCGACGAAGCCGCGCACGATCATGGCCATCGCCTCGTCCTCGCCCATGCCGCGGCTCATGAGGTAGAACAACTGGTCCTCGGACACCTTGGACACGGTGGCCTCGTGGGCCATCGAGACGTCGTCCTCGCGAACGTCGACGTAGGGGTAGGTGTCCGAGCGCGAAATGTTGTCCACCAGCAGCGCGTCGCACTTCACCGACGACGCGGAGTGTGAAGCACCCGGCTCCACCTTGACCAGCCCACGATAGGAGGAACGGCCGCCGCCTCGCGCAACGGACTTGGAGATGATCGAGCTCGACGTGTGCGGAGCGCAGTGGACCATCTTGGAGCCGGCGTCCTGGTGCTGCCCGGCGCCTGCGAAGGCGATCGACAGCGTCTCGCCGCGGGAGTGCTCACCCATCAGGTAGACCGCCGGGTACTTCATGGTGACCTTGGAGCCGATGTTGCCGTCGATCCACTCCATCGTCGCGCCCTCTTCGCAGATGGCGCGCTTGGTCACCAGGTTGTAGACGTTGGTTGACCAGTTCTGGATGGTGGTGTAGCGGCAGCGCGCGTTCTTCTTCACGATGATCTCCACCACAGCGGAGTGCAGCGAGTCAGAGGAGTAGATCGGCGCGGTGCAGCCCTCGACGTAGTGCACGTAGGCGCCCTCGTCCACGATGATCAGGGTCCGCTCGAACTGGCCCATGTTCTCGGTGTTGATCCGGAAGTAGGCCTGCAGCGGGATGGTGACGTGGACGCCCTTGGGCACGTAGATGAACGAGCCGCCGGACCACACCGCAGTGTTGAGGGAGGCGAACTTGTTGTCGCCCACCGGGATCACGGTGCCGAAGTACTCCTGGAACATCTCCGGGTACTCCTTCAGCGCGGTGTCGGTGTCCAGGAAGATGACCCCCTGACGCTCGAGCTCCTCGTTGATCTTGTGGTAGACCACCTCGGACTCGTACTGGGCCGCGACACCCGAGACCAGGCGGGCCTTCTCCGCCTCCGGGATGCCCAGGCGGTCATAGGTGTTCTTGATGTCGTCCGGGAGGTCGTCCCACGTCTGGGCCTGCTTCTCGGTGGAGCGCACGAAGTACTTGATGTTGTCGAAGTCGATGCCGCTGAGGTCCGCCCCCCAGGTGGGCATGGGCTTCTTCTCGAACAGCTTGAGCCCCTTGAGCCGAAGGTCGCGCATCCATTCGGGCTCGCTCTTCAGCCCCGAGATGTTGGTCACGACACCCTCATTGAGGCCGCGCTTGGCCGTGGAGCCGGCGGAGTCGCTGTCGTGCCACCCCCACTGGTAGTTGGACAGTGCCTCGATGTGTTCGTCCTGCGTGGACCCCAATCCGGGGGCCAACGGTGCGGTCTGAGTCATATGAGTTGCCGTCACTTTCTTCTCGGGATCTGAGGGGTGGGCAGGCGGTGGGGCACGTTGGTGGTGCACACCCCGTCTCCGTGGGCAATGGTGGCCAGCCGCTGGACGTGGGTGCCGAGCAGCTTGGCGAAGAGCTGGGTCTCGATCTCACAGAGGATCGGAAACTCGGCGGCCACGTGCGCGATCGGGCAGTGGTGCTGGAGCAGCTGCTCCCCGCTGTGGAGTGGCCGGATGGACGGCGCGTACCCGTCCGCGGCCAGCGCTTCGACGAGAATCTCCACCGCCGGTCGTCCCGGGTCCGCCTCGCGGGCGGCGTTGAACCGTTCCTCGATACAGGCGACGCGGTCCTCGGCGATCCCCCGGATTGCGCTGGGCCCGGCGGCGACTGCGAGCCTCCTGAGCGCGGCGATGGCGAGGTCGTCGTAGGCCTGCCGGAACTCGGCGCGGCCCGCGTCCGTGAGCACGAACACCTTCGATGGCCGGCCTCGGCCCCGGGCGCCGAACACCCGCTGCTCGTGGGAGGTCAGAGCGCCGCTTGTGAGGAGCACCGCCAGGTGACGCCGCACCGCGGCCGGGGTCAGGTGCAGGCGCTCTGCGAGCTGCTTGGCCGTCTGCGGACCGTCGTTGAGGATGAGATCCACGACGCGGCGGCGGGTGGGAAGATCGACCGTCTCGATTGCTTCAACAGACATGACACTCCTCCCGCTCGAATTAACCTACGTCAGTCTTTCCAATTCTCCTCCAAGTTTCAAGCAAGGCCACCCTAAGTCCACTGTGCGAGACCCCCGGGGGGTGCGCACGGCGCAACAATCGGCTGTGCGGGCGGCGCTAGGCTGTCCCGGTGCCCGTCCTCGATGCCCGCGACCTCACGGTGTCGTTCGGCCAGACCCAGGCCCTCGCCGGCCTCACCCTGCATGCCGACGCGGGGCGGATCACCGCCCTCCTCGGCCCGAACGGGGCAGGAAAGACCACGTTCATCCGCTGCTGCACGGGGCTCGCCCACCCCGACGGCGGCGAGCTGACACTCTTCGGCGACTCGCCCGGCTCGCCGCGGGTCCTTCCCCGGATCGGCCTGATGCCCCAGGCCACCGGCGCCTGGTCGGGCATCACCCCCGAGCGCCTCCTGCGGTATCTCTCGAAGTTGTATGCCACGCCACAGCCGGTTGACGAACTCATGGGCCTGTTGGGCGTCGACGGCTTCGCCCGCACTCCGTACAGGCGGCTGTCCGGCGGTCAACAGCAGGCGGTCAACCTCGCCGGCGCCTTGATCGGACGCCCTGACCTGGTCTTCCTCGACGAGCCCTCGGCAGGCCTGGACCCGCGGGGACGACGAGCCACGTGGCAGCTGTTGGAGCGGCTCCGCGACGCCGGTGTCGCCGTCGTCCTCACCACCCACGACATGCACGAGGCGGAGGCGTTGGCGGACCACGTCTACATCGTCGACCGCGGGCGGGTCACCGCTGAGGGCACCGTGGCGGCCCTGACGATCAACGGCAGCCTCGAGGACGCGTTCCTCCACCACACCACCGGAGACCGCCCATGACACTGGACTTCACCCCCTCAGCCGTCGCGGCACCCCTCGGCCGCCGGGTGTGGGCGCATGCCACGACCGAGGCCTCGCTGATCCTGCGCAACGGCGAGCAGGCGCTGCTGGCCGTGGTCATCCCGGTGGCCATCCTGGTGGGCGGACGGTTCTTCGGCGACAGGCTGGGGCTGGCCCTGCAGGACACCGCCCCCTCTGTGCTCGCGCTGGCCATGTGGAGCTCGTGCCTCACCACCCTGGCGATCGCCACCGGGTTCGAGCGCCGCTACAACGTCCTTGAGCGGATGGCCGCCACCCCCCTGGGAAAGCCGGGCATCCTCGTCGGCAAGGGGCTCGGCATCAGCCTGATCACCGCCGGTCAGGTGACTGTCCTGGCGGTGGTCGCCGTGGCCATGGGGTGGCGGCCGTCGTTCACGCCGCTGTCGTTGTTCGTGGCCCTCATCGTGGCTGTTCTCGCGATGGGCGCCTTCGCGGGGTTGGCCTTGGCGATCGCCGGATCGTTGCGGCCCGAGGCCACGCTCGCGGTGGCCAACCTGCTCTACCTGGTCGGCATGCCGCTGGGCATCCTGCTGCCGGTGTCGCGCTTCCCCGGGTGGGCCCAGCCAGTCGTGGCGGCGTTGCCGACGGGCGCGCTCGGCGAGACCCTCAGGGCGGCTGCGCTGGGCCAGGCCCTAGGCTGGCCGGTACTGGTGGCCGCACTGTGGTGTGCGGCGGCCCTCGCCCTGGCGTGGAAGGTATTCAAGTGGACGTCCTGACCAAACTTGTCGACGGCGAGCGCGCGCTGCGCAGATGGCTGTGGATCTCCCTGGTCTGCAACATGGGCATCATCGTGACCGGCGCAGTGGTCAGGCTCACGGGCTCCGGGCTGGGTTGCCCCACCTGGCCGCGCTGCACCGACGAGTCCTACACCCCGCACGAGGCGTACGGGATCCACGGCGTGATCGAGTTCGGCAACCGGCTGCTCACGTTCGTCCTGATCGCCGCCGCGCTGGGCGCGTTCATCGCCGCGTGGCGCAACCGAGGGGCCCGCTCGAAGCTGTGGTGGATCACGCTGGGCGTGGGTCTCGGCATCCCGCTGCAGGCCATCGTCGGCGGGATCACCGTGCTCACCCAACTGGATCCGGCGTGGGTGGCGCCGCACCTCCTCCTGTCGGTGGTGCTCATCGTGGTGTGCGTCTGGGCGCTGCGCGTGGGCTACGGGGTCTCCCCCACCCCAGTGGCGCCGGGGGCCCGGTGGCTTGTCATCGCGACCTTCGCGGCCTCGATGGTGTCGATCGTTCTCGGCACCGTGGTCACCGGGGCCGGCCCGCACGCCGGCGACGCGTCCGCGCCGCGCAACGGAGCCGACATCGAGTCGGTGGCCCGCATCCATGCGCTGTCCGCATGGCTGGTGGTGGCCCTCGTCGTGATCTGTGTGTGGCTGTTCACCCGCACCCGTCAGGCGCGCCCTGCCCGGGCGGCCCGGCTGACGCTGATCACGGTGGCGCTGCAGGGCGTCATCGGCTACCTGCAGTACTTCCTCGGCCTGCCCGTCAGCATCGTGATCCTGCATATGGTGGGATTGACCGTGCTCACGGCGGCAGCGTCGTGGCTGCTGGTGTCGACGACGAGGAGAACCCATGCCCACCAATCCGGTCCTGACGAACGCGCTGCCGTTCGCGCTTCCTGACTTCGCCGCCGCCACCCCG
>DATITN010000091.1:0-3405 GCA_035467795.1 Arachnia sp. | reverse complement strand
TCGCGTCCATCATCCCCGCGCCGGTGGCGTCGCGGAGCTTCTTCACGTCAGCGGCAGCAATTGCCATGAGTGGTGTTTCCCGTCTTGTTGAGGTGTGGATCAGTTGGCGGCGGTGGTGTCGTCGTCCGAGGCGGGGGCCTCGGCGTCAACGGCGGGGGCCTCGGCCTGGACGGCAGGGGCAGCCTCCGCCTCCACAGCCGGGGCGGCCTCGGCTGCGGGTGCTTCCTCCACCGCGGGGGCAGCGGCGTCAGCCTCGACGACGGGGGCCTCAGCCTCGACGACGGGGGCCTCAGCCTCAACTGCGGGGGCCTCTGCCTCGACGGCCGGGGCCTCAGCCTCAACAGCCGGAGCCTCCGCCTCAACAGCCGGAGCCTCAGCCTCGACAGCCGGAGCCTCAGCCTCGACAGCCGGGGCCTCCGCCTGAGTGGCGTCGGCACCGAGGAGCTCCAGCTCCCAGTCAGGCATGGGCTCGGCCGCCACCTGCTCGCCACTGCGGCCGGCGGAGCGCTCGATGAGGCCCTCGGCGACGGCGTCGGCGATGATGCGGGTCAGCAGCGCGACGGAACGGATGGCGTCGTCGTTGCCCGGCACTGCGAAGTCCACCTCATCGGGATCGCAGTTGGTGTCCAGGATGCCCACCACGGGGATGTGCAGCTTGCGGGCCTCGTCGACGGCGAGGTGCTCCTTCTTGGTGTCCACGATCCAGACCGCCTGCGGGGTCTTGGCCATGTCGCGGATGCCGCCGAGGGTCTTGTCCAGCTTGATCTTTTCGCGCTCGAGCTGCAGGAGTTCCTTCTTCGTGAGCCCGGAGCCGGGAACGTCGGTGAAGTCCATACCTTCCAGCTCCTTCAGGCGCTGGATGCGCTTGGTGACCGTGTGGAAGTTGGTGAGCATGCCGCCCAGCCAGCGCTGGTTCACGTAAGGCATGCCGACTCGCGTGGCCTGCTCGGCGATGGCCTCCTGGGCCTGCTTCTTCGTGCCGACGAAGAGCACCTGGCCGCCGCGTGCCACGGTGGACTTGACGAAGTGGTACGCCTTGTCGATGTAGCTCAGCGAGAGCTGGAGGTCGATGATGTAGATGCCGTTGCGCTCGGTGAAGATGAACCGCTTCATCTTGGGGTTCCAACGACGGGTCTGGTGCCCGAAGTGAACGCCCGACTCGAGCAGCTGGCGGGTGGAGACGACGGCCATGGCCGGTCCTTTCGCGGCAGGGCTCCGCCCTGCCTGACTTCGGTGGGCCGAGGGCCCACAGTGGTTACGATGACCCCAGCGGGGCCAATGCCTGATGCGCCCGGCGCCGCACCCGCTCCGGGGAGCGGGACCACGCGGCCACCGACGGTCCCCCGCGCGGCGCATGCGATGTCAACCCAAAGGTTGCAGGGTCATCTTAGACGGGTGCGTCCAACCGCGACAAACGCGGCTATCCACAGCCCTTCAGCCGGCGGGAAATCGGGGCGCATGCTGACGAACAAGGGGGCATGCGCCCATTCCTGCTCTCCCTCTGCCTGCTCCTCGTGCTGCTCTCCTGCGTCTCCCCCGCGGCCGCTGATGCCGGCCTGCTCCTGGAGCCTCCCGTCCAGGGGCGCCCCGTGCGTGGATTCGACGCCCCCGCCTCGCCCTACGCGGCCGGGCATCGCGGTGTCGACCTGTCAGGCACGGCGGGGACGGCGGTGAGGGCCGCGGCGGCGGGGCGCGTCCACTTCTCGGGCTTCGTCGCCGGACGCGGCACGGTCTCGATCGACCACGGGAACGGGTGGCGGACCACCTACCAACCGGTCTCTCCGGGGGTGGGCGAGGGCGAGGTGGTCGCCGCCGGGGACCGCATCGGCACGCTCGCCGCGGGCCATTGCGACGGGGCGGCGTGCCTGCACTGGGGACTGACCGACGGGGAGCGCTATCTCGACCCCCTGCTGTACCTCGAGACCGCGGTGGTCAGGCTGCTGCCCGCCGGTTCGCAGCCCAGGCCGATGCCGGAACTCCCCGCGGCCCGCGTCACCACCGTCGGGTCCCTGCCTGTGGACGGGCCCGTGACGTCTCCTTTCGGGATTCGCCGTCATCCCGTCACGGGCGTGGTCAAGCTGCACGACGGCGTGGACCTCGCTGCCTCCTGCGGCACCCCCGTCGTCGCCCCCAGCGGCGGTGTGGTGGTGGACGCGTCCTTCCACGCGGCCTACGGCTACCGGGTCACGATCGATCACGGAGGGGGCCTGTCCATGGCCTACACACACCTGCCGGGGCTTGAGGTGCGTGAGGGCCAGCAGGTGGCCGCCGGGGCGCGCATCGGGCGCGTCGGCAACACCGGGCTGTCCACTGGGTGTCACCTGCACTGGATGGCGTGGCGCGACGGCAGCCTGACCGATCCGCTGACCCTCCGCTCGGGCTCTGGTCGGTGACCGGGCTCCCCGGGCCCGGCTGCGGTCAGGCACGCGGATGGGCCTGCCGGAAAGCGTCGCGGAGGCGCTCGGAGGTGACATGCGTGTAGATCTGGGTGGTGGCCACCGACGAGTGGCCCAGCATCTCCTGGACGCTGCGCAGGTCTGCGCCGCCCTCGATGAGGTGGGTGGCCATCGCGTGCCGGAGCCCGTGCGGTGCCACGTCCATCCCCGGGCCGGCGGCCGAGGTGAGGTCATGGACCACCCTGCGGGCCACCCTCGGATCCAGCGCCCCGCCCCTTGCGCCCAGGAACATGGTCTCCGGGCTGTCCGCCCGTGCCAGCTGCGGACGCACGTCGACCCAGGAGTCGATCGCGCGGAGCGCGGGCAGGCCCACCGGCACGGTGCGCTGCTTGCCGCCCTTGCCCAGCACGCTCAGGGATCGACGCTCCCGGTCGACGTCGCGCAGCAGCAGGCCGCACGCCTCCGAGACGCGCAGGCCGCTGGAGTACAGGACCTCCACCAGCGCCAGATCCCTTCTCGCGAGCGGAGAGTCCTCCTCACCCACGCGCGCCTCCGCCCCGGAGATGCCCGCCTCCACGGCGCCCACCGGCAGCACGGTGGGCAGGAGTTGCCTACGCTTCGGCGCGCGGAGCCGCGCGGCGGGATTCACGGGCAAGGGCACCTCGCGCTGCGCCCAGGCGAAGAAGCCCCTCGCGCACGCGACCCGCCGCTGCACGGTGGCGGTCGCCGCGCCGTCGTCGGCCATCCGGGCCAGCCATCCGCGCAGCCGCCCGAGGGTGACGCGGCCCACCTCGACGTCGACGAAGCGGGCCAGATCCGCCAGATCGGTCGTGTAGGCTCGCACGGTGTGGGGCGACAGGCCACGCTCGGCGCGCAGATGCGTCGAGTACTCGTCCAGCAGGGCGGACCACCCCGGGGGAAGCTCCATACCTGTTAGTGTCGCGCACCGCGCCCGCGGGGCGGGGCACGACACCCGTGCGGCATACTGGGCTCCCGAAAGAGCGTGGAC
>DATITN010000090.1:0-1743 GCA_035467795.1 Arachnia sp. | reverse complement strand
TTGCGTCCCGGCGCCGTCGCGACCCACCACCGTCGGCACCGCCATGCACACACCCGAGATTCCGTGCCAGCCCTCCAGCATCCGCGACACCGGCAGCACCCGCCGCTCATCGCGGAGCACCGATTCGATGATCCGCGTGGCGGCCAACCCGATGGCGTAGTTGGTGGCGCCCTTGCCCTCGATCACCTCGTAGGCCGCGTTGATCACGCGGTGTGCGATGGCGTCGCGCTCGTGGGCGTCCAGCCGCCCCGTCGTGCGCTCCCACTCGGTCAGGGGTACGCCGCCGATGGTCGCGGTGCTCCACATGGGGGTCTCGGTGTCTCCGTGCTCGCCGCACACGTAGGCGTGCACGTTGCCCACCGCGACATCACAGGTGGTGGCGATCAACTGCCGGAGCCGCGACGAATCCAGGACGGTGCCGGACCCGAACAGCCTGTTCGACGGCAGCCCGCTGATCTTCAGGGCGGCCTGGGTGGTGACGTCGACGGGGTTGGTGACCATGATGAAGGTGGCGTTGGGGGAGCGCTCAACCAACGGCGGGATCACCTTGCGGATCAGCGCCACCGTCGAGCCGGCCAGGTCCATCCGCGACTGACCAGGCTTCTGCTTGGCCCCGGCCGTGACGACGACGACGTCAGCGCCGCGCGTGATGTCCACGTCGTCTGAGCCCTCGATCACCGCCTCGGGCAGGAACTGCCCGCCGTGGGCGAGGTCCAGCGCCTCGGCCCGCACCTTCGGGCCGTTGACGTCGTGCAGGACGACGTGCCGGGCCACGCCCCGGATGAGGGCCGCGTAGGCCAGTGACGATCCAACCGCGCCCGCGCCGACGATGGCCAGCTTGGCGCCTTCCCTGTACTGGGCTGATGACATGAGTCGATTCTGTCAGGTCGAGCAAGCGGGTGGAGGTCAACCGCCAGCCAGAGTAGCGGTCCCACCCATACCGCCGGATGGCTGCCTTGGGGAGGGGGTGTGCTCAGGCGACCTGCTCCAGGAGGCTGGTCTCGACGTCGTACAGGAATCCCCCGACCTTCGCTCGGTCCGCGATCAGCGGATGCTGCTGCAGCAGGACGACGTCGCTGCGAATCCGCCCGTGCTGGTCCGGGTCTGCGCCGATGGGCAGCGAACCGAGGTCGGTGCCTGTGGTGTCGAGGACGCGCTGGCGGATGGCGTCGTCCTCGCCGCTGGCCATGGCGCAGCGGGTGTGCTGGACCACCAGGATTCGGTTCACATTGAGCAGGTGAGCCGCGAGAACACAGCCGGTGAGAGCGTCCTGGGTCACATGACCCCCAGGGGTGCGCAGGATTTTGGCGTCCCCGAGGGTGAGGCCGAGCATCTCGAGCGGTTCGAGACGCGAGTCCATGCAGGTGACGATGGCGACGCCGGCATGGGCTATCCCATCGAACGGGCGGGGGGCCGACCGCGCGTAGCGGCGGTTGGCGGACAGCAGGTCACTGAAGATGAGCGGGTCCATGTGGTGGACGGTAGCGACCCAACACGCGAAACGCAATTCCGGAAACGTTAGACCTGTTCACCCGGTGTGTCGGATCCGGGCCGAGCCTCGGTCCCGGGGGAGGCGTTGCCCCGCGCCAAGCGCGCCGGGGATCAGGAGGCCCCGTCGTCGGCGGCGGCATCGGCCGCGCCGAGGGTCGCGATGAAGTCCGCGATGCTGACACTCCCCTCAAGTGGGTGCCGCATATAGGTGTTGTCCGCGAGGCTGTATCTGTTCCGACGGCCGGACTTCTC
>DATITN010000089.1:0-15702 GCA_035467795.1 Arachnia sp. | reverse complement strand
AGCGCGTCCGCGAGGGCGGCGAGGATCCGCAGGTCCGTCATCGGCGAGGTGAGGTTCTTGTTGACCACCCGCACGCGCCCGTGGCGGTGCTCCCAGTTGAGGAAGTGGCCGGACTGCTCCTCCAGCATGGCGGCGGGGAACACCACGTCCGCCCGCTCGGTGACCAGCGACATGCGCTGCTCGATGCTCACCACGAAGCCCGCCTTCTCCAGGCCGTTGAGGGCGGCGGAGGGATCGGCGAGGTCTGCCGGGTCCACACCAGCCACGACGAGCGCCGTGAGGCTTCCGTCCGCGGCGGCGGCGAACTGCTCGTCGGCGGACAGGCCGCCCTCCGAAGGCAGCGACGCGAGACCCCAGTGGGACGCGACGTCCACCCGGGCGGCGGGGTCGCTCACCGGGCGTCCACCGGGCAGCAGCCCGGGAAGGCAGCCGGCCTCGATCGCGCCGACGTCGCCGGCTCGGCGGGGGATCCACGCGAGGCGGGCGCCCGTGGCGGCGGCCGTGGCCGCGACCGCGCTGAGCAGGCCCTGCACTGTTCCGGCGCGCTCACCCACCAGGATCACCGTGCCTGCGTCCAGATCGGTGAGCCCGTCCAGAGCCGCGACCTCGCCGCCCGGGGCGACCGGGACGACGGTGGCGGCGAGCTTCTCGGAGCCCCGGGACGCGAAGGGCGCCAGCGTGGTGACCTTGAGCCGGTTCCTCCGCACCGCCTTGCGGAGGCGGAGGAACACGATGGGCGACTCGTCCTCCGGTTCGAAGCTGACGAGCACCACGTGGGAGGCGCTCTCCAGATCGGAGTAGGTGACCGACTGCGTGAGGTGCTGCCCGGCCACGCGGGAGGCGAGGAACTCGGCCTCCTCCGCGGACGCGGGACGCGAGCGGAAGTCAACGCTGTTGGTGCCCAGGACGGCGCGCGCGAACTTGGAGTACCCGTAGGCGTTCTCGACGGTGAGCCGGCCGCCGGTCTGGACGCCGACGGAGGAGCCGGCGGCCCTCAGGCCGTCCACTGCCGCATCGATGGCCTCCGGCCAGGAGGCGGGCCGGAGCACGCCGTCGCGGCGCACGAGGGGGTGCGTGATTCGGTCATCGCCGCGGCCGTACATGAAGCCGAAGCGGCCCTTGTCGCAGCTCCACTCCTCGTTGACCTCGGGGTTTTCCGAGGCGAGGCGACGCTTGACCTGGTGGTGACGCTGATCCGCGCGCAGCTCACAGCCGGAGGCGCAGTGTTCGCAGGTCACCGTCGTCGACACCAGGTCGAAGGGGCGGGCCTGGAAGCGGTAGGCCGCGGAGGTGAGGGCCCCGACGGGGCAGATCTGCACGACGTTGCCCGAGAAGTAGGAGTCGTAGGGATCCTGCTCGTAGGTGCCGATCTGCTGGAGCGCGCCGCGCTCAACCAGGGCGATGAAGGGATCACCGGAGATCTGCTCCGAGAAGCGGGTGCAGCGCGCGCACAGCACGCAGCGCTCGCGGTCCAGCAGGATCTGCGCGGAGATGCTCACAGGCGTGGGGAAGGTGCGCTTCAGCTCACGGAATCGGCTCTCCCCTGGGCCGTGCGAGAGTGCCTGGTTCTGGAGGGGGCACTCGCCGCCCTTGTCGCAGATGGGGCAGTCCAGCGGGTGGTTGATGAGCAGGAGCTCCAGCATGCCTACCTGCGCCTTCTTGGCGACGGCGGAGCTGACCTGAGTGTTGACCTTCATGCCCTCGGCCACCGGCATGGTGCAGGAGGCCTGCGGCTTGGGGAATCCGCGGCCGTTGCCGGCGTCGGGGATGTCCACCATGCACTGGCGACAGGCGCCCACCGGGTCCAGCAGCGGGTGGTCGCAGAACCGCGGGATGGCGGTGCCGATCATCTCCGCGGCCCGGATGATGAGGGTGCCCTTGGGGACGCTCACCTGCGTGCCGTCGATGGTCAGCGTGACCTGCTCCGGCTTTGGTGCGAGCTCCTCGCCGGTCGTCGTCTTCGTGTCGACGCTCATGAGAGGTCTCCTTCCACGGCGAACAGCGCGCTCTTCTCGTAGGGGAACAGCTCCCGGGCCGGGGTGTGATAGCCCAGCTCGAACTCGGACCTGAAGTGCGCGACGGCGCTCGTCACGCAGGCGACGGCGCCGTCGGCCAGGGCGCAGAACGAGCGCCCGCCGATGTTGTCACAGATGTCCAGCATCTTGTCGACGTCGCCCTCCTGGGCGGTGCCGGCCTCGAACTTCATGAGCATCTGCACCAGCCACCACGAACCCTCGCGGCAGGGGGTGCACTTGCCGCAGGACTCGTGCTTGTAGAACTCGACGAAGCGCAGCGTGGTGCGCACGATGGAGGTGGTGTCGTCGAAGACCTGCAGCGCCTTGGTGCCCAGCATCGTGCCGGCCCCCGCCATGCCCTCGTAGTCCAGGGGGACGTCGAGGTGTTCGGCGGTCAGGATCGGCGTCGACGAACCGCCCGGGGTGAAGAACTTCAGCTCGTGTCCGGCGCGGACGCCTCCCGACAACTCCAGGAGCTGGCGCATCGTGATCCCCATCGGGGCCTCGAACTGGCCGGGCCGGGCCACGTGGCCGGACAGGGAGTAGAGGGTGAAGCCGCTGGACTTCTCGGACCCCATGGCCTTGAACCAGTCCGCGCCGTTGGCGAGGATCGCGGGCACCGAGGCGATGGACTCCACGTTGTTGATCACCGTCGGCGAGGCGTAGAGACCGGCGACGGCGGGGAACGGGGGGCGCAGCCGGGGTTGACCGCGTCGTCCTTCGAGGGAGTCCAGCAGCGCTGTCTCCTCACCGCAGATGTAGGCGCCGGCGCCGGCGTGGACGATGATGTCCAGGTCGTATCCGGTGCCCAGGATGTTCTTGCCCAGGTAGCCGGCCGTGTAGGCCTCCCGGACCGCCTGCTGGAGCCGCCGGATCACGTGCAGCACCTCCCCGCGACAGTAGATGAACGCGGTGTGCCCGTTGATGGCGTAGGAGGAGATGATCACGCCCTCGACGAGGGTGTGGGGGGTGGCGAGCATGAGCGGCATGTCCTTGCAGGTGCCAGGCTCGGACTCGTCTGCGTTGACCACGAGGTACTTCGGATTGGGGTTGTCCTGCGGCACGAACGACCACTTCATGCCTGTGGGGAAGCCTGCGCCTCCGCGGCCCCGCAGGTTGGACTCCTTGACGAGGCTCACCACGTCCGCGGGTTGCATGGCCAGGGCCTTGCGGAGCGCGCGGTAGCCGCCGGTGGCCTCGTAGCGCGACAGCTTCCAGGAGTTGTCCTCGCCCCAGTGATTGGACAGGACCGGGGTCAGCAGATCGGTCACTTGGCAGCCTCCGGCTTCTGAGCGGCCGGCCTGGTGGGGGCCGACGGCGCGGTCCAGTTGTTCTCGCGGGCGATGTCGAGGCCCAGCAGCGAGGCGGGGCCGGCGGAGGGCCCTTCGTCGGCGCGGCCGTCGGGGAAGCCGGCCAGCACGCGCTCGGCCTCGCGCCACGAGGTGAGCGTGGCGCCGCGCGGCGAGACGACCTCCTCGCCGGCCATCAGGGCCTCGAGCAGCTCGTCGAGTTTCGCGGGGTCCATGTTGTCGAAGAACTCCCAGTTGACCATCGCCACCGGCGCGAAGTCGCACGCCGCGTTGCACTCGAGCCGCTCGAGCGAGACCTGACCGTCCGGGGTGGTCTGGTTCTCGTCGATCCCGAGGCGCTTCTTGGCGCGGTCGAGGAGGGCGTCGCCGCCCATGACGGCGCACAGCGCGGTGGTGCAGACCCCCACGTGGTGCTTCCCGGCGGGGCGCCTCTTGTACATGGTGTAGAAGGTGGCAACGCCGGAGACCTGGGCGGTGGTGATGCCGAGGACGTCTGCGCAGACCTCGATGCCGCGGGGGCTCACCCGACCGTCGACCGACTGGACCAGGTGCAGCATCGGCAGCAGCGCCGAGCGCGGCTGCGGGTAGCGGGCGGCCAGCTCGCGGAGCTCGTCGACCGTGGTGTCGTCGATGCTGGTCGACTGATCCGAGTAGTCCACCGAGCCGGACTCGGGGAAGCTGCTGGCAAAGTGGCCGCTCATCGGTCCACACCTCCAAGGACGGGGTCGAGGCTGGCGATCGCGACGACGACATCGGACATCATGCCGCCCTCACACATGGCGGGAATGGACTGCAGATGGTTGAAGCCGGGGTCCCGGAAGTGGACCCGGTAGGGGCGGGTGCCGCCGTCGGAGACGACGTGGCAGGCCAGCTCGCCCTTCGGGGACTCGATGGCCTCGTACACCTGGCCGACCGGCACCTTGAAGCCCTCGGTGACGATCTTGAAGTGGTGGATCAGCGCCTCCATGGACTCGCCCATGATGTGCTTGATGTGCTCGTTGGAGTTGCCTTGGCCGTCAGCGCCCACGGAGAGCTGCGCCGGCCAGGCGATCTTCGTGTCGGCCACCATGACGGGCTGGCCCTGGGTGCGCTCGAGGCGCTCGAAGCACTGCTCGACGATCTTCAGCGACTCCCAGCACTCCTGCAGGCGGATCCGGAAGCGGCCGTAGGCGTCGTTGGAGTCCCACGTGACGGTGTCGAAGTCGTAGGTCTCGTAGCCGCAGTAGGGCTGGGTCTTGCGCAGGTCGAAGTCGTAGCCGGTGGCGCGCAGCGGCGGCCCGGACATCCCCATCATGGTGGCGGCGGTGAGGTCCATCACGCCGACGCCGGAGAGGCGCCCGATGAAGATGGGGTTCTCGTTACAGAAGATGGCGTACTCGGGGAGGTGCTTCTTCAGCCAGTCGATGACGGTGCGCAGGTGGCTGAGGCCGTCCTCCGGGAGGTCGCTGGCGACGCCGCCGGGGCGGATGTAGGCGTGGTTCATCCGCAGGCCGGAGAGTCCCTCGAGGAAGTCGAGGATCATCTCACGCTCGCGGAACGCCACGGTCATGACGGTCAGGGCGCCGATCTCCATGCCGCCGGTGCCCATGGCCACCAGGTGCGAGGCGATGCGGTTGAGCTCCATGACCAGGACGCGGATGATGGTGGCCCGCTCAGGCACGTCGTCGGTGATGCCGAGCAGCCGCTCGACGGCCAGGCAGTAGACGGCCTCGTTGAACAGGGGCGCCACGTAGTCCATGCGCGTGACGTAGGTCACGCCCTGGGTCCACGTCTTGTATTCCATGTTCTTCTCGATGCCGGTGTGCAGGAAGCCGATCCCGGGCCGGATGGAGGTGACCGTCTCGCCGTCCATCTCGAGGAGGAGGCGGAGCACCCCGTGGGTCGACGGGTGCTGCGGGCCCATGTTGACGACGATGGTCTCGTCGCCGCGCTCGGCCTGCTCGGAGGCGATGTCCTGCCAGTCGCCGCCCTGGGCCAGGTAGACGCGGTCGGCCTTGTCTCCCTCAGACCCTGCGAAGACGTCTTCGGTGGCTGCGTGCGTGCTCATCAGGAGTACTTCCTCCGGTTATCGGGAGAGGGGACCTTGGCGCCCTTGTACTCGACGTCCACGCCGCCGAGGGGGTAGTCCTTGCGCTGCGGGTGGCCCTGCCAGTCGTCGGGCATCAGGATGCGGGTCAGCGACGGGTGCCCGTCGAAGATGATCCCGAACATGTCCCACGCCTCGCGCTCGTGGTAGTCCGTCATCGGGTACGTGGCCACCACCGAGGGGATGTGCGGATCCTCCTCCGGGCAGGTCACCTCGAGACGCACGCGACGGTTGTGCGTGTAGCTCAGCAGGTGGTAGACGGCGTGGAGTTCGGCGCCCTTCTGCTGCGGGTAGTGCACGCCGGAGACCGACACGCACACCTCGAAGCGGAGGTGCGCGTCGTCGCGGAACTGGCGCACGACGTCGAGGAGCTCCTCGCGGGGCACGTAGATGGTGAGCTCGCCGCGATCGAACAGGAACCGGGCGTCCGCCAGCCCCGGCAGCACCGCGAGGGCGCGGCTGTGGATGGTGTCGAAGGGCTCCCCGAAGGGGCCCTCGGAGATCCCTGGCATGGCGAGGTCACGGACCACACCTCCGTAGCCGGAGGTGTCACCGGAACCGCGGGACCACATGCCCTCCTTGCGGGCGAACACGGGCTGGGAGGTGGGCGCGGCGGCCTCGGCGGGCAGTCTCTGCTCGGGCTGGGTCTCGCTCATCGAATGAGTCCCTTCATCTCAACCTTGGCGGGGGCCACCAGGGCGGCCTGCTCCGCCTGTTCGACGGCGGCCACCTCATTGGGTCCGATGGGCCGGTTCTGGACCTTCTCGCGCAGCTTGAACATGGCCTCGATCAGCATGTCCGGGCGGGGCGGGCAGCCGGGGATGTACATGTCCACGGGGAGGAAGTGGTCGCAGCCCTGGACGACGGCGTAGTTGTTGAACATGCCGCCCGAGGAGGCGCAGGCGCCCATCGAGATGACCCACTTGGGGTGGGGCATCTGGTCGTAGACCTGGCGCACCACGGGGGCCATCTTCTGGGACACGCGGCCGGAGACGATCATCAGGTCCGCCTGCCTCGGGGAGGCGCGGAACACCTCCTGGCCCCACCTGCCCGCGTCGTAGCGGGGCGTTCCGTAGGCCATCATCTCGATGGCGCAGCAGGCCAGGCCCATCGTCGCCGGCCAGAACGAGGCCTTGCGCAGCCATCCGAACACACCTTCGACGGTGGTCAGCAGGATGCCGCTGGGGAGCTTATCTTCGATACCCATGGTGAGATTTCCCCTCAGTCCCAGTCAAGGCCGTTGCGGCGCAGGACGTAGAAGTACGCGATGAAGACGGTGACGATGAAGACGATCATCTCGACGACGGCGAAGGTCCCCAACTGCCGGTAGGCCACGGCCCACGGGAAGAGGAACACCACCTCGATGTCGAAGATGATGAACAGCATCGCGGGGATGTAGTACTTGACCGGGAAGCGGCCGCCGCCCACTGGCTGCGGGGTGGGCTGGATGCCGCACTCGTAGCTGTCGTACTTGGCCCGGTTGTAGCGCCGGGGCCCGACGACGAGGCTGAGCGACATCGAGATCACGACGAAGGCCGTGGCCAGGACCACCATGCCCACGATCGGGATGTAGTAATTCATATCCGTGCTACTTCCTTCCGGTCAGGCCGAGGGCGCGGCCTTGCACAGCCCGTTGATGATGCGGTCCATGGCATCACCGCCATGCGAGTCGGTGAGGTTGGCGAGCAGCTTCATCACGAAGCGCATCAGGGTCTTGCGGGGCAACCCGTACTTGGTGCACAGGTGCATGATCCGCGGGTCACCGATGAGCTTCACGAAGATGGTGCCGAGGCGATAGTAGCCACCCAGGCTCGCCTTCAACTCCGCGGGGTAGGCCTGCATGGCCTTCTCCGCCGACTTCGTGCCGGCCCCGCGCGAAAACGCCTCAGCGAGCGCTGAGGCGGCCATCTCGGCGGACTCCATCGCGTAGGCGATGCCCTCGCCGTTGAAGGGGTTGACCATGCCGCCGGCATCACCGACCAGCACGAGACCCCGGCCGTAGTGGGGCTGGCGGTTGAACGCCATCGGCAGGGCGGCGCCCTGCACCTTCCCCACCATGTTCTGGTCCCTGAATCCCCACTCCTCCGGCGTGTTGTCCAACCACGTCTTGAGGAGCGCACGGTAGTCCGTGTGCCCGAAGCTCTTGGAGGTGTTGAGCACACCCAGGCCCACGTTGCACGTGCCGTCGCCCATGCCGAACACCCAGCCGTAGCCGGGCATCAGGGTGGAGGCGTGAGGCTTGCCGTCCCACAGCTCCAGCCAGGACTCGAGGTAGTCGTCGTGGGTCCGCGGCGACGTGTAGTAGGTGCGCACGGCCACGCCCATGGGGCGGTCGTCGCGCTTCGTGACCCCCATCGAGACCGCAAGGCGGGAGGAGTTGCCGTCCGCCGCGACCACGTAGGGGGCGCTGAAGGAGCGCCCGTCCTTGGTGGTGACGCCTGTGATGCGCCCGGTGCGGTCATCGAGCACGGCACCGTCGACGTTGGCGCCCTCAATGAGATTGGCCCCCTGCGCGACGGCGTGGCGCGCGAGCATGTCGTCGAAGTCCGAGCGGGGGCGGACCAGGCCGTAGGGCGGGAAGTCCGTGAGGTCCGGCCAGGCCAGCTCGAAGGGCTCGGTGCGGCCGCCGTAGACGCGCAGGCCCTTGTTGTGCAGCCAGCCGTTCTCCTCGGAGGTGTCGATCCCGATCCGGGTCAGGGCGCGGGTGGCGCGCGGGGTGAGGCCGTCTCCGCAGACCTTCTCGCGCGGGAAGTGCGACTTCTCCAGGAGCGTCACGGTCAGTCCGTGCCGTGCCAGGTACGCGGCCGTCGACGATCCGCCCGGCCCGGCGCCAACGACGATGACGTCTGACTCGGTGGGGGTATCGGCGGGCGCCGCGCCATCAGGCTTGGCGAACGACATGCGTGACTCCTGTCATCGGCGGCGGATCTCGTGGTCAGTCTAGGGGGTGCCCCGAGATTTCGGCCAACCGACCGGGAACAGGCCAACCGGGCATGACAAGGCTCTCCGCATTCATTTACACCACTACTACGTTGCGTAATCAATCGCCCCTAGCCGGGCGTTCATCGACCGCGCATTAGCGGCGAAACGCGTTGCCGGGTGGCCCCGTGCCCAGCGCGCGGCTATGCTCGCGAAGGTGATTCTGGACTTCGGCAGCGCGAGGATGCGCGCGACAACTGTCGCCATCGCAGACCCTGGCCCGCTCGAGCGGTTCCTGCCGGAGTCGGCGCCTGGCTTCGCCTTCGTGCGCCGGGGCGAAGGGTTCGTCGCCCTCGGCGAGGTGGCCCGCTTCGAGACGGACACGCTTGAGGCCGCCGACGTCTGGTGGGACGAGATCTCCAGCCAGATCGATCACGATTCCGAGATGCCGGGCGAGTTCGGCACCGGCCCTCTGGCTGTGGGCAGCTTCACCTTCGACCCGGACCGATCCGAGGATCGCTCGGCGCTGATCGTGCCCGAGGTGATCGTCGGGCGCCGCGGAGGAACGGCCTGGATGACCCGCCTGGGCGAGTCGCGCCGGACCACCTCGCTCCCCCCGTTCGGTGAACCCACCTCGCGCCCTACGGGCGTCGACCTGTTGGGCGGGTCGATGAGCGAGCGCGTCTGGACCGACATCGTCGGTGAGGTGGTGGAGCTGATCCGTCGCGACGAGGTCCACAAGGTGGTGCTGGCCCGGGACCTGCGTGTCCGGGCGGATGCGCCGCTGGATCTCCGGCACATCCTCGGCGAGTTGATGGCCCGCTACCCGATGACCTGGGCGTACCTGATCGACGGCATGGTCGGGGCCACCCCCGAGCTGCTGCTCCGCCGCCACGGCGGGCTGGTCACCTCGCGGGTCCTGGCCGGCACCGTCTGGCGGGACGCCGAGGGCACCGATCCCCTGGCGAAGGCGGCCGAGCTGGCGCGCTCGCAGAAGGACATCTCCGAGCACGAGTTCGCCGTCGAGTCCGTGGCCTCAGCTCTGGCGCCCTACTGCCAGGCGATGAACGTGCCCGAGTCACCGTCGGTCCTCAAGCTGCCCAACGTGCTCCACCTTTCCACCGACATCACCGGCGTGGTGAGCATGCCGGCCAGCGCGCTGACGCTGGCAGCCGCGCTCCATCCGAGCGCCGCCGTCTGCGGCACGCCCACGCACCTGGCCCTGGACATCATCAGCGAGCTCGAATCGCTGGACCGCGGCCGCTACGCCGGGCCGGTGGGCTGGGTGGACACTCAGGGCGACGGCGAGTGGGCCATCGCGTTGCGCGGCGGCCAGGTCCGCGCCGGGAGCCCGGAGGAGATCCAGTTGTTCGCCGGCGCCGGGATCGTCGCGGACTCCTCGCCGGAGGCCGAGCTGGAGGAGACCGGGGCGAAGTTCATCCCGATGCTGCAGGCCCTCGGCCTGGCCTGAGGCAGCCGGTCAGCGCTTCCGCTGGACCTGGATCTTCTGCTTCCCGGGTGCCGCTCCGCCGCTGCGGCGGGCCTTCTCCTCGTCGAGGAGCCGCTTCTGCTCTGCCTGCTGGTCCATCATCGCGTCCCGGTCCAGTCCGGAACGGAGCAGGAAGAAGGCGATCAGGGCGATGATCAGGGAGATCCACACGGGCCAGTTGAAGACGATGGGCAGCGTCACCAGGACGACGATGTCGATCCCCCGCACCAACGAGAACAGCAGCCCCGGGGGCATCGCCCCGATGCCGGTGGCCACGATGGGGCCCGAGTAGTCGGCCGGCTTGGCCGAGACCCACCGCACCGCGGCCAGCAGGCCGGCGATGCCGGTGACCAGGGCCGACGACGCGGCCGTCACCGGGTCCGACTCCACTCCCCCGGCCACCCCGAGGAACGCCGGGAAGACGCCGATGGTCCACAGCAGCGTCAGCACGGCCGGGACGATCATGGACGCCTGCTTGATCTGGCCGGGATCGAACGGGAAGCAGCGCTGCAGACCCTTGGTGCGGGTGAGCACCCGCAGTCCGTTCATGAACGGCACGAGCGCGGCCAGCAGCACCAGCGCCGAGACCGGCGGGTTGAGCATCGCGAGGCCGAGCGCCTGGACCGCGTAGGGGATCACCATGGTCGCGATCAGAGTGATCAGCGGCATCGGTTGGCGCCACAGCCGCTGGACGTCGCGCATCACCAACGCGGTGAGGCCGGAGCCGGCTCCGCGGGTGGGGCGCACGTGGCCCCGCTTCTTGGACTTCGCCTCGACGAGGATGTCGCGGATGAGCGCGAACTCCAGAGCGAACGCCGCCCCCTGGAGGCCGCTGAGCAGCGACCCGCCGGAGGTGAGGCGCTGCCGCCGGATGTTGCGCAGCCGCTTGGCGGCCAGCGCCCCCGCCACCACGATGAGGAGCAGACCGACGCCCGCGATGATGTAGGCCAGCTCGACGGCCAGCTCGGTGAGCCCGCCGAGGCTGATCCAGCCGGCAGCGCCGCTGACGAGCAGCACCATGGTGCCGATGGCCGCGGCGCCGATGATCCACTGCACGCCCGTGACGATCCAGTGCCTGTCCAGCCCCTGCTCGGCGGCGGCGAACGCGATCAGCCCGGCCGCGCCGAGCCCACCGGCCAGCGCCCAGATCCCGATCTCGGCGATGCCCGATCCGGTCAGCGACGCGATGAGCGCGCCCGCGACAGCACCCGCGACAGCAGCGGCGGCGATGGCCCCGATCAGACGACCCAGCAGGAGCCGGCGGCGGTCCGTGGGCCCGTCCATCAGCCAGAATCCCTCGGCCGCCGAGGCCACCACGGGACCGAACAGCCTTGCCACCACCAGAGTGAACGCCAACACCCCGGCCACCGAGGCCCACGGGAGCAGGCCACGGGCCGCGAGGCACCCGTCGGTCACACACACCGAGGCGGTCTGCTGGGCCTGAAGGATGGAGGAGACCAGCATGGCGCCGATCAGCACGATCGAGAACACCGTGACGTAGCCGTCGGAGAGCGCCTGCCACAGATTGCGGTCCGCTCGTCCCCGACGCCAGTCCCGCATCAGCAGCTTGAGCTGCTTCTCGTCGACGACGCCGACCTCCGTCAGCCTCTGGTCCATCATCGGGCGCCCTCCAGGCGGAGTTCGCGCGCCCCGATGGCCTGAAGCAGCGACGGCTCGTGACTGGCCAGCACGATCGCCAGGCCGCCCGCCAGCTCCGCCTTCAGGCGCTCACCGAGCCACGCCACACCCTCGACGTCGAGGCGCTGCTCCGGCTCGTCGAGCACGAGCAGCTGGCGCGGCCTCACGAACGCGGTGGCCAGCGCGAGGCGGCGGCGCTGGCCAGACGACAGCGTGCTGGGCAGTTGGCCGGCCTGCGGCACCAACTGCACCTCCTCGAGCACCTCGTCGACGAGGGCGTCAGGGTCGTGCAGCCCGTGCGCGCGGGCGAGCAGATCCAGGTGCTCGACGACGCTGAGGTCCGGGAAGAAGTCCAGGTCGTCGATGACGGTGGCGAGGGCGCGCCGGATCACCGGGTTGGTCTCGGTCACCTTCGTGCCGTTGACGGTGACCGTGCCCTCGTCCGGCCTGTCCGCTCCGACGAGGCAGCGCAGCACGGTCGATTTGCCCGCGCCGTTGCGGCCGGTCAGCGCGACCGCCTCTCCCGCGTGCACCTTCATGCTGAAGTGCTCGATGATGGTCACGGGCCCATAGGCCTTCTTGAGGTTGTCTACCTGGAGTACGACGTCTTTCTTAGCCACGCTGGCCATTGTGACCCATCAGCAAAGGCGCGGGCACATCGGCACCCCCGGCTCGCTGAGGCGGCGTCACAGGCGGGCGACGAAACCCCTGATCAGAGCCGCGACCGCCGGGGCGTGGGTGAGCGGCGAAAAGTGCGTGGCGCCCGGAACGACGGCCAACTCGCCCCGGGTCACGAGGCTCAGGTAGCGCCGCTCGTCGATTCGCATCTGGTCGTAGCGGCCGTTGATGAACAGGACCGGGCAGGAGAGACCCCGCAGGACCCGAGGGGGACAGTCGTCGGCCACGGCACGCCAGATCGCGGGCAGGTCCGCGTACGACGCATCCCCCGGGAGCAGGCCCTCCCGCACCCCGAGGCGGCGCGCCACGGCCAACCGGATCCGGCTGAGGCGACGGTGGCTCACCCGCCGGGTCAGCCAGGCGAAGCCCCGATAGGGCCCGGCCACCCTCCCCCTCGGGTTGGCGGTGGCCCCGATGAGGACCAGGCCGGCGACACGGTCCCCCAGCTCGGCGGCGCCCAGCCCGGCGAGGTAGCCGCCCAGGCTGTGGCCCACCAGCACCACCGGCTGATCCCCCGCCGCGAGCGAGATGACGGCCAGCGCGGCGGACGTCGAGAAAGGCTCGGCCCTCCGCGACCCGTGACCCGGTAGATCCACCGCCACCACGTCGAACCCGGGCAGCAGCGCCGGATAGTCGGCCCACTGCGCCGAGGAGGACATCGACCCGTGGACCAGGACGAGGCGGGGCACCCGCGGGCTCGGGTCGGTCACAGCCCAAGCATGCCGCGGGACCGGGCGGGCTGTCGGGGATGACCACTAGGCTGCAGCAATGCAGAATCAGCGGGCGACGATGGAGAAGCGGCGCGGCGAGGTGGCCGCCATGTTCGACGGCGTGGCCAAGCGCTACGACCTGTTCAATTCCGTCCTGAGCCTCGGCCAGGTGCACGCCTGGCGCCGCGCCACCGTCGCGGCCATCGCCCCCCGGCCCGGGCAGCGGATCCTGGACCTGGCCGCCGGTACCGGCACCTCCTCGGCCGTGCTCTCGGAGGCCGGCGCCTACGTGGTGGCCTCGGACATCTCGCTGGGCATGCTCACTCAGGGCCGGCTCCAGCAGCCGCACCTGGATTTCGTGGCGGGTGACGCGTTGGCGCTGCCCTTCGCGGACCACACGTTCGACGCCGTGACCATCTCCTACGGGCTGCGCAACGTGGAGCGCACCCTGGATGCCCTCGTCGAGATGCGACGGGTGACCCGGCCCGGAGGCCGGCTTGTGATCGCGGAGTTCTCCACGCCCAGGAACCCGGTGTTCCGGCACGTCTACACCAACTACCTGGTGGCGGCGCTGCCCACTATCGCCAAGCTGTCGAGCAACCCCGTGGCCTACGGCTACCTGGCCGAATCCATCCTTGCCTGGCCGGACCAGCCGGGGCTCGCCGCCCTGATGTCCGAGGCGGGATGGTCGGACGTCGAGTGGCAGGACCACGCGGGGGGCATCGTCGCGCTGCATCGCGGCTGGAACGCCTGACGTGAGCGGATTCGTCCTGGACGCCTACGCGGCGCGCAGCTGCCCGGTCAAGACCTTCCACACCTTCGATCCCACGGCGGACCAGCCCGAACAACCCAACGACGAGTCGCTGCGCGAGTCCTTCCAGGGTGGCTCGGACTTCCGCGACGAGGTGCTGAACCGGCTCGTCGCGGACAGCGAGGGGGCCGTGGACCTGCGCTCCCTCCACGGGCAGGGCGCCACGTGGACGGAGCGTGAGGCCGCCTGCCTGCACGCGATGGGCGCGGGGGCGCCGGTCATCGTCGGGGGCGTGCTGCCGCTGGATCTTGACGGGCACCGCAGCGGCCGCCCGGACGCCCTGATCCGGGGCACGGACACGCCCTCGGGCGCGCCCGGCTACTGGCCGCTGAAGGTGAAGCCGTACCGGGTCCGCGAGAAGCAGGTGGGCGCGACGGCGCTCCAGTGGTCGCCCCTGGGAGACATCCGCGGCCGCGAGGTGCTGCCGGACCAGCGCTACCGCGTCTACCGGGAGGGCACGCTGCTCGAGCTGGCGCACCACTGGCGGCTCCTCGAGTCGTGCGGGTTCGCCTCGTCCGAGGCGCTCGCGGCGGTGGTGGGCGATGACAGGGCCGCCGGGGCGGAACCCACCGCCACCTGGGTGGACCTCACCGCCAAGTTCATCCGCACCTACTCGCGCTCGGCCGGCCACAAGTTCCGCTCGGCCCTGGAGCGCTACGACCATGAGCACCAGTTCCGCGTCTACGTGGCGGAGCAGGCCTCCGAACGGACAGGGGTGGACGACCCGCCGCCGGTGGTGCGGCCCATCCGGGTCAAGGAGTGCGAGTGGTGCTCGTGGTGGTCGGTCTGCCGCACCCGGATCGACGACGACGACCTCTCGCTGCGCATCTCGAAGGCCCCCCTGGACGTCCGCGAGCTGCAGACGCTGATGAGCCTCGGCATCACCACGGTGGCTCAGCTCGCCGAGGCGGACGTCGATGAACTCCTGCCCCGCTACCTCCCTCTCACGCAGCACCGCGACCGCCCGGAGCAGCGGCTCCGGCAGGCCGCGCGGCGGGCGCGGATGCTGGCCAAGGGCGTGGAGCTGGAGCGGGTGAGCGTCGATCCCATCGGGGTGCCCCGGACCGCCGTCGAGGTGGATCTGGACATCGAGACCGCAGATGACGGCAGCGTCTACCTGTGGGGGGCGCTGGTCACCGGCGTGGACGGCGCGGGCGAGTCGCGCTACGTGCAGTTCAGCCGGTTCGAGGCGCTGGCCGGGCGTGCGGAGTTCGAGCTCGCAGAGGAGCTCGCCGAATGGCTGCTGGCGATGGTGGCCAGGCACCCTCGGCTTCGCGTGTTCCACTACAGCGACTACGAGACCGTTCACCTGCATCGCCTGGCGGAGCGCAGCGGCAGCGCCGCGCTGGCGGAGGCGTGCCGGCTCATCCGCACGCACTTCGTGGACCTGTTCAGCTACGTGCGGGACAACTTCGTCGGCGTGGACGGCCTGGGGCTCAAGGTGGTGGCCACGCGGGGCGCGCGATTCTCCTGGCGCGACGAGGAGCCGGGCGGCCTGGCCTCGCAGAGCTGGTTCCGGGAGGCGGTCAGCGGGCCCACCCCCGAGGCGCGGGCCGCCGCCCGCGAGAGGGTGCTGCAGTACAACGAGGACGACGTCCGGGCCACCCTCGCGGTCCGTGAGTGGTTGACGGCGCTCGACGCTGCGCCCATTGCGGGCTCAGCCCCGGCTTAGCCCGGCCACGATCAGCTCCGTGTCGCCGGCGAGCGCCTCGGCGAGTTCACCCTGGGTCCGCACCCGTCGCACGCGCCAGCCCACCGCGCTGCCGACCGCCGCCAGGTCCACTCCCTGAGGGGTGCCGAAGACCCGCTCGAAGCTGTCAGCGTAGGCCGGCGCGCCCTGCTCAAGCCCGTGGAAGATCGACCCGCCGCCGTCGTCGGCCACCACGATCCGCAGCCTCGCGGCGGGTTCCTGTGCGGGGCGGACGAGGGCGCCGAGGTCGTGTTGGAGCGTGAGGTCGCCCAGCAGCACCGTGGTGCGGCGCCCTCCCGCCAGCGCGATGCCCGTGGCGGTGGCCACCGTGCCGTCGATCCCTGCCAGGCCACGGT
>DATITN010000088.1:0-10328 GCA_035467795.1 Arachnia sp. | reverse complement strand
GGGGTCCGTGAGCTGGGCCAGCGCGCTGGCCATCCGGTCCGCCGCCATCGCGTACTGCGTCAGGTCGTTGGTGCCGATGGAGAAGAAGTCCACCTCGGCGAGGAAGCGATCCGCCAGGAGCGCCACGGAGGGGACCTCAACCATGATGCCCGGCTTCAGGCCTCGGGTACGGCAGAGGGCGGAGAACTCGAAGGCCTCGTCGACGGTGGCCACCATCGGGGCCATCACCCAGGCCTCCGCCACGCCGGCCTCGACGGCGGCGAGCGCGATCGCGTCCAGCTGGCGTTCCACCAGCCCCGGGTTGGTCCAGCCGAGGCGGATGCCCCGCACACCGAGGGAGGGATTGGCTTCCTCCTCGTGGTTGGCGAACGGCACCGGCTTGTCCGAGCCTGCGTCGAGCGTGCGCACCACCACCTTGCGGCCGGCGAACGCGGCGAAGACCTCTCCGTAGATGCGGGCCTGCTCCTCGACGCTGGGCTCGGTCTGGGCAGTGAGGAAGCACAGCTCGGTCCTGAACAGGCCCACGCCCTCCGCCTCTGAGCCGGCGGCCGTGCGTGCGGCGGCGCCGTCCTGCACGTTGGCGAGCAGCTGCACGCTGACGCCGTCGGAGGTCCGGGCCGGGCCCTGCCAGGTGGCCGTGAGGGCGCGGAGCTCCCTGTCCCGGTTCATCAGCTCGGTGGCCTCGTCCGGGTCAGGGTGCACGGTGATGAACCCGGAGGTGCCGTCCACCAGCAGTGGGGCTCCCTCGGGGACGGAGTCGAGTTCCGCCGCGGCGACGATGCAGGGAATGCCGAGCTGCCTGGCGATGATCGCGGTGTGGCTGGTTGGGCCACCGAGCCTGGTGACGAGCGCAGTGATGAGCGCGGGATCGAGACCGGCGGTGTCCGCGGGGGCGAGATCCTCCGCGCACAGGATGACAGGCGACGAGGGGGTGGGGATGCCCGGCTCGGGAAGCCCCAAAAGCTCGGCGAGCACGCGGTTGCGGATGTCGCGCAGATCCGTGGCGCGTTCGGCCATCAGGCCGCCCAGCTGGACGAGCTGGGTCACGAACCCCTCGATGGCGGTGCCCACGGCCTCCTCCGCCGGGCTCCCGGCGGTGATCAGCTTGCGCGCCGCCCGCACCCATCCGCGGTCCCTGACCAGCGCGGCCGTGGCGGTGAGCACCTCGGACGAGACACCGGTGACCGCGCTGGCGCGCTCGTCGAACCGTTGGGCGACGGCGGCCACCGCCGCGGCGAAGCGCTCGGCCTCCTGCTCCCGTTCCTCCTCGGGGAGGGCGCCTCGCGGAGGGGGTGCTGGGATGGCGGGACGGGGCCAGAGGGCGGGCGCGTAGGCGATGCCGCCGACGACACCGGTGCCGCGAAGGGACTTCGATTCCATGGTTCCTCCACAATGAGGGGGTAGTTGTGACTATCGTCGCCTGCAGAGACCATGAAGTCAACACAAACACAGGTTCAGCGCCGTTTGATCATGTTGGAAACGGTGCGAGCCCCGAGGGAGGGGTCGGATGTACGCGGAAGAGCGGCAGCACGACATCGTGACGCTTGCGAGGGGCCTGGGCAGGGTGGCCGTGGCCGACCTCGCCGTGCGCTTCGGCGTCACGCCCGAGACGATCAGGAGGGACCTTGACGCCCTGGCCGGGCGCGGGCTGCTGAGCCGCGTCCACGGCGGGGCCGTGCCCTCGGACAAGCTGTGGCTGGCCGAGGCTCCGGTGGGCCAGCGGGAGGCCACGTCGCAGGACGAGAAGCTCGCCATCGCCGCCCATGCCGTATCGCTGCTCCCTCAGCGCGACGAGCTGACCGTCCTCCTGGACGCCGGCACCACCACCGCCAAGCTGAGCGCGCTCCTGCCTGCGTGGGTCTCCACAGTGGTCACCAACTCGGTGCCCACCGCCGGGGCGCTGGCGGACCGCGGAGACGTGGAGGTGCTGCTGCTCGGGGGTCAGGTGCGGGGGCTCACCCAGGCCACCGTCGGGGCGGAGGCCCATGCTGCGCTGGCCCGGCTGCGGGTGGACGTCGCCTTCCTCGGGGCGAACGGGTTCTCCGCCGAGCACGGGTTCTCGACGCCCGATCCGGCTGAGGCCGCCGTCAAGCAGGCCATGGTGCGGGCCGCCCGCGAGGTGTACGTGCTGGCCGATGCCACCAAGTTCGGGGCCGACTACCTGGTCCGCTTCGCGGAGTTGGGGGATGTCGACGCACTGGTGACGGACGCTCGTCTGGCCCAGGCGTCGCGCGCCGCCCTGGAGGCGCTGGAGCTCCGGGTCGACGTCGTGGCTTGATGTTTGTTTATGTCGGTTTGTCTTGCTTTGGTAGCGAAATTGGGATATAAACGGAGGTAAGCAGAGCCTCGAGGGAGCGGACAGCATGGTCGACGACGTCGCACGCAGAGTGGTCACATTCACGGCCAACCCCAGCATCGACCGCACGCTCACCCTCGACGGCCCGCTGCTGCGGGGCCAGCTGCTCCGGGCAAGTGGCGTGACGGAGCAGGCGGCGGGCAAGGGCGTCAACGTTGCGCGGGTCCTGAGCGCGGCGGGGTTGCCGGTGACCGTCGTGGCCGCTGCCCTGGATCGCGGATTCCGCACCCTGGCCGAACACGCCGAGCCGCCGCTGACCGTACTCGGGCAGTCGCTCGACGAGGGACGTCGGGTGCGGATGAACACCACGGTCACCGAGCCTGACGGCACCACCACGAAGCTCAACGAGCCGGGGCCGCTGCTGACCTCGGCGCAATTGGAGGTGGCGGCGGACTCGCTGGTCGACGTTGCCAGGGGCGCGGCCTGGGTGGCGCTGGCCGGCTCGCTCCCTCCCGGAGCCCCGGACCACTGGTACGCGAGCCTGGTGGGCAGGCTCTCCGAGCTCGGCTGCCGGATCGCCGTCGACACCTCCGGCCCGGCGCTCGAGGCGCTGGTGGCGTCGCTCGATGCGCCGATCGATCTCATCAAGCCCAACGCCGAAGAGCTGGCCCAGCTGACCGGTGGCAGCCCGGAGGAGTTCGAGGCGGCCGCGGAGCGGGGAGAGCTGGACGGGATTGTCGCGGCCGCGCGAAGTCTGCAGGAGCGTGGGATCCGGGCTGTGCTCGTCACCCTCGGCGGGTCGGGGGCCGTGCTGGTCACCGGTGGCGGCGCCTGGTTCGCGCGTGCGCCGCGGATCAGCGTGCGCAGCACGGTGGGGGCCGGCGACTCGGCGGTGGCCGGCTATATTCTGGCCGACATCCGGGGGGCCGACCCCGCCCAGTGCCTCGCCACCTCCGTGGCCTACGGCTCGGCAGCCGCTGCGCTCCCGGGAACCACACTGCCCACCCCGGCGGATCTGACGACTGGTCAGATCGACGTCATCGCCCTCGGCTGACCGGTCGCGGGCTCACACACAGAAGGACACCCTCATGGCAAGCAAGACCGTCACCGTCGGCTCTTCCGTCGGCCTCCATGCCCGCCCTGCCGCCCTGGTCGCCCAGGCGGCCGGGGCCTACGACGACGACATCCTCATCCGGCTCGCCGGGACACCTGCCGAGGATGCGGTGGACGCGGCCTCCAGCCTCATGATCATGACCTTGGGTGCCGGCGCCGGCGCGGAGGTCACCGTCGAGTCAGACAACGCTGAGGCGGTCGAGGAGATCGCGGCACTGATCGAGCAGGACCTCGACGCCTGAGGCCCCCGTCGGGTGAGCCTCAGGAGAGGCGTGCCGCGATCCGGTCGCCGATCTCGGTGGTGCGCAGCCTCGCTGAGCCCCGCTCGGTGATGTCGGCGCTGACCGCTTCGTCGATCCGCGCCGCCAGTTCCGGCCGTCCCAGGTGCTCCAACAGGAGCGCCATCGACGAGATGGCCGCCGTGGGATCCGCGATGCCCTGACCCGCGATGTCGGGGGCCGATCCGTGCACGGGCTCGAACATTGACGGGAACTCGCCGCTGGGGTTGATGTTGGCCGAAGCGGCCAGCCCGATGCCTCCGGTGACTGCGGCAGCCAGGTCCGTGACGATGTCGCCGAACAGGTTGTCGGTGACGATGACGTCGAACTGGCTGGGGTCCACCACCATGGCGATCATCGCCGCATCGATGTGCAGGTACCTGCGCTCCACATCCGGGAACTCCTCGCCGACCTCGGTGAAGATGCGGTTCCACAAGGTGCCGGCGTTGACCAGCACGTTGTGCTTGTGCAGCAGCGTGAGCTGGCCCCGACGGGCCTGGGCGCGGCGGTAGGCGTCGCGCACCACCCGCTCCACGCCGTAGGCCGTGTTGACGGAGACCTCCGTGGCCAGCTCATGCGGGGTGCCGACGCGCACCGCCCCGCCGTTGCCGCAGTAGAGCCCTTCGGTTCCCTCGCGGACGACGACAAAGTCAACGGTCTTGCCCTCGACGATGCGGGGGGCCAGGGGAGTGGGCACCCCCGGGTAGAGCTTGGAGGGGCGGAGGTTGATCGCGTGATCGAACGCGAACCGCAGCTTGAGCAACAGGCCGCGCTCGAGAAGCCCGCTCGGGATCGCCTTCGACCCCGGGGCCGCGCCGACCGCGCCCAGCACGATGGCATCCACGCCCTTGAGCTCCTCCAGCACGGAGTCCGGAAGGACCTCGCCGGTGCGCTGCCAGCGCTCGGCGCCCAGATCGTAGTGGACGAAGTCGAAGGCATCTGCGCCGGCGACGGCGGTGAGGGCCTTGAGCGCCTCGGCGGTCACCTCGGGGCCGATGCCGTCGCCGCCGATGACGGCGATGGTGCTGGTCTGAGTCATGGGCAGGACCCTACGGCTTGGCGCTTTGGGCCGGGAAGGGGTGGGCCGTGCCCGTCCACTGGCTGAGACGGGGCGGGTCGGCTCGCTCGGGGTATCCTTCGCTCTGACTGACCACCCTTGGGAGAGATCAATGCCGATGCTGCCGACCCGACCGGCCGAGTTCCACGTCTTCGACACCTCACTGCGCGACGGCGCGCAGCAGGAGGGCCTGCACCTGTCGGTGCAGGACAAGCTGAAGATCGCGGGCTACCTCGACGAGCTGGGCGTCACCTTCATTGAGGGGGGTTGGCCGGGCGCCAACCCCAACGACACCGAGTTCTTCGTCCGTGCCAAGGAGCTGGGGCTCAAGCGCTCCCAGCTGGTGGCGTTCGGCGCCACCCGTAAGGCGGGCGCGAAGGCGGCCGAGGACGCGTTGACCCGTGCGCTCGTCGACGCGGACACGGACTTCATCTGCATCGTCGCCAAGTCACACGACGAGCACGTGCACCGGGCTCTGCGCACCACGCTTGAGGAGAACCTCGAGATGGTCACCGACACCGTGCAGTACCTCCGCTCTCAGGGCAAGCGGGTGTTCGTGGACTGCGAACACTTCTTCGACGGCTACCGCGCCAATCCCGAGTACGCCATCCAGGTGGTCCAGACTGCCCACGACGCCGGCGCCGAGGTGGTGGTGCTCTGCGACACCAACGGAGGCATGCTGCCCAGCTGGATGGGGGAGATCATCGAGGCCGCCGCCGCCACCGGGGCCAACCTCGGCGTCCACTGCCACAACGACACCGCGTGCGCCGTCGCCAACACCCTGGCCGCCGTCGAGGCCGGCGTCATGCACGTGCAGGGCACTTTCAACGGGTACGGGGAGCGCACCGGCAACGCGGACCTGTCCGCGCTCATCCCCAACCTGCAGCTGAAGTACGGATGGGACGTGCTGCCCCCCGAGCAGCTCGCCGAGCTGACCCGGGTGGCCCACGCGATCGCGCTGGTGGCGCATCAGCCGCTGGTGGGTCGCCAGCCCTACGTCGGTCATTCGAGCTTCGCGCACAAGGCGGGCCTCCACGCCTCCGCCATCAGGGTGGACGAGAACCTCTACCAGCACATCGACCCGTCGCTGGTGGGCAACGACATGCGGATGCTGATCTCGGACATGGCCGGCCGCGCCAACATCCAGATCAAGGGCGAGCAGCTGGGATTCGACCTGGAGGATCGCGCATTGGCGGCCTCCATCACGGAGCGGGTCAAGGCCAGGGAGAACGAGGGCTACTCCTACGAGTCCGCCGACGCGTCGTTCGAGATGCTGCTGCGCGACGAGCTCGGCATCCTCGCGCTGCCGTTCAAGGTCCAGTCGTGGCGCGTGTTCACCGAGGAGCGCGACGGGGTCAACATCTCCGAGGCCACCGTCAAGCTCACCGCCAAGGGCGAGCGGCACATGGTGGTGGGCGAGGGCAACGGCCCGGTCAACGCGCTCGACGGCGCCCTGCGGCAGGCGCTCGCGGTGCCGTTCCCCGCGGTGGCCGAATTCGAGCTGACCGACTACCGGGTGCGCATCCTCGACGAGGGGCACGGCACGGACGCGTCGGTGCGCACCCTGATCGACACCTCCTACAACGGCTTCACCTGGACGACTGTGGGGGTGGGGACCAACGTCATCGAGGCCTCCTGGGAGGCGCTGATGGACTCCCTGGCCTACGGCATCCTCACGCATCTGCCGCCCGCCTAGCCTCCACTACGCTGGGGCCCATGCGCATCGCACGTTTCGTCAAGGACGGCCAGGACCCCACCTACGGGATCATCGAACTCGCTGTTGATGGGGGAGACCACCCCGACACCATCGCCGCGTTGACCAACGATCCGCTCGCCGGGCTGGCGGTCAACTACACCGGGGAGCGCCACGACCTCGTGGACGTGCGCCTGCTCGCGCCCGTCATCCCGCGCAGCAAGATCGTCGGGGTGGGCAGGAACTACGCGGACCACGCCAAGGAGATGGGCCGCGAGGTACCCGAATCGCCGCTGCTGTTCTTCAAGCCCAACACCTCCGTGATCGGGCCCGACGACACCATCATCCGTCCCGCGGGCTGCCAGAATCTGCACTTCGAGGGCGAGCTGGCGATCGTGATCGGGAGGATCTGCAAGGAGGTGCCCGCCGAGCGCGTGCCGGAGGTCATCTTCGGCTACACCATCGCCAACGACGTCACCGCGCGGGACTGGCAGGCCACCGACGGCCAGTGGGCCCGGGCGAAGGGATCAGACACCTTCCTCCCGCTCGGCCCCTGGGTCAACACGCACCTCAGCGTCGAGGAGGCCGAACACCTCACCATCGAGACCCGTCTTGGCGACGAGGTGCGCCAGCAGGGCTCCACCGCGCAGATGGTGCGCGGCATCGTCGAGCTGGTCACCTACATCACTTCGTTCACCACCCTCCTTCCGGGCGACCTGATCCTCACCGGCACTCCGGCGGGCGTCGGTTCGATGGAGCCGGGAGACCGGGTGAGCGTGGAGATCGACGGCCTGGGCGTGCTGAGCAACCCCGTCGCGGACGCGTGACCCAGCCCCCGCAGCTGCTGCTGCCCGGCGAGCCGCAGGACCCGGCGTCGGGATTGAGCTACCCGCTGGCGCTGCGGCGCCGGGGATTCACGGTGCCGATCACCGTGTTCGGTGCGCTCCTCGCTTTCAGCGCTTTCGCGCTCGTGGTGCCGGCCGTGTCCGCCGTCGTGCTTCGCCTGGGCTTTCTGCTGCGGGGCGGTGGCGACTACGCGGCCTACGAGCAGGCGGCCATCGGCTACGAGCTGCCCGATGGGCCCGCGGCCGGTCACCTAGCGTTGGCTGCGCTCATACCGTTGTCGATCCTGCTGGTGCGCTACGTCCACGGCGTGCGGCCCCGCTGGCTGGCGTCGGTGCAGCCCGGCCTGCGATGGCGCTACCTGGGGATGTCGCTGGTGGTGGCCGCGGTGATCCTCAACGCATTCACGTGGGCGTCCTTCCTCATGGGCGACATGCCGGTCTTCCACGACGGCCAGGACGGCTGGGTGTGGTTCCTGCTGGTGGTCACGGTCACCTCGCCGCTGCAGGCGGCGGCCGAGGAGGTGTTCTTCCGGGGCTACCTGCTGCAGGTGATCGGATCGGCCACCGGCCGGGCGTGGGCGGGCGTCGTCGGATCCGCGCTCATCTTCGCGCTGCTGCACGGGGTGCAGAGCCCGGCGCTGTTCGCGCATCGGCTGGCGTTCGGGCTGGTTGCTGGGGCGCTGGTGGTGGTCACCGGGGGGCTGGAGGCTGGGATCGCGGCGCACGTGGTCAACAATGTCGCGGCGTACGGGTACGCGATGTTCACCATGTCGGTGGCGGAGTTGCGCGGCGTGACCACCATCACCTGGGCTGAGGCGGGCTGGAGTATCGCGGCGTTCGGGGCGTTCGGTGTCGCGGCGTGGTGGTTGGGTCGTCGGCTGAAGGTCGCCACCGTCACCCCCTGACGGCCGGAGCGACGAGGGCGTCGGTTTGCGGGGCGCCGAAGCCATCGTGTAGGGTTCATCTTCGTGCTCGGGTGACCGGGCGCACAGGGGTATGGGGTAATTGGCAGCCCGCCGGATTCTGGTTCCGTCAGTCTAGGTTCGAGTCCTAGTACCCCTGCGGAAGGTGTTAAAATCCTTCTCGCTAGGGCCCCGTTGTGTAGCGGCCTAGCACGCCGCCCTCTCAAGGCGGTAGCGCGGGTTCGAATCCCGTCGGGGCTACCACCAGGAATCCCCCAGTCGCATGCGGCTGGGGGATTCCTGCGTCTCAGATGGTCCGGCTACTCGGGGGCTCCGCTGCGACGCAGCACCTCACTCAGCCGCTCGGCCGCGGCCAACACCGCCGGAGCATGCAGCCGCCCGGGGGAGCGGGTCAGCCTCTCGATGGGCCCGGACACCGACACGGCCGCGATCAGCTTGCCCGAGGGCGCCAACACCGGGGCGGACACGGACGCCACCCCAGCCTCACGCTCGGCCACCGACTGCGCCCAGCCCCGCCGTCGGACAGACTGCAGGGTGGTCAGGGTGAACGAGGCGCCGTCGAGGAGCTTCTCGAGCTTCTCCGGCTCCTCCCATGCCAGCAGGACCTGCGCCGCGGATCCGGCCGTCATGGACAGCTGCGCACCGACGGCGACGGTGTCGCGGAGGCCGGTGGGGCGCTCGACGGAGGCCACGCAGATGCGCATGTCCCCCTGGCGGCGGAACATCTGCACCGACTCGCCCGTGATGTCGCGCAGCCTGGTCAGAATGGGGCCGGCGGTGGCCAGCAGGGGATCCTCGCCAGCGGACTCGGCCAGCTCGATCAGCCGCGGCCCGAGGACGAAGCGCCCCTGAAGGTCTCGGCCGACGAGGCGGTGATGTTCGAGTGCCACTGCCAGCCGGTGCGCGGTCGGCCGCGCCAGCCCGGTGGCGGTCACGAGGCCTGCCAGGGTGAGGGGATTGCGCTCCAGGGCTGCGAGAACCGAGGCCGCCTTGTCGAGTACGCCAACGCCACTTGTGTCGTCCATATGGTGAGATTATCAATCCACTATGTGGACATGCAAACTCGCAGCACGCGTGCGGCGGGTCATACTTGGCGACAGATTTCCACGTCGAATGTCTGAGAAGAGGACCCATGGGTAAGACCCTGAGCGAGAAGGTATGGGACGCGCACGTCGTCCGCGCGGTCGAGGGAGAGCCGGATCTGCTCTACATCGACCTGCACCTCGTCCATGAGGTGACCAGCCCCCAGGCCTTCGACGGCCTGCGCCTGGCCGGCCGCCCCGTCCGCCGCCCGGATCTCACCCTGGCCACCGAGGACCACAACACGCCCACGCTCAACATCAACCTGCCGATCGCGGACCCCGTCTCGCGCACCCAGGTGGACACGCTGCGCAAGAACGCCGCCGAGTTCGGCATCCGAATCCACTCGCTGGGTGACCGCGACCAGGGCGTCGTGCACATCATCGGCCCCCAGCTGGGCGTCACCCAGCCCGGCATGACAATCGTCTGTGGCGACTCGCACACCTCCACCCACGGCGCGTTCGGCGCGCTCGCGTTCGGCATCGGCACCTCCGAGGTGGAGCACGTGCTGGCCACCCAGACGCTGCCGCAGAAGCGGCCACAGACCATGGCCGTCAACATCAACGGCGAGCTGCCCGACGGCGTCACCGCCAAGGACGTCGTGCTGGCGCTCATCGCGAGGGTGGGCACCGGCGGCGGGCAGGGCTACATCGTCGAGTACCGCGGCTCCACCGTCGAGGCGCTCTCGATGGAGGGCCGGATGACGATCTGCAACATGTCCATCGAGTGGGGCGCCAAGGCCGGCATGATGGCCCCCGATGAGACCACCTTCGCCTACCTCAAGGGCCGTCCCCACGCGCCCGAGGGCGAGGACTGGGACGCCGCCGTCGAGTACTGGAAGACGCTGCGCACCGACGACGACGCCACCTTCGACGTGGAGGTGGACATCGACGCCACCCAGCTCAGCCCCTTCGTCACCTGGGGCACCAACCCCGGCCACGGCGTGCCGCTCAGCAGCGTGGTGCCCAGCCCCGAGGACTTCGAGTCCGAGGTGGAGCAGGCCACCGCGAAGCGCGCGCTGGAGTACATGGCGCTGACCCCCG
>DATITN010000087.1:0-6343 GCA_035467795.1 Arachnia sp. | reverse complement strand
GGCGGGGCACCGGGGGCGGGGGCGGCCGCGGGGGCGGCCGGGGCCGCGGGAGCGGAGGGAGTGGCGGCGGGCGCGGCGTCCGCCGCCGTGGGGGCGGGCTTGGGGCGCGCGGCCGGTGCCGGTGCTGGCTTCGGCGCAGTGGCCGGGGCGGCGGGGGCGGGCACGCTGCCCAGCGCTTCCCTGATGCGGCGCACGACGGGCGCCTCCAATGTGGAGGACGGTCCGCGAACGTATTCGCCGTTCTCTCCCAGCCAGGCCAGAAGGTCCTTACTTGTCTTACCGATTTCCTTGGCGATCTCGTGGACGCGAGGCTTTGCCACTACTCTCCTTTGCGGCCCGACCTCCAAGGGGCGAACCTTTAGTTGTACTGAATCATCGTTGGGTTCTCATCGAGTGGTCATGAGCGTGAGCCCACCTTCTGGTTGTCGCCCTGTCGGGCGTGGAACGATGCGGCCACGACAAAGACGTGGGCCGCTGGACATCATATCCTCCCAGGGAGGCTCGATCCAGCCAGACGGTCAACCCGCAGGCCAGTGCGCGGCCGGGTCCAGCTCGACGGCGGCGCGGAAAGCCCTCCGGACCGCCTGGCGGCGGGTCGCCAACTGCAGGCAGTCGGCGTGGACGTAGGCTCCGCGGCCCGGGAGGCGCGGATGGGTGCCGTCGACGGCGAGGTGGCCGCGTCTGACCAGCCGGAGGAGCCGGTCCTGATCGTCGCGGCCTCGGCAGCCGATGCAGGTGCGTTGGGGAGTCATCGGGGCCAAGCCTACGGCCACACTGCCAGTAACCCCCCAGGCGCCGCACAGCGTCCTGACAGGGCACGGCGGGACGGTTGATCCATCGGGCATCAGGCCCGAGATCTACCACCATCAGGAGGACACATGCAGAACAAACTGATCGCCGGCATTTCCGCTGCCGCCATGGCCGCGGGTCTGGGCTTCGGCGTCTCACAGCTCGCCACCGCCGACACCACCCCCACCCCGAGCGCCACGGCATCGGTCAGCGAGGACTCCTCGGCCGCCCTCGGGTCACGCGAGGGCAAGGGCCGCCACGGCGACCGCGGAATGCTCGGTGCGGACGCGGCGACCCTTGCCGAGACGCTCGGCGTGGAGGAGGACGCCCTCGAGGAGGCGATGGATGCGGCCCGTGAGGGCCTGGAGCCCGTCGAACCCTCTGTGGATGCCACGGAAGAGGAGCGCGAGGCGGCGCGGACGGAGCGGCAGGCTGCGTTCGTGAGCGCGCTGGCGGGCGAGCTCGGCATCGACGAGTCGACTGTGCAGGACGCGCTCGACGAGATCCAGGCTGCCCGAACGGCCGAGCGGGCGGCGGCGGACACGGCGATCCTGGACCAGGCGGTCACGGACGGGACGCTGACCCAGGCTGACGCGGACGCAGTCCAGAAGGCGATCGACGCCGGCATCGTCTCCACCCGAGGCGGTGGGCACCGGGGCCGCTGACCCGACACACGCAAGACCCGGTGGCCTAGGCCACCGGGTCTTGTCTGTGTGCGCTGATGCGCGGGGTGTCAGGCGCAGCTCCACGGCTGGGTGCCGCGGATTGCGTAGAGGCGGTTGGCCACGGTGATCTGCTCCGCGCGGCTGGCCTGGTGCGGGTAGGACGCGAAGTCCTGACCGTTGACCGAGCGCCAGGTGGCGAGGTTGAACTGGAGGCCGCCGTAGTAGCCGTTGCCGGTGTTGATGTCCCAGCGGCCGCCCGACTCGCACTGGGCGATCCGGTCCCACATGTCCGCGCGGGCCAGGTTGATGGCACCGCCGGACGATGACGTAGAGGACGACGACGAGGAGGATGCGGTGGACGAGGATGAGGTGGCGGGGGCGGGGGCGGACACCTTCGTGCCCACCGTGGTCACCTGCGTCACGGGCTTGCGGCTGACCACCCGCTCGTCGAGGGTGGAGCTGACCAGGACGCCGTCCTCATACACCTCGGTGTAGGACTCGCGGGCGAGGCCGTTGACGCCCTTGGTGGTGATCTTGCTGGTTCCCTTGGCCAGGTCCGCGGACTTCACCGAGGTCTTCTCGAAGGGCACCGCGACCTCCTTGGTGGCCTGCTTGACCTCAACTGCGACCACGGTGACGGCCAGGCCGTCCTCCAGGACTGTGCTGGCCGCGGGGGTCACCTTGTCGTCGGAGTCCGGCTTCACGCCGGCCTTGGCCAGGGCGTCCGCGACCGTACCGGCCACGGTCAGCGAAGCCGGTGAGCCCGCCACCGTCAGCGTGATGTCCTTGGCGGTGGCCAATTCCATCGTCAGCCCCTGGCGGGAGATCGTCGTAGACCGGGAGGTGGAGAGCTTGGAGTCGGCGGCGCCGAGGTTGAGCATGGACAGCGCCTCGCCGACGGTGCGGGCTGTGGTCCAGACCTTGCGCTTCTCGCCGTCGACCGTCACCTCAAGCTCCCGGCCGAAGGCGACGCTGATCTCCATGTCGTCGTCGACCTCGGTGTCCGGCCCGGGCAGGACCACGTCGTGCTGGCCCAGCTCGATGTTCTCCAGCTGCAGCACCTCAGCGACCGTGTCCTCACGCACCGCGATGGTGCGTGAGACGCCGTCGACGACGAGGGTGACGTCGTTCTTGTGCAGGGCTGTAGCAACGCCCGCCGCAGTGACGAGCGCGAGCGCGCAGCCGCCGGCCGCGACGGGGATCCAGAACTTCTTCGCCTTCAACACGAACTCCTCAAGTTTCAGCAGTGTGCTATCAGGCTAACCCGGAAGTTGAGAGAAAACCAAAAATACCCTGAGATTCTCTCAGCAGCGGGCTACTGTCCGGTGCGGTGCGCCTCGTACATCGCCTCGGTGTCGACGTACCACGCGAGCGCCACGTCGCGGAGCTCACCCATCCACGCCTGATCCGCCGACGCGGCGAGGTCGGTGAGCTCGAAGGGGTCCGCCGCGAGGTCGAAGACCTCGTCGCGCCGGTCCCCGAAGTGGTGGATGAGCTTGCGGTCGCCGTCGATGACGGCCGTGCAGCGCCCCCGGGCGAGGCAGGTGGCCACCAGCGGCCCCTGGGGCTGTCCGCTGTAAAGAGACGGCTGATACGCGTGCTCGGAGACCAACTCGAAGCCGAGGGCGTCGACTGCTGTGGGGAGGACCGCCAGCTGGTTCGCCGGCTGCCCCAACTGCTCCCCAGCCCGGCGGGGGTCGTGCACCAGGAGCGGGATCCTGATGCCCTCGTCGTAGATGGTGTTGTCGTGCTGGAAGACGCGGTGCTCGCCGAAGCCCTCGCCGTGGTCGCCAGTCACCACGAAAACGGTGTCCTCGTAGAGCCCGAGCTCCTTGAACATGTCGATGACGCGCCCGACGAAGGCATCCTGATAATGGATGCCGTTGAGGTACGAGTTGAGGAGGGGATCCTCCACGAATGCGATGGGCTCATGCCCCTCGAGCACGTAGTCGTGGTGCCCTGTGACCGTCAGCATGCTCAGCATGAACGGCTCTCCGCCGGTGCCGGCCAACCATTCGCGCGCGGGCCCGAGCATGATGTCGTCCTCGTAGCCGAAGTAGTTGGCCTTCCCGAAGCCGACCTTCGGCATGCTGTCAACCGAGCGGAAGAAATCGAAGCCGAGGTTGTCCACGGTCCCGCGCCTGCGCTCGAAGTGTTCGGTGGCCGACTGGAGGAAAGCCGTCTCGTAGCCCTGATCCCCCAGCAGTTCGGCCAGGCACGGCATCGGCATGCTGCCTGCCTCGGCCTCTGTGTTGTCGTGGTCAGGCGGCGCGGCGACCCCGCAGTGGACCGCGGTGAGGGCCTTCGAGGTGTGCGGGAGGAGGGAATAGCCGCGCGAGGGCGTGAGGCTGGACTCCGCGAGCGCATCGAGGACGGGGGTCACGGGTTGGCTGGTCGGGGGGAGCGTCGAGGTGGCGCGCTGCGACTCGAGCGTGATCACCACGAGGTTGCGCCCGGAGGCATCGGGCCGGGGCACCAACCGGGTGCCATCAACAGCCTCGGCGACGGTGACCGCACTGGCCGCCTCCGGGTAGGCGTCCGCCTCCCGGATCGGGGCGACGACGAGTTGGACCGGCGGGGCGAGCGCGAACGCGGCCGAAACGGTGGGCGCGCTCCAGGCCGAGGCGGCCAGCAACAGCGCGGCCACCGCCACCACCACCAGCCGACGCACCAACCGCGAGGGCCTCCGCAGGGTCCGCGAGACCAGGGGTCCCAGCAGCAGGGGCGCGACGAGGGTGTTCACCAACACCCCGACGAACAGGGCGATCATGCCGGGAGTGATCTGGGCTTCCAGCAGACCGTGCAGCTCACCCCCGCCCCGCCACGCGTACTCGATCTGCATCCAGGTGAGCGGGTTGCCCGTCGTCATCACGTAGCTGTGGCTGACCACCAGGAAGAGCCCCAGCACGAGGGTCGCCGCGTGGGCAAGATAGAACGCGATGGTCCTCAACCAGCCTGGGCCCACCGCAGACAGCACCCCCCACATCAGCACCCATGCGGACCCGAAGGCCACATCGGACCACACGCGGGCAGCCACCTCACCGAGGTCGGCGTCGGGGAAGTAGGCGCCGGTGCGCGCGAACTTCAGCCACACCCCCATGGCGGAGACGGGCAGCAGGAGCACGGCGAGGCGCCCCCACTTGTGGCGGGGCTTGAGTAAACGTGGAGCAAACTGGCGGTGAACAGACATCGTTGGGACATGTTACGCCCCCGGCGCGGTATCGGGCTGTATGTCGATTCGCCACCCGGTGAGGCGGGCGGCCAACCGCGCGTTCTGCCCCTCGCGCCCGATGGCCAGCGAGAGCTGGTAATCGGGCACGATCGCGCGGCAGGCGCGCGCCTGGAGATCCATCACCGTCACCGACAGGACCTTGGCCGGCGACAGGGCTGCCGCGACGAACTTCGCCGGGTCCTCGGAGTAGTCGACGATGTCGATCTTCTCCTCCCCCAACTCGTTGGTCACGGCACGGACGCGTTGCCCCATGGGTCCGATGAAGGCGCCCTTGGCGGAGACGTCCGGGTGGTTGGAGCGCACCGCGATCTTGGTCCGGTGCCCGGCCTCCCTCGCGATCTCCATGATCTCCACCATGCCCTGCCCGAGCTCGGGCACCTCCATGGCGAAGAGCTTCTTGACCAGGTTGGGGTGCGTGCGCGACACGATCACCTGGGGACCGCGAAGCTCCCTCCGGACCGCCACCACGTAGACCCTGAGCCGACGGCCGTGCGAGTAGTCCTCTCCGGGGACCTGCTCGGCCAGTGGCATCATCGCCTCGAGCGAACCGAGGTCCACCCGGACTGCCCTGGTGTCGCGGTCCTGCTGGATGGTGCCCACCACGATGTCGCCCTCGGTGCCGGCGAAGTGGCCGTACTTCTGATCGTCCTCGGCCTCTCTGAGCCGCTGGAAGATCACCTGACGAGCAGTGGCGGCCGCGATCCGGCCGAAGTCATCGGGCGTGTCATCGAAGTAGCCGATGATCTTGTCGTCGTCGTCGAACTCGGGGGCGAGCACACTCACCTTGCCGGTCTTGCGATTGACCTCGACCTTGACCCCGCGCAGGGCGTGCGGGGTCTTGTTGTACGCGTTGAGCAGTGCGTCCTCGAGGGTCTTGATGAGGTAGTCCTCGGAGATCTCCTTGTCCCGCTCGATTGCGCGCAGCGCTGCCAGATCGACGTCCATCATGCTTCCTCTCCGTCGTCGTCGGCCAGGGAGCGGTTGAGCTCCACCTGGACGACGGCCTTCCTGATGTCGCTGAGCGCGACGGTGCGGTGCGTCCCCTCGACGTCCAGGGTGACCCCCTCCTCGGTGGCCTCGACAATCCGACCGGTGGTGTCTCCCTCCGCCAACCACAGCTTGACGAGCCGGCCGGTGTTTCTGCGGTAGTGCTTGGCGGCGGTGAGGGGGGTACTGACGCCACGCGAGCTCACCTCGAGGGTGTAGGGACGCTCACCGACGGCGTCGCTCTCGTCGAGCGCCGCGGAGATGGACGAGGCGGCGCGAGCGATGTCGTCGAGCAACGGCCCCCGACCCAGCGGCCCGTCGCCGTCGACGCTGATCCGCAGTACGGAGCGCTTGCCGAGAGGTGTGACCTCCATGCTGTCGAGCTCGAGTCCGTGCTCGGCGAGGATCGGTTCAATGACCGACGCGAGCGTGTTCTCCTGCATCTTCGGCTCCATATCCGGTTGTTGGCCTAATTGTGAAGGCCAAGCATACCGATAGGCTGAAGCCCATGAATTGTGGCAGGCGGGCGGTCCTGGCGGCCCTGCTGCTGACGGGCTGCGGCCTGGACCCCACCATTTCCCAGCCGTCGCTCCCTGCGCCCGAGCCGGATCCGTCCCCCAGCCAGAGCGCCGAGGCCGCTGAGGCCACCGCCGCGGTGGCCGGGCTGGTT
>DATITN010000086.1:0-16095 GCA_035467795.1 Arachnia sp. | reverse complement strand
CAGGGAGAGGCACTTGTACTCCATCTCCTCGTGCATCTTGTCCAGCTCGACGTCGTTGCTGATGACGGACTCGGCCTTGGTCAGGTCTGCCGTCAGCAGCGACTCGGAGCCTTCGCGGATCGCCACTTCGACGAGTCCGGCCATGTGGACGAGGCGGTCGAGGATCGAATCGAGCTCCTCGTGGTAGCTGGTGCGCATATGCAGTGCTCCTTGTTTGTCAAAGCCAACGGCCAGTCTAGCCGGGGGAGGGCCAACCCGAACGATATGCACCGCGGGTAGCGGGGCGTTTCCCCCGGGTGAATCACGGGTAAACAGCCAGTGAAGACTCGGCGCCGCCGTCGCCGCAGCTAGGGCTTCCGGGTCCGAGCCTCTGGCGGTCGAGTCATATGATGGCGGCATGCACCCAGCCCTCGCCGGACTCATCGGGGCGGGGGTAGCCCTGCTCGGTGTCCTGTTCGCGTACCTGCTCGTCCAGGGCAAGCAGAGTTGGCGCCAGCTGGAGGCACAGCGGATGGCCGACAAGGCATCACGGGAACTGCACGACGTGTTGGACACCATCGCCTCCGGCGCCGTCCTCGTGGGCCCGCACGACGAGATCCTCATGGTCAACGAGCCCGGCGTGGCGCTCAACCTCGCGCGCGGCAGCAGGGTCGGCTTCCCTGAGCTGCTTGAGCGCGTCCGGGAGGTGCGCTCATCCCAGGCGCCCTACCGCGGGCCGGTGGTTCGAGAGCTCCATCCCGGTTCCGAGAGACTGGAGCTCGCCACCCGAATCGCCCCCATGGTGGACGAGAACGTGCTCGTCATCGCCGAGGACGAGTCTTCCCACAAGCGGGTGGAGGCGGTGCGGCGGGACTTCGTCGCCAACATCTCCCACGAGTTGAAGACCCCCATCGGCGCCATCTCGGTGCTCGCGGAGGCTGTCGAGGCAGCCAAGGACGACCCCGAGGCAGTCCAGCGGTTCGTGCACCGGATGCAGCTGGAGACGGCCCGGCTCGCCGAGCTGGTCAATCAGATCATCGACCTGTCCAGGTTGCAGTCCACGGATCCCCTGCTCAGCCGGGAGGTGGTGGACGTGGCCGAGGTGGTGGGTGAGGCGATCGCACGCTCGCAGGAACGCGCCACGCAGCGGGACGTGTCGCTCATTCTGGCCCGCACCACGCACGCGAAGGTGATGGGGGACAGGTGGCAGCTGGCCGACGCCGTCACCAACCTCGTGCAGAACGCCATCAACTACTCCGACGAGAACGCCCGCGTCACGCTCAGCATCCTGCCCGTCACCGCCGACGGGGACCAGTTCGTCGAGATCAAGGTCTCGGACAACGGCATCGGGATCAGGCCCGAGGAGCAGGAGCGCGTCTTCGAACGGTTCTACCGGGTTGACTACGGCCGCTCCCGGCAGAGCGGCGGCACCGGCCTCGGCCTGTCCATCGTGCGCCACATCGCCAACGCCCACGCCGGCACCGTCCGGGTGTGGTCCAGGCCCGGGCAAGGCTCCACGTTCACGCTGCGGCTCCCCGCCTACCTGGGGCCAGAGCCCGTCGACACCGACCACGACACCGACGAGGAGGCCTAGATGACCCGCATTCTGATCATCGAGGACGAGGATTCCTACCGCGACGCCACCAGCTTCATGCTCCGCAAGGAGGGCTACGACGTGGTCACCGCGGCCGACGGCGCCGAAGGGCTGGCGGAGTACGACAGGAACGGCGCGGATCTGGTGCTGCTGGATCTGATGATGCCAGGCATCCCCGGCGTGGAGGTGTGCCGCCAGCTGCGCGCGAGGGGCAACGTCGCGATCGTCATGGTGACCGCGCGCGATTCAGAGGTGGATAAAGTGGTGGGCCTCGAGCTCGGCGCCGACGACTATGTCACCAAGCCGTTCAGCCACCGCGAGCTCGTCGCCCGGATCCGGGCCGTGCTGCGGAGAGGGCAGGACCAGGTGCTGCTCCCCGAGGTGGTGGAGGTCAGCGGCGTGCGGATCGATGTGGAGCGCCACCAGGTCAACGTCGACGGCGTGGACGTCCGCTTCGCGCTGCGCGAGTTCGAGCTGCTCGAGCTCCTGCTGCGCAACGCCGGCCGGGTGATGACCCGGGGCCAGCTGATCGACCGGATCTGGGGCAGCGACTATGTGGGCGACACCAAGACCCTCGACGTGCACATCAAACGGTTGCGCTCCAAGATCGAACGCGATCCGTCCAACCCCGAGCGGCTGGTGACGGTGCGGGGCCTCGGCTACAAGTACGACGGCTGACGCCTCAGGCGCCGGCCTGCTCCCACGCCTCGACGAAGTCCGGGTGCTCCGCGGACACGACGGGGACGCTCAGGGTGACGCTCTGCCCGCCGTCGAACTGGACCGCGACCCGCGCGAGGCGCCCCACCAGCAGCTCGGAGGTGTTGAACATGGTGTCCGCGCCGTCGAGGATGATGGTCTTGCCCTTGGGGATGTCTGCGGTGAACGGCACAGCGTTGAGCTCACCGAACGAGCCGTCCTCCAGCTCGGCGGCGTAGCCGAGGCCGGCGACGGTGGCCGCCTCGTCGCGCGAAGCGATCCCGCCCAGGATCATTCCCATGCCGTCGCCGTCCGTGACCACCATGAAGTTGCGCAGCTTGAGCCCGCCTTCGTCCACCTGGACGCCGGCCGCGGGCGGCGCGGCGTACTCCCACTGGCCCGCCGTGCACCCGCTCACCGAGACGGCGAGCGCGACGGTGGCGACGAGGGCCGCGGTGCGGCGCAGGGTCTTGCTCATGTGTCCTCCGGCTGTGGGGCGTGGGTAGGCACATCCTAACCGGATCCTGGCTGCGTGTACCACGAAGCATCCAGGGCCGAGCCTCGGGGCGGGGTAAGAATCGCCGTCTGGGTGGGTGGCGGCGGCCCTGCTAGAATTGAGTTCTGGGAAAGGGGTCATTGAATGACTTTTTCGATCGGTGAAACGGTGGTCTACCCAAATCATGGGACTGCTGTCATTGAAGACATCGAGAACAAGACCATCAAAGGCGAGGACAGGTTGTACTTGGTCCTCCGCGTCATCGGACAGAACGACCTGGTGATCAGCGTTCCGGCGTGCAACCTGGATCTGGTTGGTGTGCGGGACGTGGTCGACGCTGATGGTTTGGAGAAGGTGTTCGCGGTGCTTCGCGCCGAGCACACCGAAGAGCCGTCCAACTGGTCCCGCCGATTCAAGGCCAACATGGAAAAGCTGCACTCGGGCAACGTGATCAAGGTCTCCGAGGTTGTCCGTGACCTGTGGCGCCGAGACCGGGACAAGGGCCTCTCCGCCGGCGAGAAGCGGATGCTCGCGAAGGCCCGCTCCATCCTGATCGCCGAGCTCGCGCTCGCCGAGCAGGTCAACGAGGACAGGGCCGAGGTCATGCTCGACGAGGTCCTCGCCTCCTGAATCCAGAAGTGTCACATCTTGATACGCCGGTCGTCGCCGTTGTGGTGGCGGCCGGTTCTGGTTCCCGGCTGGGCGCGTCCCAGCCGAAGGCCCTCGTGAAGCTGGAGGGCGTCCCCCTGGTCCGGCACTCAGTGGACGCCCTGGCCGCCGGGGGAGTCGAGCAGGTCGTCGTCACCGTCCCCCGTGGCCTCGAAGCGGAGTTCCGTGCCGCGCTGGACGGGGCCGCCGTGCCCACCACCTGCGTCGAGGGGGGCTCAACCCGGCAGGACTCCGTAAGGATCGGGCTGGCCGCGCTCACCGCGCCGGACCGGGCCGTCGTCCTCGTCCACGACGCCGCCCGCGCCCTGATTCCGCCCACCGTCGTGCGGGACGTGGCGTCGGCCGTGGCGGGCGGCGCGGAGGTGGCCATCCCGGTGCTGCCGGTGGTGGACTCCATCCGTCGGATCGACGGGGCCTCGTCGCAGGTGCTGGATCGGGCCCCGCTGCGCGCAGTTCAAACGCCCCAGGCCGCGCGGCTCGGTGCGCTGCGGCGTGCCCACGACCTCCTGGTGGCCGAGGCGCTCGAGGTGACCGACGACGCCGCCGCCTGCGAACACGCCGGCCTCAGCGTCACGCTCGTCGACGGACACCGCGACGCGTTGAAGATCACCGAACCCGTGGACCTGGTGCTGGCCGGGGCCATCCTGGCCGCGCGGGATCACTCACACAAGGGGCAGGAACGATGAATCGAGTGGGCATCGGCACGGACGTGCACCGGCTGGAGCCGGGGGTCGCCCTCTGGGTGGCGGGCGTGCATTTCCCCGACGAAACCTCCGGCCTGGCCGGTCACTCCGACGGCGACGTCGCCGCCCACGCAGCCTGCGACGCGCTGCTCAGCGCCGCAGGGATGGGCGACCTCGGCAGCAACTACGGCACTGCCGAGCCGGAGTGGGCAGGCGCCAGCGGCGTGGCCTTCCTCACCGAGACCGCCCGGCGCGTTCGCGCGGCCGGCTACGTCATCGGAAACGTGGCCGTCCAGGTGATCGGCAACCGGCCCAAGCTCGCACCGCGCCGCGCGGAGGCGGAGCGCGTGCTCAGCGCCGCCGTCGGAGCCCCGGTCACGGTCAGCGCCACCACCACCGACGGGCTCGGCCTGACCGGACGGGGCGAGGGTGTCGCGGCCATCGCTGTTGCCACGGTCGTCGCGGAGGCCTGACGCCGCGCGTGCGCTAGGTTGCTGCTACCTGAAGAGGAAGGGCCGCGATGAGCCGACGTGCGCGTTGCTGGATGCTGATCGCCGCCGTCGCGACAATGCTGTGGTGGCCCTCGGCCGCCGTCGCGCAGGACGGTGAGGCGGCCGCCGAGGTCGCGGGCGTAGTGCGGGCTGACGGGACCCTGCGCGTGACGCAGACCCTCACCTTCGACGCGCCCGTGGACGAGCTCACCCAGGTGCTCGCACTCACCCGGAGTATCGACTCCTCCCACTTCCACCGGTACCGCATCAGCAACATCGCGGCCACTGTCGCGGGCGAGGCGGTGGACCTCGCCACCACCACCAACGCCACCCAGGTGGAGATCCGGATGGCCGTCGACGGCGTCGGCCCGCTCATCCTCACCTACGACGTCCACGGCGCCACCCGCACCGAGCAGGGCCAGGACGGCGCCCTCACGATGCTCCAATGGCCCATGGTTCAGGGTCTGCCGATGGCGCTCAGCCAGGTGGCAGGAGTGGTCGAGGGCCCCGCCCTCCCCGACATGATCGGCTGCGAGGCGGGCCCCCGCGGCAGCGTCGGCCGGTGCGCGGCGCTCAGCGGCGGCACCTTCGACCAACCGGATGCCGCGTTCCAGGACGGCCCCCGAGACGCGGGCGACGAGGTGGTGCTCAGCGTCGCCTACCCGGCGGACGAAGTGGCGGCGACGGCGGATCTCCAGGAGCGGTGGAGCCTGGACCGCGCGTTCACCGTCTCCTGGCCGACGGTGCTCGCCGCCCTCGGCGCCGCGCTGCTCGGAGGCGCGCTGCTGCTCCTGCTGCACCGCCGCGCCGGCCGCGACCTCGCCCCATCCGAGGCCCGCGCGATCGGCTCGTTCGCACCCGTCGGGCACGGCGAGTCCGTGTTCCGGGTGGCGGAGGGCGTGCGCCCCGGGCACGTGGGCACCGTCGCCGACGAGCGGGTGGACCCGATCGACGTCACGGCCACCCTCGTGGACCTCGCCGTCCGCGGGCATCTGCTCATCACGGAGCTGCCGCGGCCCGCACACGGGCTGCTGGACTGGACGATCGAGCGCACCGAGGCCCCTGTCGACGACCTGGCGAGGTTCGAGCAGGAGCTGCTCGACGCCGTCGCGCCAGTGGGGGAGCGGACCCTGGTGTCGCGGCTGAGCGGACGCCTCGCCGATCGAATCGTCGGCATCCAGGACGCCCTGTACGACGACGTGGTGGCGCGGGGGTGGTTCGAGCAGAGGCCGGACTCCACCCGGTCGTCGTGGCGCACCAGGGGGTACGTTGTGCTCGGGTTGGCCTTCCTGGCCGCCGTGCTGCTGGTGGCGTTCACGACGCTCGGCCTCATGGCGCTGGTGCTGGTGTCGGTGGGAGCGGCCGTGGTGTGGGTGGCGGACCGGATGCCGCGCCGCACAGCTGCGGGCACCGCCCTCCTCGACGGTCTCGGGGCCCTGTCCTCGCTACTCGCCACGCACACGACCGCGGAGATGCCGCGCGGACGCGAGCTCCAGGAGATCTCGCGGCTGCTCGGCTACACCGTCGTGCTGGGCGGCAAGGAGCGCTGGCTCGAGGCCATGGTGGCCGCCGACGACGACGACACCGTCCCGGATCCCGCCGTGCTCAGCTGGTACCACGCGCCCGGCACCTGGCACCTCCAGGACCTCCCCGCATCCATGACGCAGTTCATCCACACGGTGCAGGGCGCGTTGTACTCACGCTGAGGCGGTGCGCCTCAGAGCTCGAAGCCCGGGTACAGCGGCCGCATCGACAGCAGGCGCGCCGCCTCGGCCAGCGACTCGCTGCGGGCGTCGTCGGTGAGGACGTACTTCGCCTTGCTCGGCTCTCCCGCGGCGGTGGTGGTCGGCGTGGTGGACTTCAGGACGCCGGAGATCATGTCCGCCACCGCGTCCATGTCCGAGGCGGTGAAGCCGCGCGACGTCAGCGCCGGCGTGCCCAGGCGAACGCCGGTGGTGTACCAGGCGCCGTTGGGGTCGTTGGGCACCGCGTTGCGGTTCGTGACGATGCCGCTCTCCAGCAGAGCGGACTCCGCCTGGCGGCCGGTCAGCCCGAAGGAGCGCACGTCCATCAGCACGATGTGGTTGTCCGTGCCTCCCGTGACCAGGGTCACGCCGCGCCGGAGCAGGCCCTCAGCCAGGGCCTTGGCGTTGTCGGCGACGTTCTGCGCATAGGTCTGGAACTCCGCGGTGCGGGCCTCGGCCAGCGCCACGGCCTTCGCCGCCATGACGTGGGACAGCGGGCCGCCGAGGACGAGCGGGCAACCGCGGTCCACCGACGGGGCGAACTCCTTGGTGGCCAGCACCATGCCGCCGCGCGGGCCGCGGAGCGACTTGTGCGTGGTGGTGGTCACCACGTGGGCGTGAGGCACCGGGTCCTCGTCGCCGGTGAACACCTTGCCGGCCACCAGACCGGCGAAGTGGGCCATGTCCACCATCAGCACGGCACCCACCTCGTCGGCGATCTCGCGCATCGTGGCGAAGTTCACCCGCCGCGGGTAGGCGGAGTAGCCGGCCACCAGGATCAGGGGCTTGAACTCGCGGGCCTGGGCGGCGAGGGCGTCGTAGTCCAGCAGTTGCGTCTCGGGATCCGTCCCGTAGGAGCGCTGGTGGAACATCTTGCCCGACACGTTGGGGCGGAAGCCGTGGGTGAGGTGGCCGCCGGCGTCCAGCGACATGCCGAGCAGCCGCTGGTCTCCGAAGCGGCGACGCAGGGTCTCCCAGTCCGCCTCGGAGAGCTCGGCCACGCCCTTCGCGCCGAACTCGGCCAGGCCCGGGGCCTCGACCTTGTTGGCCAGGATGGCCCAGTAGGCCACCAGGTTCGCGTCGATGCCCGAGTGCGGCTGCACGTAGGCGTACTCGGCGCCGAACAGCTCCCGCGCGTGCTCCGCCGCAACCGCCTCAACCGTGTCCACGTTCTGGCAGCCCGCGTAGAAGCGGTGCCCGACGGTGCCCTCGGCGTACTTGTCGCTCAGCCAGGTGCCCATGGTGGCGAGCACCGGGAGACTGGCGTAGTTCTCCGATGCGATGAGCTTCAGCGACGCGCGCTGGTCGGTGAGCTCCTGCCGCGTCGCCTGCGCGATGCGGGGCTCCACCTGCTCGATCATGCCCAGCAGGGTCCGGTAGGCCGAAGAGATCGACTCGAGATCGCTCACAGTTCTCCTTGAGTGTGCGGTGTGGATACCAATCTAGTCGCCCCGTCGTCTGGGGGCACTCTCACCGTTGGCGGCTGGACATCACTCCGACGGAGTGATCCCGGAGCGCTGCTGGGTCACCTCGTAGAGCGCGATGGAGGCAGCGACGGAGGCGTTGAGCGAGTCCACCGAGCCTGCGATCGGGATGGAAACCAACGCGTCGCAGTGCTCGCGCACCAGGCGCGCCAGGCCCTCGTCCTCGGAGCCCACCACGATCACCACCGGCCCGTCGAGGCCGGGCGCACCAGAGACGGGCACGTCGCCCTCGCCGGCGAGCCCGATGATGGTGAATCCCATCTTGGACGCCTGCTGAAGGGCTCGGTTGAGGTTGGTGGCCATCGCGATCGGCAGCCTGGCGGCCGCCCCGGCGGAGGTCTTCCACGCCGCAGCCGTCATGGAGGCGGAGCGTCGCGAGGGGATGATGATGCCCTGCGCGCCGAACGCTGCTGCGGATCGCACGATCGCGCCGAGGTTGCGCGGATCCGTGATGCCGTCGAGCGCCACGACGATGCCGTCCAGATCCAGCGCGTCCGCCAGCACATCCTCGGCGTCGGCGTACTCGTAGGCGGGCAGCTGCACCGCGACGCCCTGATGCACCAGACCGCCGGTGACCCGGTCCAGCTCGGCGCGGGTCACCTGCAGCAGGGGCAGGCCGCGCTCAGCGGTGAACTTGAGGATGTCGCGGAGCCGGTCGTCGCGCTCCGCGCCTTCCGCGACGAAGGCCTGCTTCACCGGCAGGCCGGCCGTGAGAGCCTCGAAGACGGGGTTGCGCCCCACCACCCAGTCCGCGCCGACGGGGTTCTTCGTGGTCTGGGGACGTCCCTGCCCGGAGCGCTGCGCGGCCTGCTTGGACTTGTAGGCCTTGTGGTAGGGCCGGTCCTCGGCCTTCGGCGTGGGACCGCGACCCTCGAGGCCGCGCCGGACCCGCCCACCCGATCCGGCGGTCTTGTTCTTGCCCTTGCTGGTCGCGCCGCGGCGCGATGAATTGCCTGCCATCTACTTCTTCTCCAAGCTCCACCGGGGTCCGGTGGGGGTGTCAGTGATTACGAGGCCGAGGCCTGCGAGGGTGTCGCGGATGGCGTCGGCGGCGGCCCAGTCCTTCGACACACGCGCTGCTGCGCGCTGGTTCAGGAGGGCGCCCACCAGGCCGTCGACGACGGGGGTGAGATCGTTGACCGGGCGGCTGGACGCCCAATCGGGGGCGTCGGGGTGGAGGCCGAACACGTCCAGCATCTGTCCGACGGCGACCGCATAGGCCCCGGCCCTGGCCGCGTCGCCGTCGGCGATGGCCTGGTTGCCGGCACGGACAGCTTCGAACAGCGCAGCCGTTGCCGCCGGGGTGCCGAGGTCGTCGTCCATGGCGGCCGTGAACGCGGCGAACTCGGGAGCCTCCGAGGCGCCGACGGCGTGGAAGCCGTCAGAAAGGAACTCCTTGGCGCGGCCGACGAACGAGTCGATCCGCTCGATCGCCTTCTCCGCCTCGGTGAGCGAGCCGCGGGTGCCCTCGTCGGCGGGCGAGAACTCGATGGTGGAGCGGTAGTGCGGGGCGAGCAGGAAGAAGCGGACCGCGCGCGGGTTGTAGGTCTTCGTGACCTCGGAGACCAGCGCGGTGTTCCCGAGCGACTTGCTCATCTTCTCGCCCGCCATGGTGACCCACGCGTTGTGCATCCAGTAGCGGGCGAAGCCCTTGCCCGCCGCGGCGGACTGTGCCAGCTCGTTCTCGTGGTGCGGGAAGCGGAGGTCCACGCCGCCGCCGTGGATGTCGAAGGTGTCGCCGAGGTACTTGCCGGCCATGGCGGAGCATTCGAGGTGCCAGCCCGGGCGTCCGCGACCCCAGGGTGAGGGCCACGACGCCGTCGCGGGCTCGCCCTCCTTGTGACCCTTCCAGAGGGCGAAGTCGCGCGGGTCGCGCTTGCCGCGCGGATCCGCGTCCGCCGCAGGCTCCATCTCGTCGACCTTCATGCCGGACAGCTCGCCGTAGCGGGGCCAGGACTTCACGTCGAAGTAGACGTCGCCGGACCCGTCTGGCGCCACGTAGGCGTGGCCGCGCTCGATGAGGGTCTCGGTGAGCTCGATCATCTCCGGAATGTGGCCGGTGGCTCGGGGCTCGTAGGTGGGGGGCTTGCAGCCCAGCGAGGAGTAGGCGTCGTGCAGCTCGCGCTCGAAGTGGTAGGCGTGGGCGAACCACTCCACGCCGGCCTCGGCTGACTTGGCCAGGATCTTGTCGTCGATGTCCGTGACGTTGGCCACCACGGAGACCTGGAGGCCCTTGTGCTCCAGCCACCGGCGCAGGACGTCGAAGACGACCTCCTTGCGGATGTGCCCGAGGTGCGGCGACGCCTGGACGGTGAGCCCGCAGTGGTAGATCGACACCTTGCCCTCGGCGAGGGGAACGAACGCGCGCACCGAGCGGGTCGCGGTGTCATACAGCTTGAGGGTCACAGGAGCAGAGTCTACTGGGCAGCCTGCGGATTCGCCGCTCCGAGGTGATTGAAAGATGTACCATCCTGGGCCGATGACGCTGCCGCGGGGAGGCCTGCGGTCCTGACGGCTGCGCGTGACGGTGGCTCGACGCCGGTGGTCTACTTGACCCATGTCGAAAGCGCGCGAGGAACGGCTCCGTCACCACTGGGACGAGGGAGCCGAACACTTCGACGACAAGATCGCGCCCCTCGAGCGCCGGTTCCTGGCCGGGAGCCGCGCCTGGGTGGCGGAGCGTGCGGCCGGCCAGGTGTTGGAGGTGGCGGTGGGGACGGGACTCAACCTGCCCTACTACCGCCGCGACATCACACTCTCCGCGATCGAGCTCAGCACCGGCATGTTGGCGGTGGCCGAGCGCCGGATCGAGCGCCTCGGGCTCACCGTCGAAGCGCAGGTCGGGGATGGCCAGGACCTGCCGTTCGACGGCGGATCCTTCGATGCCGTCGTGTGCACCTACTCGCTGTGCGGCTTCGCAGACCACCGGCGCGGGGTTGAGGAGATGGTGCGGGTGCTCCGCCCCGGAGGCAGCCTCCTGCTCGCGGATCACGTGGGCTCCACCAATCCGGTACTCCGGGCCGGGCAGTGGCTTCTCGAGGCCGTGACCATCCCGCTACAGGGCGAGTACTTCACGCGCCGCCCGCGCCTGGTCGTCGAGGCGATGGGCTTGGAGGTGGTGGCCGCGGACCGGTTGCATCACGGCGTCATCGAGCGGGTCCACGCCCGCAAGCGCTAACCCTTCTTGGGTTTCTTTGCGGCCTTGGCGCGCAGCGCGTTGATGTCGAAACCGGCCACCACCGGGATGTCGGGGTCGTTGGCGCCGTCCTCCCAGGGGTCGTAGGGCTTCTCGTCGCTGTCGTCGACGTAGCCGTGCGACGGGTCGTACTTGTTGGCGAGTTCGCCGCCTACCGGGTCGATGTTTGCCATCTGCTCGTCAGGCAGCTGGGTCAGCACCTCCTGGATGTACCCGGCGGCCGCCTCGGTGGTGGGGACCTCACGGTTCTCGCGCTGAGACTGGTACCACCGGTAATCCAGCACTTCGTGGAAGAACTGGGCGGCGTCGCGCTTGGCGCGCAGGTCTGCGGGGATGCGGGTGACTGCCGGCTCGAACACCTCGACGAGCCACTTGTGGGCGGCCACCGACTCGGGGGCGTGCGGGGCGTTCTTGGCCCGGAAGGTGTCCATGTCGTTGAGGAGGCGCCTGGCCTGGTGCTCCTCGGCGTCCAGCCCCGTCAGCCGCATGAGGCGACGGGTGTGGTGCCCGGCCTCCACCACCTTCGGCCTCATCCGGATGGTCTGGCCGTCCGCCGAGGCGTCGACATCGATCTCGGCCACGTCGAAGCCCAGTGCGTTGAGGCGACGGACGCGACCCTCCAGGCGGTAGAGCTCAGAGCCGGCGAACTCCTCCTCGCCCGTCAGCTCGGCCCAGAGTTGCTGGTAACGCTCCTCGATGGTGGCCACCAGCCACTGCGGGTCCAGCGAGGCGTCGAGGATTCCGCCGGCCTCAAGGTCCAGGAACTCGCCGAAGAGGTTGGTGCGGGCGATCTGCAGGTCGTGGGCGCGCTGCCCGTCGGTGAGTGTGTCGTGCAGCTCGCCGGTCTCGGCGTCGACGAGGTAGGCGGCGAACTCGCCGGCGTCACGGCGGAACAGGATGTTGGACAGCGACACGTCGCCCCAGTAGAAGCCGGTGAGGTGGAGGCGGGCGAACAGCGCCACCATGGCATCCAGCAGCCGGTTGACCGTCTCGTGCTTGACGCCCGGGTAGAACAGCGAACGGTAGGGCAGCGAGAAGGGAAGGTGCCGCGTGAGCAGGATGGGGTCCAATGGGTCGCCGTCGGAGTCCACCCGGCCCAGGACCACACCGACGGGGTCCACCGATGGCACTCCGAGGCGCTTGAGCTCGGTGAGCATGCGGTACTCCTGCACCGCCACCTCCTCCAGGATCTCCTTGGCCGCGAAGATCTCCTCCCCGACGGTGAGGAAACGCACCACGTGGCGGGAGATGCCTCGGGGGAGGGCGACGAGGTGGCGCGCGGGCCACTCCACCAGCGGGACCTGCCAGGGCAACTGGAGGAGGTCCGCGTCGGGCTTGGCAGCGAGGAACCGGGGCACGGGCCGAGTCTAGTGCCCACCGCGGCGGCTGTCGCGGCCCGAGCCCTCGGCGCGCTGCAACGCCTCCGAGACCACAGCCACCAGGTCCTCCTCGGCCTCGATGCCGACGCTCAACCGCAGCAGACCGCCGCCGATCCCCGCGGTCCGGCGCGCCTCGGCGGTCATGCCTGCGTGCGTCATGGTCTCCGGATGGCACACCAACGATTCGACCCCACCGAGGGACTCCGCCAGGTGGAAGATCTGCAGCCCGTCCAGGAAGCGGTGCACTGCCTCGACTCCGCCGGCCAGCTCGAGCGAGATCAACGAGCCGAAGCCGCTCTGCTGCCGAGCCGCGACCTTGTGGCCGGGATGCGTCGCGAGGCCGGGGTAGTGCAGTGCGGCCACAGCAGGGTGCCCGTCGAGCAGCCGCACCAGCGACTCTGTGTTGGCCGCGTGAACCCGCATGCGGGCGTCGAGCGTGCGGAGCCCGCGCAGCGTCAGGTAGGCGTCGAACGGGCTGGACGTGAGGCCCAGCGCGTTGGCCCACAGCCGCAGCTTGGCGTGCACCTCCGGGTCCGCCGCGACAGCCACGCCCCCCACCACGTCGGAGTGGCCGTTGATGAACTTGGTGGTGGAGTGCACCACGATGTCCACGCCGTGGTCGAGCGGCCGCTGGAACAGCGGCGACAGGAACGTGTTGTCCGCCGCCACCAGAGCCCCGACGGCGTGCGCGCGGGCGGCCGTCGCCGCGATGTCGGTGATCCGCAGGAGGGGGTTCGACGGCGTCTCGATCCACACCAGGGAGGGGGAGCGGCCGAGCGCCGCGTCGAAGGCGTCGGCATCGTTGAAGTCCACGAACTCCACCTCGAAGCGGCCCTGCGAGGCCAGGAACGTGAACAGCCGCCACGTGCCGCCGTAGGCGTCGTGCTGGACGACGACGCGGCCGCCGGCGGGCACGAACGCCTCGGCAACCAGCGTGATGGCGGCCAGCCCGGTGGCGACGCTGGTGGCCCCGGCGCCGCCCTCCAGGGACGTCAGCGCCTCGTTGAGCAGATCCCGGGTGGGATTGCCGGAGCGGGTGTAGTCGTACTCGCGGGGCTGGTCGAAGCCGTGGAAGGTGAAGTTGGTGCTGAGGTACAGCGGGGGCACGACGGCGCCGTAGGTGGGGTCCACCCCCAGGCCGGCGCGCATCCCGCGGGTCCATCGTCCAAGCTCAGCCATGGTCGGATCCTCTCCTCTGCCCCCACAAAATAGTGGAGCCCCGGCGAACCGGGGCTCCACTATTGACTCAGTTTCGCTCTCAGGAGATGCGATCCTCGGTCTTGTTGCTGAACACGTGCACAGCCTCAGGCGCTGCGGCGAGGCGGACGACCTCACCCTTGTGGGGTGCGGTGCGGGCGCCGACGCGGGCGACGAACTGCTGCTCGCTCACGATCTCGTCCTCGTGCGAGCTGGCCAGCGTGCCGTAGAGGAACGAGTCAGCGCCCAGCTCCTCGACGACGGCGATGTGGAGGCCGATGCCCTCCTCCGCGACGCGGAACGCCTCAGGCCGGATGCCGACTGTCAGGGTGGCCTCGCCTTCGGCCTTCGCCAGAGTCTCGCGGGGGATACGCACGACGTAATCGCCCACCTGGACGCCGTCTTCGACGCGATTGCCGGAGATCAGGTTCATGGCCGGCGAGCCGATGAAGCCGCCGACGAAGAGGTTCCTCGGGGAGTCGTACAGCGCCAGCGGGGTGTCGACCTGCTGCAGGTCGCCGTCCTTCATGACCGCGACGCGATCGCCCATCGTCATGGCCTCGACCTGGTCGTGGGTGACGTAGACGGTGGTGACGCCGAGGCGCTGCTGCAGGGCGGCGATCTGGGTGCGGGTGGAGACGCGGAGCTTGGCGTCGAGGTTCGACAGCGGCTCGTCCATGAGGAAGACCTGCGGCTGACGGACGATGGCGCGGCCCATGGCGACGCGCTGACGCTGACCACCGGAGAGGGCCTTGGGCTTGCGGCCGAGGAAGTCCTCGAGGCCGAGCAGCTTCGCAGCCTCCTGGACTCGCTTCTCGCGGTCCGCCTTGGGCACGTTCTGCATCTTGAGCGCGAAGCCCATGTTGTCAGCGACGGTCATGTGCGGGTACAGCGCGTAGTTCTGGAAGACCATGGCGATGTCGCGGTCCTTCGGGGGAAGGTCCGTCACGTCGCGGTCGCCGATGTAGATGGAGCCGGAGTTGACCTCTTCGAGGCCGGCCAGCATGCGCAGGGAGGTCGACTTGCCGCAGCCCGAAGGGCCGACAAGGACCATGAATTCGCCGTCCTCGATCTCGAGGTTCAGCTTGTTGACGGCGGGACGATCGGTCCCGGGGTAGATGCGGGACGCGTCCCGGTAGCTAACTGTGGCCATAGCCATATTCCTTTCCACGGGCAGGTACGTGCCCGACGATCCGATGTGGATAGGAACCTGTATTCAGGTTGTCCTAGTCGATGACTTTACACTGCTGGGCCCGGGTTTCCACAGAGGGGTCCCGCAGAGTGGAAGGCCAGCTCGAAGGTTCGGGGCGTCGACAGTGGCGTGGTGGGGGCGTCGATGCCTGTCCAAGTACCATTCAACGCGTGACTGATGAGCAGCGCCGCGACGACGCCGCGGTTGAGCCGGGCGGCCCCGCCGACCCGGACCAGCCCGCGCCGGAGGACGCAGAGCAGGCCTGGTGGGAGGCCGACGGCATGCCCTGGCGCAAGGAGCCCGGCCGCGACGACATCGCCTGCCTGGCCTGGTTCGGCGTGGTGGGCGTCTTCGGGCTGATCCTGCTCCCCACCCGGGCCTGGCTACTGGCCACCGCGCCGGACTGGCTGGCGATGATCACCGGCGGGCGCACTTCTGTCGCGGCCAGCGGGGCGATTGCGTCGACGGGCGAGATGGCGCACTGGCCGGTGGTCCTCGTCGTCGCCTCGATCCTCAGCCTGAAGTTCGACTGGATCTACTGGTGGGCCGGCAAGCTGTGGGGGCGCGGCATGATCGAGGTCTGGGCCGGGCAGTCCAAGCGCGCCGCGCGCGGTTACGCGCGGGCCGAGCGCTGGGCCGAGAAGCTGGGCCCGGTGGGGTTCCTCATCGCCTACTTCCCCATGCCGCTGCCTCTGATGCAGGTGGTGTTCGTGCTCGCGGGCGCCTCCGGGATGAGCCTCAGACGGTTCCTCATCTACGACTACATCGCCTCGACGCTGTGGCTGATCGCGTTCTTCCTGATGGGCTGGCGGTTGGGTGACGCCGCTGTGGCGGTGCTCAACGCCTATGCCAGGTTCGCGGGCTACGTGGCGATCGGGCTGATCATCTTCATCTTCGTGACCACCTACCTCAAGCAGCGACGAAAGGCACGTGAGTCATGACAACGCAGCCGTACCGCCCCACAGGCGTCCGCTTCGGGGCCGCCTACTACCTCGAGTACCAGCCCACCGACGACCCGACCCGGGACCTGGAGCTGATGCAGGCCGCCCACTTCACCGTCATCCGCGTGGGCGAGCCGACATGGACCACGTGGGAGCCGCACAACGGCGAGTTCAACCTGGATTGGCTGCAACCCGTCCTCGACGGCGCGCATGCGCGTGGCATCGGGGTGATCCTCGGCACCCCCACCTATGCGGCCCCTCCGTGGCTGGCGCACGCCTACCCCGAGATAGCGGGCGAGCCGCGCACGGGGCAGCGCCAGCCCTGGGGCGCCCGCCAGGAGATCGACATCACC
>DATITN010000085.1:0-3677 GCA_035467795.1 Arachnia sp. | reverse complement strand
GCACCGCTCGAGCTCACCGTTGTCCTTGACCAGCCACGAGATGAGGCGGAGGTCGCCCGCGGCATCGCGCAGCGCTGTGACGATGAGGTCCGACCGCGGCTCGGCGATGGCGATCGCCGATGCACCTCCGGCGGAGATCTCACCACGGCGGACGAGCTCGCCGGAGGTGCTCATGCCCCAGGTGATGAGCTTGAGGTCTCCCGTGGCTCCGCGGAGCGCTGCCACCGCCCGGCGTGACCTCACAAAGCGAAGGGCAACCTCACCGACGCCACCCCCAGATCCCTCCCCGCGGCGGAGAAGCGGTGAGGCGTGGACGACCGTGGCCTTGTCGGTCGGCCCCAGCACCTGACCGGTGAACGGTTCCCACGCACCGGGGTTCGACTTGGTGCTACGCCATGCACGGTCGTGGGTGAACGGCATGGACACGTCCGCGTTGGTGCTCTGCTTGAGATGGATGTGTGGGCCCGAAGAGTTGCCCGAGTTTCCGACCCGGCCCAGCATCTGCCCCTGAACGACCTGTGGGCGCCCCACCGAACTCGTCCATGCGCTCTCGGCGGGCAGGTTGATCGTCGCCACCCCGTCCACCACGTTGCCGAGTACGCGGTCATCCGCGTTGTCCATGATCGCCTTGTCAGGCTCGCGGCAGAGCCCGCGGGGCACGGTCGCGGGTGCGAGGTGGGAGTAGATGATCACGCTGCCGTCGTCGGCCAGCACGGAGACGTGGTTGCCGGACAGGGAGATTCCAGTCCCTCCCTCCGAGTTGTTGCGCGGGTCCTTCACGCCCGGCCGGGCGTTGTCCGGAGCCATCCGCCAGGCCGACAGCACCTCCCCATCTGCCAGCGCGTAGACCGGGGCGCCATAGCAGAGCTTGTCCTCGTTGCGTGGCGGCGACTCTGAGTCCGGCCGGTCCGTGGTCCAGCCACCTCCCGAGGTCTGCCGCTGAGCGTGCATATCCCACCCATCGGTCCCGCTTCGGAACCAGAACGTGCCCGAGGGCAGATCCTCAGCATGGAATGGAAACGCGTAACTAGGCATATCATCCTCCGCTCTCCGTGACGCCCACCCGGCGACCCCCGCGTCTCGCGCGTGGCCGCCCGGACGAGTGCTCGACTGGGCAAGGAGACCCACAGGTGGTGCGGAGAACCTCGCGGGTCCCATCCCCAACGCGGGCGGGGCGCGGTGACCCGGCCAGCAAGGCTCTCGCGGCGCCCCGCATCGGCGGGTCGATCCGTCGACGAAAGCACCGGCTTCGACCCTACCTTTGCGTTTTCGCAGCCGGCAACCCTCAGTCTCGGGGCCCCGTCGTCCTCGTCCGTCCGCCATCACGCAACCGCTCGTGACGTCGGCTTCGTCAGCCTCGATCGACGTGGTTGCGGCCGTGAGGGCCTCGGCCAGGTCGTCAGTTTCGTTGCGCCACGCCTCTGGAGACCACCCATTGTCATCAGGTGTCGGCCAGCCCTCAGGACCGGCTCTGAAAAAAACCTTGCCCCAGGTGCATCCAACGGCAGCACTTCGTGCGAATCCATCAGTGAGAGCGAGTTGCACACGGCGGCTTCATTTCACCCCAAGGAGACACCATGAACATCAAGATCGCAGCTGCGGGAAGCGTCGCAGCACTTCTGTTCCTGTCCGGATGCGCGGGAGCCACTGACGAGATGACCCCGGAGGCCACCACCGCTGAGACGACCAGCGCCGCGGCCTCGCCGTCTGAGTCCATGAGCGAGTCAATGTCCGAGGCCCCCATGGAGGAGGCCGGCACCATCGTGGACGTGGCCGCCGGCAACCCCGACTTCGAGACCCTCGTCGCGGCGGTGACCGCGGCCGACCTGGTCGAGACGCTGTCAGGCGATGGGCCCTTCACGGTCTTCGCGCCCACCGACGCGGCATTCGACGAGCTCCCGGAGGGCCTGCTCGACGCCCTCCTGCTCCCGGAGAACAAGGACGCCCTCACCAGCATCCTGACCTACCACGTCGTGTCCGGCGAGGTGATGGCCGCTGACGTCACGGCCGGCGATGTCGAGACCGTCGAGGGCTCAACCATCGCGATCACCACCGACGGCGGCGTCATGGTCAACGACGCCAACGTCGTGACCACCGACGTCGATGCCTCCAACGGCGTCATCCACGTCATCGACAAGGTCATCGTGCCGCCGACGGTCGACGCCGCCGCGCTGCTCGGCTGACATCTGGCGCACCTCCAACGACCACCAGAGGGACTCGCACGCGGACACCGTGCGGGTCCCTCTGCGCGTGTCCTCTGTTGCCCGGCTTCCTTGACATACATGGAAGCCCATGATTCGATCGTTTCAATTCGGTCGCATCCCAGGAGGACGCCCCATGACCACCCGTCGGCGCTACTGCTTCGAACTCCACGTCCGCCCCGACCGGCTGGACGAGTACAAGGCCCGCCACGCCGCCGTCTGGCCGGACATGCTGCAGGCGCTCAAGGCGTCGGGCTGGCACAACTACTCGCTGTTCATGCGCCCCGACGGGCTGCTGATCGGCTATGTAGAATCCGAGGACCTGGCGGCCGCCCAGGAGGCGATGGGCAAAACCGAGGTCAACGCCCGCTGGCAGGCGGAGATGGGCGAGTTCTTCGCCGACCTCGACGTGGCCCCTGACGAGGGCTTCGTGTTGTTGGAGGAGATCTTCAACCTCGAGGATCAGGTGGCCAGCCACCAAGGCGGGACCGCCTAAATCGACAACCGAGCCACGGCTCGAGACCGAGGGATGGTTCGACAGCTGGGCACTACCCCGTTGGCCCAGAAGGTGCTCGCGGACACACGTCAGGAGACCTGCTCCACGGTGCGCAGCTGCCGTGCCCGTTCGGCGGCGAATACCGCCACATGGCTGGACAGACTCTCGCCGGCGTCGGAGGACAGGACCGACTGGTCACCGCTGGCGACCGCACCCACGAACGCGTCCATCAGGCCCGCATCCCCACCGGCATGCCCGCCGCCCGCGTCCATCGGGCCGGGAGCGTTGACGCTGTAATGGCGCTCGCGCCCTGTCCGGAAGTCCACGTGGCGGATGGTGTGCCCGTCGCCATCGAGATATCCCTGGGTACCGAAGATGCGGGTCTTGCGGTCTTCCTTGGGCGTGAAGGCAGTCATGGTGAAGGTGCCGGTCGCACCGCCAACGAACTCCAGCGCAACCACCTGATGATCGACGACGTCGTTGCCTCCGCCGTAGACACAGCGCCCGTAGGGTCCCCGGGCGAGCGCCTCCTCCAGCGCGAGTCGGGTCGGCTTTGAGGTGAGCACGTCTCTGGGCCAGGTCAGGGGATCACCGTCGCGGTACTCGTCCAGGTAGATACGGGTGGCCGAGTAGGCGCACTGCTGATTGAGCGGACAATCCAGGCAGCCCTCTGTGGCCCCGGTCGGGGCGTTGGCCGGGACGAAATGCGTGTTCCGTCCAAAACTGCTGACCTGGGCGATCCGGTCTCCCATCACATACTGGAGCCAATCGATATCGTGGCATCCCTTCGCCAGCAACATGGGGCCGGATTCAGCGGTCTTCGACCAGGATCCTCGCACGTAGGAATGTGCGTGATGCCACCACCCGACAGGCTCCAGGTGCTCGACGGAGACAGGGTCGCCCACGGCACCGCTGGACAGCAATTCCCGGAGCCTACGCGTGTAAGGGGTGTACCGCAGGACGTGGCAGACGCCAAAGAT
>DATITN010000084.1:0-8199 GCA_035467795.1 Arachnia sp. | reverse complement strand
CGGCGACACCGCGCGGGCCCCCTACGGGCCGCGTTCCATCGCCGAGGTGCGGGCCTTCGCGCTGGAGGGCCTGGACTTCCTCGTCGCCCAGGGTGTCAAAGCGCTGGTGATCGCCTGCAACTCCGCCTCGTCGGCCGTGCTTCGGGACGCACGCGAGCGCTACGACGTGCCCATCACCGAGGTGGTGCTGCCCGCCGCGAGCCGGGCTGTCGCGGCCACCCGCAACGGCCGGGTGGGGGTGGTGGCCACGGAGTCGACGGTGAACTCCCGCTCCTATGACGACGCGTTTGCCATCGCGCCCCACATCACGCTGACCGCCCGGGCGTGCCCGAGGTTCGTCGAGTTCGTCGAGGCGGGCATCACCGGCGGCGACGAGCTGCTGGACGTGGCCCGCGAGTACCTCGAGCCCGTGGCCAAGGCCCACGTCGACACGCTGATCCTGGGCTGCACCCACTACCCGCTGCTGAGCGGGGTGATCAGCTACGTGCTGGGCAACGGCGTGACGCTGGTGTCATCGGCCGAAGCCTGCGCGCAGTCCACCTACTCCCACCTCACCCAGGCCGGCCTGCTCCGGCACCAGCCACGCGAGGCCACACGGCGCTTCCTCACCACCGGAGACGCCACGGACTTCCACGGCATCGGGCGGCGTCTGCTGGGCAGTTTCGTGACCAATGTCGAGCACGTGAGCATCGCCGCCGCCACGGTAAGTTAGGCGCCATGACCTTTCGCCGTGCAGATGGACGCGCCCCCGATCAGCTCCGCGAGGTGCGCATCACCCGCAGCTGGCTCGATCACGCCGAGGGATCTGTGCTGGTGGAGTTCGGCCGCACCCGTGTGCTCGTCGCCGCCTCCGTCACCGTCGGCGTCCCCCGCTGGCGCAAGGGCTCCGGACTCGGCTGGGTGACGGCCGAGTACGCCATGCTGCCGCGCGCCACCCACACCCGCTCGGACCGCGAATCCGTCAAGGGGCGCCTCGGCGGGCGCACCCATGAGATCTCCCGCCTCATCGGCCGCTCGCTGCGCGCCGTGGTGGACTACAAGGCGCTCGGCGAGAACACGATCGTGCTGGACTGTGACGTGCTGCAGGCCGACGGCGGCACCCGCACCGCCGCCATCACCGGGGCCTATGTGGCCTTGGCCGACGCCGTCGAGCACCTGCGCGCCCTCGGAGCGTTGAAGGGGGAGCCGCTGACGGACTCGGTGGCCGCGGTGTCGGTGGGCTTCGACGCCGACGGCGTCGCCCTGCTGGATCTCGCCTACGAGGAGGACTCGGCGGCCGGCACGGACATGAACATTGTGATGACCGGGTCCGGGGCATTCATCGAGGTGCAAGGCACCGCCGAGGGCACCCCGTTCAGCCGCGACGAGTTGGGCACCCTGCTGGACCTGGGCACGGCCGGCTGCGAGGAGCTCACCCGGCTGCAGCGTGAGGCTTTGGCGTGAGGCTCCCCGAGCGGCTGGTGCTGGCCACCAACAACCCGAAGAAGCTGGCGGAGCTGCGGCGCATCCTGGTGTCCGAGGGGGTGGGCGTCGAAGTGCTCGGCCTCGGCGACGTCGGCCGGTATCCGGAGCCGGCCGAGACGGAACGCACCTTCGAGGGCAACGCGTTCCTCAAGGCCGCGGCCGCCGCGCGCGAGACGGGCCTGATGGCCGTCGCCGACGATTCTGGCCTCGAGGTGGACGAGCTCAACGGCATGCCCGGCGTCCGCTCCGCACGATGGGCGGGCCCGGCCTGCGACGACGAGGACAACAACCAGCTGCTGCTGGCCCAGCTCGACGGGGTGCCCACGGAGCGCCGCACGGCGCGGTTCGTGTGCGCGCTGGCCATGGTCTCGCCTGCGGGGGAGCGGAAGATCTGGCACGGCACCATGCCGGGCCGGATCGCTGAGGCGCCCGAGGGGGAGCACGGCTTCGGCTACGATCCGCTGTTCATCCCGGCCGGTCTGGAGGTCAGCTCCGCCGAGCTCAGCGCTGAGGAGAAGGACTCCATCAGCCACCGCGGCATCGCCGTGCGGGGATTCGTCGACTACCTCAAGGGCCTCGCGTGAAGCAGTACCTGGACCTCCTGCGCCACGTCACCGACACCGGCGTGGACAAGCCGGATCGCACCGGCACCGGCACCCGGTCCGTGTTCGGCTACCAGATGCGCTTCGACCTTGCCGAGGGCTTCCCGCTGCTCACCACCAAGAAGGTGCACACGCGGTCGGTGTTCGGCGAGCTGCTGTGGTTCCTGCGCGGCGACACGAACCTGGCCTGGCTGCACGAGAACAACATCACCATCTGGGACGAATGGGCAGACGCCGACGGCAACCTGGGCCCCATCTACGGCTACCAGTGGCGCTCCTGGCCCACGCCGGACGGTCGCCACATCGACCAGCTGGCGGCCGTCGTCGAGTCCCTCACGACCAAGCCGGACTCCCGCCGTCACATCGTCTCCGCGTGGAACGTGGCGGACGTGGAGTCGATGGCGCTACCGCCGTGCCACATGATGTTCCAGTTCTACGTCGCGCCCGCGGGCGACGGCGGTCCCGCGCGGCTGAGCTGCCAGCTGTACCAGCGCTCAGCGGACATCTTCCTCGGCGTGCCGTTCAACATCGCCTCGTATGCCCTGCTGACGCACCTCGTCGCGCAGGTGACGGGGCTGCGCGTGGGGGAGTTCGTCCACACCCTGGGCGACGCCCACATCTACTCCAACCACGTGGACCAGGTGGCCGAGCAGCTGACCCGCGAACCGAGGGCCCTGCCGCAGTTGCGGCTCAACCCCGACGTCACCGACCTGGACGCGTTCACGCTCGCAGATATCGAGCTGGTGGGCTACGACCCGCACCCTTCCATCAAGGCGCCCATCGCCGTGTAGGCGGCTACCCTGTCCGTCATGAGCGAACTGCGGCCGTCCTTCCAGGAGCGGGACCGGTACCTGGACCTGCTGTCCACGGCCTACGCCGACGGCCGGCTGGACGAGTCCGAGTTCGAGGCGCGCAGCAACGCCGTGCTGGCCGCGGTCACGCACCGCGACGCCATGGCCCAGTTCCAGGGCTTGCCGCAGCCCAACATCGTGCCGGTAGCGCCGACGTATCCGCGCCCCCAACAGGGGCCGCCGCAGGCGTTCCAGCCCTTGCCGGAGGTCTATCGCGGCCACTCGTCGGGTGGCGTCGGCCGCCGCGTTCTGCTCGGCGTCGGGGCGGCCGTCGTGGGGCTGGGGGTTCTGGGCGTGATCAGCTTCTCCGGCGTGATGATGAGTGACTCCGGCACGGGGGTCATGGACCCGATGATGCCGGAGCCCGACTGGGCCGGGGGAGCGCTGGACCTGGACCCGATGTTCTTCGAGGGGTGGGCCGAGACCTCGGCGCTGCTGCGCGATCACGGCCTGGACTCCCTCGCCGAGTTGCGCATCACCACCGACGAGATCGGCGGCGTCGGGTCGCAGGCGCGCGCGCCCGGCGAGATCACCACCTTCTCGCGTCTGGGCATGGGGCCGATCGAGATGAGCGCGTCCGCGTCAGGCGAAGGACTCAGCCTCGCAGAACTGGACATGGTGGATGGAATGGTCCAGGAGGCCCTGGACGCCGCGGGACTCAACCTCAGCGGGGCCGTGTCCGAGGTGCTGCTCGTGTGGACGGAGACCGGCGACCCGACGGTGCGGGTCACCGCCATCGACGGTCCCGAGTCCGGGTCGATCCAGATCGACGCCAATGGCGGGACGATCGACTATCAGCCGATGGGGCCACGATGAGGATCGTGGCGATTGCGGCCGTGGCCGACAACTGGGTGATCGGCTCCGGCGAGGACATGCTGTGGCACATCCCCGAGGACTTCCGCCGCTTCAAGAAGGTCACCACCGGCAACACGCTCATCTTCGGGCGCCGCACCCACGAGCAGATCGGGCTGCTGCCCAACCGACGGATCATCGTCGTCACCCGCGACCCCGACTGGAGCGACGACGGCGTCGAGGTGGCGCACTCCATCACCGAGGCCCTGGACCTCGCCGCCCAGACCCCGGAGCGGGTGTGCTTCGTCGGCGGCGGGGCGCAGATCTACGAGGCGGCGTGGCCCTACCTCACCGAACTCGACATCACCCACGTCAACCAGCAACCCGACGGGGAGGCCCGGTTCCCGGTCATCTCGCCGCGCGAGTGGACGGAGATCTCCCGCGAGGTGCGGGAGGGCTTCCACTTCTCGCAGTACGTGCCCACACCGTCGGCCGTCGGCTGATCGGCCAATGGCACGCCGCATCCTGCACCTTGACCTGGACGCCTTCTTCGCCGCCGTCGAGCAGCGTGACAAGCCCAGCCTGCGCGGCAAGGCCGTCGTCGTGGGCGGGGCGGGGCCGCGAGGGGTGGTCGCCACCGCCTCCTACGAGGCCCGCCGGTTCGGGGTGCGCTCCGCGATGTCCGGGGCCGAGGCGCGCCGCCGCGCGCCGAACGCGGCCTTCCTCGGCGGCCGGTTCGCGGCGTACCGGGAGTCCTCGCGGATCGTGATGGCGCTCCTGCGTGAGGTGTCGCCCCTGGTGGAGCCACTGAGCCTCGACGAGGCCTTCGTGGACCTCGGGCCCTCGGGGTGGGCCGACGAGGAGGTGCCCGAGCGCGTGGCCTCGCTGCGGGCCGAGCTCACCGCCCGCACCGAGGGGCTGACGGCATCCGTCGGGGTGGCGTCGTCGAAGTTCCTGGCCAAGCTCGCCTCGGAGGCGGCCAAGCCCGACGGTGCACGCATCATGGACCCAGCCGAGGAGCTCGATTTCCTGTCTCAGCTGCCGGTGCGAGCCATCCCTGGGGTAGGGCCGGCCACCGAGCAGAGGCTGTCGGCCATCGGCGTGCACACCGTCGTGGACCTGCGCGCCGCGGACAGCGCCGAGCTGATCCGTGAGCTGGGGCAGGCCGCCGGTGAGGGCCTGGCCGCGCTCGCGTGGGGCCGCGACACCCGGGCGGTGCAGCCCCAGCGTGACCCGAAGTCCATCTCGACGGAGGACACCTTCGCCACTGACCTCACGGACCGCGCCCAGCTGGAGGCGATCCTGCGCCGCGACGCCGCTGCCGTCGCGGGCCGGCTCAGCCGCGCCGGCTACTTCGCGCGCACCGTCACCGTCAAGGTGCGCTTCCCGGACTTCACCACCCGCAGCCTGGCCCGAAGCCTGGGGGGTGCCACCGACGCCGTCGACGTCATCACCGCCGCCGGGCTGGAACTGCTGGGCGAGGTGGACGTGCGGGAGGGCGTGCGGCTGCTGGGGATCGGGGTGAGCAACTTCGCCACCTCGGCACAGGAACGGCTCTTCGGTGACGAGGAGGAGGCGTCGACGGCCACGGAGGTGAGCCTTGGCGACGACGTGGGGCTGAGCGGGGTGCGGGGCCGCGGCTTCCATCCCGGGGCGGATGTGGTCCACGACGAACATGGTCGCGGCTGGGTGTGGGGCTCGGGCCTGGGGAGGGTCACGGTGCGATTCGAGACGCGCACCACCGGGCCGGGGCCGATCAGGACCTTAGGCGTCGACGACCCTGAGCTCCACACTGCCGAGATCGACCCGCTGGCTCGAGCCGTCGTCGACGAGGACGAGTAGCGCCTCAGGGTTGAGCCGGTGGCTGAGTGACACTCTCCAGGCGGCTCGTGGCCACGTGCTCAGTGAGCAGGGCCAAGTCCGGGGCCGTCAGGTGGGCCGCGGCCTCCTTCACCAAGGAGTCCACGTGGGTGTCCGCCCGGGCGGCCACCTCGGGGTCGACGGCGGCCACGCGGATGCGGGCGGCCAGGTCCACCAGCGCCTCCAGCACGATGCGCGTGTTGAGCGCGTAAGGGCGCAGATGCTCGAACGGCATGTCCACGATCTCCGCGGCGCGCACGGGCCGCAGGTACAGGCGGGGTGCGCCGTCGTCGTCGACGAGGATGGTGCCGGTGTCGCTGCGGGCGACTGCGGTGAGGACGCCGGCGGCCACCTCCTCGACGGCATTGATGGCTGTGTACGGGTCGTTGGTGCCGGGGGAGAGGGCGCGCACGGCCAGTTCCACCACCTGCTGCTCGGCGAAACGCACGTCTTGGTCGGTGCTGCGGGACGGGCCGACGTGCACGTGGTCGCGGATCTTCGGCAGCACCACCTCCACGGCCTCGACCGGCCACACCAGCGCGAGCGGCTCGTCGGCCATCACCTGGTCCCCGATGCGCTTGAGCAGCCTCACCGAGGTCGCGGTCTCGGTGATGTCGTCGGCCAGGTTTCGGGCGTCGATGCGGGTGATGTAGCCCGATCGCCCGAGTGTTGCGACGCCGCCGCCCTCGCGGGGCGGGTCGAAGTGGTCCACGTGCTTGTCATCGGGGTCGAGCCAGTTGCCCTTGACCGCGCGGGCGAAGTCGTCGCGGGCACCCTTGACCAGCGCCTCGATCTGAACCGAACTCGCGATGTGGTTGATGAACCACACGAAGAGGAACACGTCCACCACGCCGAGGGCGATGGCGCCGTTGACGGCGAGGTGCGGCACGAACGCCGCGCCGTCGTCGCTCTCGGACCGGATGGTGCGCAACACCATCAGCGTGTAGACGAACGTGGCCACCAGGACGCCGAGGACGATCTGATTGTTGCGGTCGCGCATGAAGTTGCGCACAAGACGCGGGCCGTACGTGGTGGAGGCGGTGCTGATCACGGAGATGGTGATCGAGAACGCGGTGCCCGCCACCCCGAGGAACGACGCGACGGCGGTGAGCAGCGCGCGGGCGCCGTCGACTCCGGTGTCGAAGAGGAAGTCGGCGATCACTGCGGGCAGGGGCAGCTGAGCGCGGTCGACGCTCACCAGCACTTGTGCCAAGACGATGGCCGCGGCGATGAACAGGGCAGGAATGAACCAGAACCGTGACGGAATGCCTGCCAACCAGCTGCGGAGTCTGCCCATGTCAGCAGGCTAGTCGAGGCCGCTCGGCCGCGGGCGAAGCCCGCGTCGCGGGTCGGTCAGCGATGACCTAGCTGAACGCGGACCAGCCCACCATGAACAGCCCGCGCTGGGGTAGCCAGAAGTCGCCAAGCGCCTGCTGCTCAGTGAGCGGGGCCGGGACACCGAGATCAACGCCGGCCAGCGTCGCAGACGAGTCCTCCACCAGCCAGATGCGGCGCGGTCTGGCCACATAGCTCTGTCCGTTGGGCGTCCCGCCGATCAGCGCCAGCCGGCCGGTGCGGAGGAAGGTGGAAGCAACCGACCCCATCATCCGGGAGAACACCTCACCGCGCCACAACGGGTCGGGCAGCGCGTTGCAGGCGGCCGACATCGCCGTCGTCAGGGGAGTGGACCGGAGGGTGATCGTCCAGTCGAGGTCCACGGAGTGGCCCACCTGGACCCGAAGGGTCGAGTCGCCGGTCCAGGCAATCGTCACCGCTGTCTCGAACTGCCCGTCCAGAGCGGACCCGAAGTACCGGGGGCAGGACTGTTGAGGGGCGACGTTGGCGGCCATCATCCAGGATCCGGAGGGATCCCTGATCCAGACCGCGTTGTATCCCGGCCCCACCGTCGATACCGGAAAATGACGAAGGGCGAGAAGATGCCCCGACGAGAAGGGCTGGCCGACCACGCCGAAGCCCGCGAACCGTTCGTCCGTGCCGGCCGGAGGCCTGGCATCCTCAGCCTCAAGGGCGGCAGACCTGGGATCCATGCCTCACTCTACGTCCGGCTCTGGGCGGCTGACCAGAGGACGGCGGGCGTACGCTGGCCGCATGGGAGCGCGCATGTTCACCGCAGTCCTGCCGCCCGCCGGTGTCATCCGTCAGCTGGACACCCTGCTGGAGCCCAGACGCGACGCCGAACCGTCGCTGCGCTGGACCCGCCCCGAGGGGTGGCACATCACCACCTCCTTCATGGGCGACGTGCCGGACGAGAACCTCGGGCGGCTGGAGGAGAACCTGGCGGAGGTGGCCGCCCGGACGCGGCCTTTCGACGTGGAGCTCGTCGGCGGCATCGCCTTCCCTGATCCGGCCAGGTCCCGGGTACTGGGGCTCGCGGCGGCCGCACCCGACGACGGGTTGGCGTCGCTGTCGGCGAGTTGCCGGTCCGCCGCCAGCAGAGCCGGGGTCGCGGCGGATGGCGCCCGGTTCGTCGGGCACCTGACCCTTGCCCGGCACAACCGCGGGCTGCTCGCCGTGCGCTGGCTCGAGGTGTTCGACTCCTTCCCCAGTTGGCGTTGGGTGGCCGACGAGCTGTGCCTGGTGGAGTCGCACCCGGGGGCGCGCTATGTGGT
>DATITN010000083.1:0-8040 GCA_035467795.1 Arachnia sp. | reverse complement strand
GTGACCTCGTAGGCGACCCGGACCTGCCGGCCGGCGAGGTTGACCACCGCCTCGATGTTGCCGGCCGGGAGCACGGGGTCTACGACGACGCCCTCGCTGGTCATCCGGAGGCCGAGAAAACCCTCGGTGACAAGGCGCAGCACCAACCCCGGTCCTGACGAGTAGACGCGCCAGCCGCCCTCGAACCCGAAGTCCGGGTCGAACATGGATTCGGCCCTCGCCTCCGCGTCGGCGCGATCGTCGAACGCGGCGTCGATGGAGGAGAAGTAGCAGTTCGACTGCCGCGGCCGGGCGCCCTGGACGGCAGCCGTCAACCCGTCCGGCACAACCAGCTCCAGCGCGCGCCACGCCCGATCGGCCAGACCCAGGCGCAGCAGCGCCTCGATCCAACGCAGGTGCGCGTGGGTGTACATCAGTCCGATCTCACGCCCCCAGAACGACGCCGCCTCGGCCCGCAGGAAGGTGTGCGTCTCGCCGCCGTGGTAGGCCACGGGCCTGTCGAAGAGGTACACCCCGACGGGACCGTCCAAGTGCTCGTCGATGACCCGCACGTGCGCCGCGGCCTCCTCCGGTGAGAGCTGCTCGTCGGCGATGGCATGGATCATCTGCAGCGAGCCGTGCTTGAGTCCGGTGCGCCGATCGAGGGGGTGGACGAGTGGCTCCACGCCTTCGGCGGTCACGACGGCGTAGCCGCACAGCTCACCGTCGACGAGGAGGACCTCCCGGATCGCCTCGCCGGTGGCATCCGTGATCGCACGGAGCCGGGCCGCGACGTCCGGCTCGGCCTGTTCCAGGCCGTCGGCCAGCTCGCCGAGGGCCTTGATCTCCAACCCCGCGGTCCAGGTGGACACGAGCTGGTGCGCCAGCTCGGGGCTCGCGGGCTGGAGCGAGTCGTTCCAGTCGCCGTGACCGTAGGCGGGGAGCCTGGGGTCGGCGCTCCGCTGGGACAGGAGGTGCTCGACGGCCGCGAGGACGTGGTCGCGCAGCGGCGACGGCGCCAGCAGCTCATCGCGCCCCACCCAGCCGACCTCCTCGTCGAGGATGCCGTGGTCCCCGGTCATCTGGAGGTACTCCCCCAGGGCCAGCAGCGGCCAGTAGACGACGTCGCCGTGGCTCTCCCGGTGTCCGGGCGCGCGATGCTCGGTGAGGTAGTCGAACCACTGTGGCCAGTCGCCGTCGTCCTGTTGGCCCGCGAACAGTGTCAGCAGCACCTCCCGCACGACGTCGAGCCGACCCGTTGCCACCAGCAGCCCGATCGGTCCCTGGCACACGTCCCGGGTGCCCCATGCTCCGCCGGTGAACTGCTCCAGGCCGCGCGGCGCGAGGTAGTGGACGAAGGCGTTGTGCGAAAGCCACGGCAGGAACTCGTCGAGTCTCCGCACGGCCTCATCCCCTCCCCGGATGGAAGGCGTCGTCACCCGGTCCTCGGGACCGGCCTCCCCCAGCTCGATGGTCACCCTGACATCGCCCACCGACTGGTGCACGACGGCGTGCCACTGGTCCCCGCGCGGAGCGGCGTCGGCGAACAGCGGCGCACTGTCACCCCCGATGTTGTGCCCGCCGGTGGCCGAGAAGAGCACGTCGAGCGGCTCGCCATCGACGTGGACGTCCAGCCGCACATCGGTGAGTGAGACCCGGGTGACGACCCGGATGAGCCTGCCGCCCCAGCGGTACCACCAGGTTGCGGACCCGGCGTCGACCGCCCAGGCGCTCGGCACCCCGAGCAGCTGCCAGGCTGCCTTCCGGTGGCGCACGAACATGCGGACGCCCTCGGCCTGGAGCAGGCCCAGGTAGCTGCGCCGCACCGAGAGCAGCGGGTCGGCTGAGGCATGCCCCAGCGTCAGCTGCGAGGCGAAGTTGCCGTTCATCCACACGGTTAAAGCCGCTGTGGCATCCTGCGGACGCGGGCCCTCGGAGACGCGGATGATGTGCCCGTGTGGGCGCAGCACCGCCGCCTCCTTTGCGGCGGTGACAAGGTGCACCCCACCCGTCGTGAACGACCAGACTTCACCCGCGGGCCCGCGCTCGATCCTGGCCGGATCACCGGCCAGCCCGCGCAGAAAGGCCTCGCCAAGGTCCTCGCCGTGCGCGAACGAGGCAGGGCTGAAAGCCGTGGGCACCACGGGCACGCCCTCCCCCGCCGACGGTGGCGCCTCGGCCCAGCCGTCGGAGAGCAGGGGGTGTACACGGGCGACGTCGTCGTCGGACGAAGCGGCGGGGTGGTCGGCGACGACGATGGCACGGAACCCGACTGCGCCCTCGTCGCCGGTGGCGAGCGTCCAGGGTTCGGTCTGGAGACCCGCGAGGGTGTGCTCGTGCTGCAGACGCTTCGAAGGCAGGTCGGACGCCAGGTCCGGACCGGTGCCCGGCCGCTCCGCGCGCAGCTGCATGGCGTCGGTGCACCATCCGGTGACCCGCCGGGTGGCGCCCAACGCCAGCCAGGGATTTGCCGTTCCGGGCATGTTCTGGCGCACTGCGATCATGAGCTGGTCGCCATCCTGGATGGGCGCCAGGTCCAGGTACTGGGAGACGTAGAACTCGTTGCGGCGCAGCGCGTCCCAAGGAGTCAGCGCGACGTCCACCGTCCAGACTGCGTCCAGCTCGACGTCGGAGTCTCCGCGGTTGACCACGTTCAGTCCCCACCCGAAACGGCCGCCGCCCGAAGGCTCGTCCCACCACAGCTCCCATTCCACATCGAAGATGCTGCCTCGCAGCACCACCCCTTGCTCGGTACGCGCCACGACGCCGCCGCCTGCGGGGCCGAGGAGGCCGTGGGCCTGGTGCCCGTTCGGGGAGCGTCGGCGCAGCCACACCTGGTGCGGCCCCGGCTCCAGTTCGGAGGCCGGGTACTGCAGGACACTCAGGTCACCGGCGTCGAGGCGGGCAAGCCCCCCGGACTCGGTGAACTCGGCCCGGATGGGAAGATTGGTCACTTCGATCACCTCACTGGGACTCGGGGGTACCGGTAGGGGCGAAGTGCCCCGCCCTGAACAATGCAGCGGCATCTCCTGCCACGTCCTCACGCGCCTCGCGGACCGCGGCCATCGATACGGGGAAGGACACCGGCAGCCGTCCCTCCGGGGGCACCCGTCCGGTCACTGCGAGCAACCACGCGGCGCCGCTGACGCCGAAGGAGACCGTCAGCGCGGAGGCCACTTCCAGCAGCGGAGTGCAGACCGCAGGCCGGTCGGCCATGACGTCGATGACCACTGGGCACGGCAGCCGTGCGAGGCGGTGGCTCAGTCCCGGCGGGAACTCCAGGCTGCCCTGGTGGAACCATGCTTCGAGGAACAGGTCCTGGCGGGGTTCGAAGGGCGCGGGTAGGCGGACCAGCGCCACGTCGGCCTCCTCAGGACGGTGCACCACAACCAGCCCTGCCGCGACGCTGTCGCTCGCGATGCCCTCCAACCAGACCCGGGTGCCGGCCGCGAGCGGCAGCAGCCCGTCGTCGGCGCAGACGACGACCGAGCGTGCCTGCGTGTGCAGACCGAGTTCCACGGCCTCGGGGGTGCCCACCAGGTTCTCGGCTGCGTCCTCGTCCACGAAGGGGTCATCGAACAGCCCGAGGGCGAACTTCACCCGGAGCAGCCGCCGCGCAGAGGCCTCCAGACGCTCCCGTGGGACGCGCCCGTCCGCCACGAGGCCGAGGAGCAGTTCGGTGCATTCCTCGCCGCCGAACTGGTCGATGCCGGCATCGAGCAGTTTCAGCATCCGCTCCTCGGGGCCCAGATCCTCGACGCCCCATGCCCGGGCGGGCAGGACCTGATCCCCGACGACATTGTCGTTGACGAGTTCCCAGTCGGTGAGGATGACACCGTCGTAGCCCAGTCGCTCCCGCAGAAGACCGGTCAGGATCTGCCGGTTGTAGCCGAAGCCGACCTCCTCCACCGGATCACCGTCGAGGACGAGACCGACCGGACGCCCGTAGTAGGGCATGATCGCCGCCGTGCCGGCGGCGATGGCGGCCCTGAACGGCGACAGGTGCTCGTCGAATCGTCCGCCGGGATAGACCTGGTCCCGCCCGTAGGGGAAGTGGGCATCCTCCCCGCCGGCCTGCGGCCCAGCCCCCGGAAAGTGCTTGGTTGTGGCGCTGACCGACGACGGACCCAGACGCTCGCCCTGCAGCCCGGCGATGGCGGCGGCAGTGAAGCGGGCGACCATCTCATGGTCCTGGCCGAAGGTCTCGCGCTGGCGCCCCCAGCGCGGTTCGGTGGCGAGGTCCGCAGTCGGATGCAGGGCAGCCCTGATGCCGACGGCGACGTACTCGCCGCGGACGACCTCGGCGAAGGTCCGTACCAGCTCGGGATCCCCGAGCGCGGCCAGGCCGAGCGGGTCGGGCCACTGGGAGAAGAAAGTGGACGCCCAGCTGGTGCCCGCGTTCTCCGCAGCTCCGTGCCGCGGGTCGGTTGAGATGGTGACGGGGATGGCATGCTCCGTCTCGCACGCCAGCTCCTGGAGCCGGTTGGCCCAGGCCGCTGCCTGGCGCGCGCCGGTCAGTGCGTGGACGTTGAAGTGGTTCATGCGCTTGCCGATGACCACGTCCCGGGTGCCGGACTTGGAGATCCGGCCGGGCCCGGCGAGGAGTACCCCGTCCGGCCCGGCCTCGATCACCGTGTGGAACATGAGACCGGCCAACTCCTCCAACCCAAGCCGTGGGACCAGGTCCGCGACGCGTTCCTCGACGCCCAGCCGCGGGTCCTCGAACGGGTCGAGGCGGCCGTTGCGGTTCAGGTCACGGAACGTGACGCCGTCGGCTGTGATGAGCCTGGATCGAGGCGTGCTCATGCGCAGGTGTCGGTGGCCCACGCGATCAACTGCTCGTCGCGGGCCGGGGGTCGGTCGGGTTGCATGGTGACTCCTTCTCAGGTCGGGGGTGTCTCACTTGATTCCGGTTGTAGCGACGCCCTCGATGACCCAACGCTGGAAGAAGAGGAACACCACCAGGATGGGTAGGACGACCACGGAGGCTCCTGCGAGCAGCAGCCCGTAGTCGGTCTGGTTCTGGCCTGTGGACACCAGGGCCAGTGCGACGGGCAGCGTGTAGGTCTCCTCGGTGGAGGCGACCACAAGCGGCCAGAGGAAGTTGTTCCACGACGCGAGGAAGGTCAGGATCCCCAACGTGGCCAGGGCAGGCCCCGCGAGCGGCAGGAACAGGCGGAAGAAGATCCCCATCTCGCCGGCACCGTCGAGTCTTCCCGCCTCGAGGATGTCCCTGGGCATGCCGAGGAAGAACTGCCGCATCAGGAACACCCCGAAGGGCCCCACCAGGAACGGAAGGAACAGCGCCGGCAGCGTGTTGCCCAGACCCATGTTGACCACCAGGACGAACTGGGGGATGAAGGTGACGAGCCCCGGGATCATCAGGGTGCCCAGGACGGCGCCGAAGATGATGCGCTTGCCCGGGAAGTTGAGATGCGCCAGCGCGTAGCCGAGCATGGAACAGAAGATGAGGTTCGAGAGGGTCACCACGACCGCCACGACAGTCGAGTTGAAGAAGTAGCGACCGAACGACAACCGGTCGAACAAACGCCCGAAGTTGTCCAGTGACGGCGACTCCGGGAAGAAGTTCGGCGGCACGCGCAGAAGCTCTCCTTGCGTCTTGAGACTGCCCAGGACCATCCAGATGAACGGCATGATGACGATCAGGAGGAGGATGGAAAGGACGACGTAGAGCACCCACATCGAGCGTGATTTCTGCATCACTTCTCCCTCGTCGCGCGGAATTGGATGACTGTGACGAGGACAATGACGACGAAAGTCATGTAAGCCATCGCACCCGCCACGCCATAGTTACCGAACCCGAACTGCTGGTAGGTGTACATGGATGCCGAGATCGTGCTGTTCAGCGGCCCGCCGTCGGTCATCACGAACGGCTCCTCGAAGAACTGCAGGTAGCCGATGGTCGTGGTGACCATGACGAACAGCAGGGTGGGGCGCAGGATCGGGAGCGTGATGTACCAGAAGCGCTGCCACGAACTCGCGCCGTCGATGGCGGCCGCCTCGTGCAGGCTCCAGGGCACTGCTTGCAGGCCCGCCAGGAAGATGATCATCCCGTTGCCGAAGTTGCGCCAGGTGGCCATGATGATCAACGAGAGCAAGGATGTGCGGGTGTCGCCGAGCCAGTTGGGCCCGTCGATCCCGACCCACCCGAGCACGGTGTTGACCAGGCCGCTGTCTGGCTGAAGCAGGAACCGCCACACCACGGCCACCGCGACGATGCTGGTGATGACGGGAGTGTAGAAGCCCACCCGGAAGACGCTGCGGAACCTCGTAATACCCTTGTTGAGCGCCACAGCGGCCGCCAGGCCGGCGGCGATGGTGAGGGGACCACCGACGATCACGAAGATGAAGGTGTTGAGCGCGGCACGCCGGTAGACCGGGTCCCCCAGCGCCTTGGCGTAGTTGTCGAAGCCGACGAAGTCGACGGCGAACGGAGACCGGATATCGCTGATTCTCGTGTCGGTGAAACTCATGAACATTGACTGCAGCACCGGCCACAGCGTGAACACGGAGAACAACAGCACGAACGGCAGTGCGAGCATCATGCCGGCCCTCGCCTCGCTCGCATTCCGCTTACGGGAACGCGAGCGGGGCTTGAGCTCGGGCTTTGCAGCTACGGTCGACATGTCAGCCCATGCCGATCGAGGTGGCCTCCTGCTGGATGGCCGCCATTGCCTCTGCGGGATCCGATCCGGTCTTGGTCACCTGCTCCACCTTGGAATCGAAGGTGTCGGCGATCTGCTCCCAGGTCTGGATCGACGGCGGGGCGAACGCGGTCTCGAGCTGCGTGCCGAACTTGGCGAGCTGCTCGTCCGCAGATAGTTCATCGGATTCCCAGGCGGACTGGACCGAAGGCAGGTCGGTGCTCATCTTGAACCACTCAACCTGCGTCTCCTCCTGCGTCAGGAAGTCGACGAACTTCCAGGCCGCGTCGCGGTTCTCTGTGCCCTTGAACACTGCGAGGTTGGACCCGCCGATGAACGAGGCGCTCAGCTCGGCCGCGGGCATCGTCATGACGTCGTACTTGTCGGCGAATCCCTCACCACCGACATCCTCAACGGCCGCCATCATCCACGGCCCCGAGATGAACATCGGGACTGCGCCGGAGACGAAGTCGGACTCCGTTGTGCCCTCAGTGGGTGCATCGTTGGCGATTCCATCGGTGAAGAAAGACTGGTAGTAGGCCAAGGCCTCAGCGTTCTCTTCGCTGTCGAAGGTGAACTCGGTGCCGTCCTCGTTGGTGATCTGCCCGCCGTTGGACCACATCAGAGGGAGGACCGTCTGCCAGGATCCCGTGCCGCCGGGCTGGAGCGCGATGCCCCACTTGGCACCTGCCTCCTGCATCTTTGCTGCCATCTCCTTGAGGCCGTCCCAGTCCGTGGGGGCCTCGGCGATGCCGGCCGCCTCCGCGAGGTCGGTGCGGTAGTACACCAGACGGGTCTCCACGTACCACGGCACGGCGTAGGAGACCCCGCCGACGACGGTGGTCTCCTGGGCTCCCTCGAAGAACTTGCTGCCGTCGATGAGGTCAGGCGTGGGGTCGAGGGCGTCAAGCCCGACGAACTCACCCATCCAGGTGGTGCCCACCTGTGCGACGTCGGGGGCGGTGCCGGCGGCGATGGAGGCGGTGAACTTGTCGTGGGCCGAATCCCAGGGCACTGGCGTCACGTTGATGTCGACGTCGGGGTTCTCGGCGATGAAAGCCTCGACCAGATCCGGCAGCTTCTCGCCCTCGGCTCCCATTGCCCAGACTTGCAGACTGCCGGTCGCGGGGCCTTCGGCGATGGGGGTGACTTCGGCGTCTCCGTCGCCCGGCGTGGCGGGTGTGTCATCGCGCCCACAGGCGGCGAGGCTTACCAGGGACAGCACGGCTGTCAGCGCCACAAGGGCGCGCTTACGGTTCTTCACGGAACTTGGCCTTTCCATTCGGTGTGTTGGATGGGGGGTTGATGCTTGCTGCAGCCGCAGGATTCGCGGTGCACAAGAGCGGTGGGGAGGACTGTGACCTCGTCGACGGGGGAACCAGACAGCATCCGGTAC
>DATITN010000082.1:0-6719 GCA_035467795.1 Arachnia sp. | reverse complement strand
ATCCTCCGCGCGCGGCTGATCGCCCTGGCCGAGGCGGAGGCTGCCAGCGCGGCGTCGGCGGTCAGGAAGTCGCAGGTCCGCACCGTGGACAGGTCGGAGCGCATCCGCACCTACAACTACCCGGAGAACCGGATCACCGATCACCGGATCGGCTATAAATCCCACAACCTGGACCAGGTGCTGGAGGGGGCTTTGACGCCGCTGCTCGACGCGCTGGCGGAGCAGGACCTCGCCGAGCGGCTCGCAGGGGTGGGTGGGTGACGGAGGTCGCCCTCCGGGTGGCGGAGCGCCTGGCCCGGGCCAGCTCGCCCAGCCCGGGGCCTGAGGCGAGGCTGTTGGTGGCCCACGTGCTGGGCGTGGAGCCGTCCCAGCTTTTCCGCGTCGACGCCGTCACCGATGAGCAGCGGTCGGACATCGACGATCTGGTCGCCCGCCGCGCCGCGGGGGTCCCGCTCCAGCACCTGACCGGGGTGGCCTACTTCCGCTACGAATCGCTGGCGGTGGGTCCCGGGGTGTTCATCCCCAGGCCGGAGACCGAGGAGATGGTGGGCTGGGCGCTGCGGCAGCTGGCCGGCCGCCCCGCGGAGGAGCGTCGCGTCGTCGAGCTGTGCGCGGGGTCAGGCGCCATCACGGCTTCGCTCGCGCGTGAGCTGGGAGGGGTGCGTCTACACGCCGTCGAGCTGTCCGCCGAGGCCATGGCCTACCTGAGCCACAACCTCGCCGGCCTCGACGTCGAGGTGGTGCACGGCGACATGGCCGCGGCCTTCCCGCACCTGGACGGCGCAGTGGATCTCGTCATCGCCAACCCGCCCTACATCCCGGAGAACCACCGGGCGCTCCTGCCCACCGACGTGGTGGACCACGACCCCGAGGTGGCCCTCTTCTCAGGGCCCGACGGGCTGGACGCCCTCCGCGTCGTGGCCTCCGTCGCTGGGCGGCTGCTGCGGCCCGGCGGGCTGCTGGCCACCGAGCATGACGAGAGCCACGCCGACGCCGTCGTCGCTCTGGTGGCCGCGGCCGGGTTCGGCGAGGTGCGCAGCCACCCGGACCTGACTGGTCGCCCGCGGTTCGTCACCGCCGTGCGGCTTCCCGCACATGGCAGGATGACCCCGTGAGCACAGTGTTCGACCTCAGCACCGGTCCCGAGACGGGCCTCGCGGAGGCGGTGGCTGCCGTCCGCGAGGGACGGTGCATCGTCCTGCCCACCGACACCGTCTACGGCATCGGGGCCAACGCGTTCGAGGCCGCCGCGGTCCAAGGGCTGCTGGATGCCAAGGAGCGCGGCCGCGACATGCCGCCGCCGGTGCTGATCGCCGAGCCGTCGATGCTGCGTGCCATCGCCGACGAGGTCCCTGCCGGTGCGGCGGCGTTGGCCAAGGCCTTCTGGCCCGGCGCCCTGACGCTCATCCTCAAGGCCCAGACCCGCTCCGGCATGTCGCTGGGGGAGACCAAGGGCACCGTCGCGGTGCGCGTGCCGGACCACGACGCCGCCCGCGCCCTGCTGCGCCGCACCAGCCCCCTGGCCGTCAGCTCGGCCAACCTCTCGGGTCGGCCCGCGGCATTGACCTGTGACGAGGCCAGGGAGCAGCTGGGCGAGAGTGTCGCGGTGTACCTCGACGGCGGACCCGTGAGTGGGGGAGTGGCCTCCACCATCGTGGACTTCGCCTCGATCCCCGAGGGGCGGGTGCTCAGGGCGGGCGCGCTGTCGATCGAGGCGCTGCGCGAGGTCGCCCCGGACATCGAGTCGCAGGGTTAGGCCCCTGTGCGCGAGTACCTCCTGGTGCTGTTGGTGGCGGCCGGCACGACCTATCTGCTGTCCGGGCTGGCCCGCAGCCTCGCGGTGCGCACCGGCGCGCTGGCCACGGTCCGCAGCCGCGACGTGCACACCCAGCCCATCCCCTACTTCGGTGGGTTGGCCATGTTCGGCGGACTCGCCGTGGCGTTCCTGCTCGCGCTCCAGATGCCGTTCCTCGGCCGCTACACCACCGTCGAGCACGACGCGTGGGCCGTCCTCTGGGCCGGACTCGTCATCACCGTCATCGGGGTGCTGGACGACAAGTACGACATGCCCGCGCTGGTCAAGCTGGGCGGCCAGGTGCTCGCCGCGGGGGTCGCGGTGCTGCAGGGGGTGCGGATCTACTGGATCCCGCTGCCCAACCGGATCGTGGCCCTCGACGACGCGAGCAGCATCCTGATCACCGTGTTCTTCATCGCGCTGTGCGTCAACGCGGTCAACTTCGTCGACGGGCTCGACGGGCTGGCGGCCGGGGTCGTGGCGATCGGCTCAGGGGCCTTCTTCAGCTACACCTACGTGCTGGCCTACGAGCAGGAGCTGGTGCGGGCCACGACGGCGAGCCTGATCACGGTGGCCACCTGCGGGATCGCCGTCGGTTTCCTGCTGCACAACTTCCACCCCGCGAAGATGTTCATGGGCGATTCGGGCGCCATGCTGCTCGGTCTCCTCATGGCCATGAGCGCGATCTCGTTCACGGGCCAGCTGGATCCGGGGGCCACGGAGCAGGACGGCAGCCTCCTCCCGGCCTTGCTGCCCATCCTGCTGCCGCTCGCGGCCCTCGCGCTTCCCATCCTCGACCTGATCCTCGCCTGGGCGCGGCGCACCTGGAAGGGGCAGCACGTGTTCCATGCGGACAAGCAGCACCTGCACCACCGCCTCCTCGCCCATGGCCACTCGCACTGGGGCGCGGTGCTGCTGATGTACGGATGGACGGCTGTGGTGTCGGTGGGACTGGTGGTGGTGGCGCTGTCGCAGTGGCCCCACACCATCTGGGTGGTCATCCTCGCGTTGCTGGTGGTGGTGGTGCTCACGCTGCGCCCCGCCCGCCGGGAGGTGGAGGGTGGCTGAGTCACGGATCACCGACGCGACGAGGCGAGCCCGGCAGATGATGATCGGGGGACTGGTCGGCGCCCACGCGGCAGGCGGGCTCATCCTGCTGGCGGCTGTCGTCGTCGGGGGTCCCGGCGCGGTCCTCACCTCCGTGCTCGGATTCGCCGCCGTCGTCATCTTCTATTCCGTGGGGCAGGCGCTGGAGGTGGTGGCCTCGGAGTTCGGGGACATGCAGGGCATGGCGCTGGTGCTGGTCAGCTACGCGGTGCGCGTCGTGGGGATCGCCGCCGGGCTCTGGTTCATCCTCGGACATCCCGCGGTGGCCCCGCAGGTGCGCGACGGCTGGCTCCTGTTGAGCGTCGTGGGCACAGTGCTGGCGTGGGTGTCGGGGGTGGTTCTGGTGGCCTCCCGGCAGCGGGTGCCGGTCTACGACACCGAGTACCATCCCCCCTCCGCTCAATGACCGGGAGAAGTATGATTCACGGACCCGTTTCCGCTAGGCTCACACACGACATGGGCAACTCACCGTCAGAGAACGCGCCAGAAGGACCTTCGCGCTCCGATGACGGCATGCTCGTGCTCAGCTACCTGCTCAGCGGGATCATCTTCTACGGTGGACTCGGGTGGGTCGGGGACTACCTGTTGCACACCTCGTGGCTACTGCCGCTGGGCCTCATTCTCGGCCTGGTGACCAGCATCTACCTCATCATCAAGCGATACGGGAGCGGTACGTGACACTGGGGCTACTTCCGATGGAGACCGGCGGCGGAGGCGAATACCACCCTCCTGGCACGGACGATTTCCTGTGGTACTCGGTCTGGCCGGGCGTGCTGCCCGACTGGATGAACAAGCCGTTCTTCCAGGCCGTCATCGGCGCGGCCATCGTGATGATCCTCTGGTGGCTGGCCTCCCGAAACCTCAAGGTCAAGCCCACGAAGACGCAGTTCCTGGCCGAATACGTCTACGAGTTCGTCCGCAACGGCATCGCGCGTGACATCCTCCACCACGACTTCAAGAAGTTCCTGCCCTACCTGTTGGGCCTGTTCTCGTTCATCCTGGTCAACAACTGGTTCGGCGAGTTCTTCGTCTTCATGTACCCCACGTTCTCCAACGTCGGCTACGCCTACGGCCTGGCGATCCTCTCGTGGCTGATCTACGTGGGCGCCGGGTTCAGGAAGTGGGGGTTCGGCGGGTTCCTCAAGAAGTCGCTGATCCCGGACGGCGTGCCCGGCTACCTGCTCGTGCTGGTGATCCCGCTGGAGTTCCTCGCCACGTTCATCACGCGGCCCATCACGCTGGCCCTGCGTCTCTTCGCCAACCTGTTCGCCGGTCACCTGGTGGTGCTCGTGTTCGTGGTGGGCGGCGGGTACCTTCTCACGGTGCAGGACAACCTGTTCTTCAACGTCGCCGGCGCCGTCTCGCTGGCGTTCAGCCTGCTCATCCTCTGCCTCGAGCTGTTCATCGGCGCGCTGCAGGCCTACATCTTCACGGTTCTCACCGCCCAGTACGTGTCCACCTCGATCGCCGAGGCGCACTAAGTCAATCCGACTCCTGAGAAACAAGCCCGTTCTCAGAAGCCATCCGAAAGGAAAGTAATGTCCCTCCTCGAAATCACCGGCTCGCTGAACATGATCGGCTACGCGATCGCCACGATCGCCCCGGCCCTCGGTGTCGCCTGGATCTTCGCGTCGGTCATCAACGGCACCGCCCGTCAGCCCGAGGCCCGTGGCGCCATGATGGGCACGGCCTTCATCGGCTTCGCCGTGGTTGAGGCGCTCGCCATCATCGCCATCGCTCTCGCCTTCGTCCTCTGAGCAGCGTCATGTTCCCCTTCACCGGGGCGCTTCTCGAGATCGATCTGGGGCCGCTGATGCCCCACTATCTCTCGGAGATCGTCGTCGGCATCGTCCTGATGCTGCTGATCTACGCTCTGATGCGTAAGGCCGTTGTACCGGCCTTCGAGACGATGTACGAGGAGCGCTCGAACAAGATCGAGGGCGGCATGCAGCGGGCGGCGGCGGCGGAAGCCAAGGCTGAGGCTGCACTCGCCGAATACAACGACCAGTTGACGGCTGCCCGCGAGGAGGCCGCGCGGATCCGTGAGGATGCCAAGAACCAGTCGGCCACCATCGTGGCCGAAGCCAGGGACAAGGCGGCCAAGGAATCCCAGCGGATTCTGGAATCCGGACGCGTCCAGCTTCAAGCGGAGCGCGCACAGCTGGTCCAGGACCTGCGAGGCGAGGTCGGCGGCATGGCCACCGTCCTGGCCGGCAAGATCGTGGGCGAGTCGCTGAGCGACGACGAGCTGGCCATGCGCACCGTTGACCGGTTCCTGGCCGAACTCGAGTCCGCGGGTCAGGCCCGATGATGGCCCGCGGCGCCGCACCCGCTGGACTCGATGCGTCCGTGGACGGCATCCTCACCGATGCATCCACGGCCTCCGAGCTGTTCGCCGTCGTCGATCTGATCGACGGCCAGCCGGTGCTGCGTCGTTCGCTGTCGGACCCGTCGTCGCCGTTCGACGACCGCGCGGGCCTGGCGAGGCGACTTCTCGGCGGCCGCGTCTCGGCCGCGACGATGTCGGTGCTGTCGGAGGCCCTCCGGGCGTCCTGGGGCAGCGGCGCGGACCTGGTGTCCGGATTGGAGCGCCAGGGCACCCGCGTGGCGCTGGCATCGGCCCACCGGGCCGGACAGATCGACCAGGTCGCGGACGAGCTGCATGCTCTGTCCTCCACCATCGTCGGCAACCCGGAGTTGGCGGCCACCCTGCGCAACCAGACCTATCCCGTCGAGGCCAAGCAGGCCCTCGTCGATGGGCTGATCGAGGGTCGCGTCCATCCCGTCACCCGCACGCTGGCGGCCCGCGCGGTCAAGGCCCGCCGCCGCAACATCGCGCAGACCGTCTCCGCCATCCTGGAGATGGCTGCGGACCTGTCCGGAGAGAAGATCGCCCGGGTCACAGTGGCCCGTCCGCTGGACGAGGGTCGCATCGCCCGCCTCAAGGCGGCGTTGGAAGCCCAGCTGGGCACCACGGTGTCGCTTCAGATCGAGGTGGACCCCTCGGTCCTCGGTGGCATGAACGTGGCCATCGACGACGACGTCATCGAATCAACAGTTGCTGCGCGGCTAGACCAGGCCCACCGGCAACTCACCACCCTGTAGACGAAAGTAGAAACGCAATGGCTGAACTCACCATCAGTCCGGACGAGATCCGCAGCGCGCTGGACGACTTCGTCCAGGCATACCAGCCCCAGGCCGCGTCCCGGACCGAGGTCGGCACCGTCGTGACCTCCGGCGACGGCATCGCCCGGGTCGAGGGCCTGCCCTCGGCGATGGCCAATGAGCTGTTGCGGTTCGAGAACGGAACCCTGGGCATCGCCCTGAACCTCGACGAACGCGAGATCGGCGTCGTCGTCCTCGGAGAATCCGAGGGCATCGACGAAGGCTCCATCGTGCACGGCACCGGCGACGTGCTCTCGGTGCCCGTCGGCGACGGCTACCTCGGACGCGTCGTGGACGCCATGGGCAACCCCATCGACGGACTCGGCGAGATCAACGGCATCGACGGCCGTCGTGCGCTCGAGCTTCAGGCCGCCGGCGTCATGGACCGTCAGGAGGTCCGGGAGCCTCTGCAGACCGGGCTGAAGGCCATCGACGCCATGATCCCGATCGGCCGCGGCCAGCGCCAGCTGATCATCGGCGACCGCAAGACCGGCAAGACGGCCATTGCTCTGGACACGATCATCAACCAGAAGGCCAACTGGGCCTCTGGCGACAAGAAGAAGCAGGTGCGCTGCATCTACGTGGCGATCGGCCAGAAGGGCTCGACCATCGCCGAGGTGCGCAGCACCCTCGAGGCAGCGGGCGCGCTGGA
>DATITN010000081.1:0-5939 GCA_035467795.1 Arachnia sp. | reverse complement strand
CCTTCGGCCTCAAGGTAGGTCCGCAGAAGGGTGCGGATCTCGGGTGCGTCGTCGACGACGAGAACGGTGGGTGCCACGGTGCCTCCTGCATCCCACAATACCCAGATGGGTATGGACGGGCGCGGCGACGGGACCCTAGTGCGGCCGGTCACGCTCAGCCCGGGGCGAGGTGCCCGTCACTACGGGCCCGATTCCGCGGAAGCGGGGCTCAGGCGAATGGCGCGGTCGACTCCCTGACCACAAGACGGGGGCGGATCACCCGCCGCGGAACCCGCTCCCCAGTTCTGATCCGCTCGATGATCATCTCGAAACCCGCCCGGCCGAGGGCAGCGAAATCCATGTACATGGAGGTCAGTGGGGGAGTGAAGTATCTCGCGTCCGGCATGTCGTCGACACCGACGACCGAGAAGTCCTGTGGGGCGGTTCGGCCCCGCCGGCGAAGCGCTGCGAGGAACCCCAGCGCCATCTGATCGTTGCCCGAGAACACGGCGGAGAACGAGTGTGGGTCCACCTCAAGCCCCCTAGCCTCCCCGGACTCGGCCGACCAGTCCCCGCTGACCACAGGCAGCGCCTCAACCCCGGCCCGCGTCAGGGCGTCACGATAACCCCGTTCCCGTTCGTAGCCTTCGCTGGTGTTCTGCGGGCCGGCGAGGTGCAGGATCCGGCGGTGGCCGAGCTCGAGCAGGTGTTCGGTGGCTAGCCTCCCCGCTTCGAACGAGTCAACTGTCGCCGAGTCGGCGTTCGGCCAAGCCCTTCCTGAGAGCATCACGACGGGGACCTTCTCCCACACCCGCTCCAGCAGGTCCTCGATGCCCAGGTATGAGGAGGAGATGATGATCCCGTCGACCCTGGCCATGAGGAGGCGTTCGAGTGCCCAGTGCGTGGCCTGAGGAACGTGAGGGTCATCGGAGACGAACTCGACGGGGCTCGTCACCAGGCCGTACTCGGAACTCTGTGCGGCCAGGTTCAGCCCGGACATGACGGTCCAGGCGCCGTAGAGGGAGGGGCCGCTCAGCAGGACGCCGATGGAGCGGGTGGAGTTGGCCCGGAGGTTGCGCGCGGACTGGTTCAGCGTGTAGCCCAGTTGCTCGATCGCGTCCTCGATCCTGGCCCTGGTTTCGGTGCCGACGTAGCCGGATCCCGTGAAGTACCGCGACACCGTCTGGGCGGACACGCCGGCCAAGCGGCCGACGTCGGCCATCTTCGGAGCCCGCCCGGGCGGAGCCTGCTGTGTCATCTCGTGCCTTTCTGGTACACGAACTCTACTGGATGCATATCTATGCGTTATCAAATTGTTATTCACGAGCTCTTGTGCCAGAGTGTATGTGATCGATAACCTAAACGCAGTCGGACGCGTCAACCACGATGCGGGAACCGGCCCAGGAGCGAAGTTGCCCACGCCGAACGTGCGGCAGCGATATTCGGAGGACAGATGACGAGAATCCCATCACCGGGCGCAGACCACGGCGTTTCACCAGCGAAGCACTGGCGCCTGGGCGAGACGCCGTGGCGCGGCGACGCCGGCTTCCTGGCGCCTAGCGCCCGCCTGATCATCGACAACGACTTCTCCGGCGACCCCGACGACCTGTACCAGCTCGTCCACCACCTGCTCTCGCCGAGCGTTGAGATCCGCGCGATCGTCGCCTCCCACCTGCGCCCCGGCGACGGGATGGACCCGTCGGAGCACACCGCCACCAACGCCGAGCTGGTGGCCCGCGACGTCTTCGCACGAATGGGGCTGGACAGCACTGAGGTGATTCACCGCGGCGCCGAGGTTGCGCTGGAGGACGTCAACACCCCACACGACACTCCGGCGGCCCGGGCGATCATTGCCGAGGCCATGCGCGACGACACGGACCTTCCCCTCTTCGTCGCCGCCGGAGGCGGCCTGACCGATATCGCGTCGGCTTACCTGCTGGAGCCTGAGATCGCCAAGCGGATGACGCTGATCTGGATCGGCGGCTCGGAGCATGAGGGCCTTGCCGTCCCGCCCCACAATGCGATGCCCATCGAGTACAACCTGCTCATCGACGTCAAGGCCGGCCAGGTGCTCTTCGGCGCCCAGGACCTCGAGATCTGGCAGCTCCCCCGCGACATCTACCGCCAGTGCCTCGTTTCCGAGACCGAGCTGCGGCTCCGCGTCGCCAAGATGGGCCCGCTGGGCCAGTACCTCTACGACGAGGTCCGCGCCATCACGGACGTCGTCCGCGAGCACGGCATGCCCGCGTTCGAGACGTACGCGCTCGGCGATTCGCCGCTGGTCCTACTGACGGCGTTGCGGTCGGTGTTCGAGCCCGACTCCACCTCCAGCTTCCACGTCGAGAAGGCCACCCCGGAGATCACCGAGCAGGGCGCCTACCGGCCCATGCGCGGCACCCGCCCCATGCGCGTCTACACGCAGGTGGACGTCCGCCTCATGTTCGAAGACTTCTACCTCAAGCTCCAGGAGTTCGAGACCTGGCAAGCCAGCTGACCCCACGTGCGCCGCGACCGCGGCGCTCCCGACGACCATCTCCACACCCCCACCGCACACCCAATGGAGGACCCGTGCTCACCAAGAAGACCCTGTCCATCGTCGCTTCCCTGTCCGCCATCGCCCTCGCCCTCACCGCCTGTGGCGGTGCCTCTGACAACGGTTCGTCGGCAGACGCTCCGCAAGAGGTCACGATCTGGACCCTCACCCAGCAGGATTCCCAGAAGGAGGCATGGACCGGCCTGGTCACCGCCTTCAACGAGAAGTACCCCGACATCACGGTCAACACCGAAGAGCGGGCCGTCGATGCCCACAAGGACGCCCTGCGACAGGCCGCCGGCACCGACTCCGGCCCCGACGTCTACCGCTACTGGGGCGGCTCCGGACTCGGCGGGGAACTCGTGCGAGTCGGCATGAGTGAAGACATCACCGACTACTACGAGGAGTACGGCTGGGCCGATGTGCTGACCCCGTCGGCGCTGTCCTACGCCACCCAGTACGAGGGCCACCACGGCGTGCCGATGATCCAGGCCACGGAGGCTGTGTTCTACAACAAGCGCCTCTTCGCCGAGGCCGGCATCACCGAGGTCCCCGCCACCTACGACGAGCTCGTCGAGGCGGCCGGCACCCTCAAGGACGCCGGCGTCATCCCGATGGCGTTCGGTGGCACCGTCAACTGGCACGTCATGCGTCTGCTGGATTCGCTCATCGAGACCAAGTGCGGCGCCGACAAGGCCGACGAGCTGACCCAGGGTGACGGGAACTGGGGCGAGGAGGCCTGCGTCACCGAGGCGTTCACCGAGCTCCAGATGTGGGGCGAGAACTACCTCAACGAGGGCTTCATGGCCGTCAGCAACGACGACTCCTCGCAGCTCATCTACAGCGGCCAGGCCGCGATGAGCATCGAGGGCGACTGGTTCGGCCCCATGGCCATCGACGGCGGCCTCCCCGTCGAGGAGATCGGAATCTTCCCGTTCCCCACGGACACCGGGCGCACCTACGGCTTCGGTGAACTGCTCTACCTCACGCCCAACGCCCAGAACCCCGATGCCGCCGCCAAGTTCCTCGACTTCATGGTGTCCGAGGAGGGCCAGGCCGAACTCGGCAGCGCCTTCTCCAGCCTGTCGGTGAACGCGAACGTCGAGCCGGTAGAGGGCACCCCGCTCGCTGCCGAGTGGATGGAACTGATCGCCGCCTCTGAAGGCAGCTTCATCAACAACGATCAGAACTTCGCCACGGCCGAGACCGGCGAGTTCTGGCGGGTGCAGAACTCCGTCCTGACCGGCGACATCGACCCTGCCGACGCGGGTGCCGAGTTCCAGACCTGGCGCGACGCCAACAAGTGATCCCGGTGACGGGGCGGGCCTCGGCCCGCCCCGTCTGCCCTAAGGAGCAGATCTCATGACGCAGTTGACAAGGGCGGCGACCCCGGCCGCGCCCGCCCGGGGCGCCTCGAAGGGCAACCCCTCGAATAAGCGGCCGTTCCTGGCCGCGCTGCCGTACCTTCTCCCCGCCCTGGCGCTCTATGCCTTCTTCATCGTCTACCCCATGATCGACTCCGTCCGGCTGTCGTTCTTCCGATGGACCGGGTTCCGCACCGACGAGCAGGTCTTTGTCGGATTCGACAACTACGTGCGCATGTTCACCGCCGATCCTGTCTTCTGGCGGGCCCTGCAGAACTCGGTCATCTGGGTGGTCCTGTCGCTGCTTCTTCCCATGGTGCTGGGCCTTCTGCTGGCCCTGGCCCTGAACCGCAAGATGGTCGGCCGCAACGTGATGCGGTCGGTGTTCTACATCCCGTCGGTGTTCGCCTCCATCACGGTCGCGGCCATGTGGCGGTGGATCTACAACCCCACACTTGGCCTGGTCAACCAGACGCTCCGCGAGCTGGGCCTCGACGATTGGGCCCTGACGTGGCTTGGTGATCCGAAGATCGCGCTGTACTCCGTCTTCGTCGCCTCGATCTGGCAGGCGGTCGGCTTCCCGATGGTGCTCTTCCTCGCCGGACTGCAGACGGTTCCGCCGGAGCTGGTCGAGGCGGCCAAGCTCGACGGCGCCAGCGCGTGGGGCGTGTTCGTGCACGTCACGCTGCCGGCGCTGAAGCCCACCACGGTCGTCGTGGTGATCCTCACCATCATCAACTCGCTGAAGGTGTTCGACCTGATCGTCGGCATGACCGGCGGCGGGCCCGCGCAATCGACCCAGGTTCTGGCCCTGTGGTCTTACACCCAGTCCTTCTCCAACAACCAGTTCGGTGCCGGCGGTGCGGTGGCCACAGTGCTGCTCATCCTTTCGCTGTGCCTGGTGGTTCCGTACATGGCCTGGTCGATGAAGGGAGACAAGTGATGAGTGCAGTGGCTCTCACCACCGAGAAGAGGCGCAAGCCCGTCGACTATGTGGGCATCGGCCTGTGGGTGGCGCTCGTCGTCACCTCGCTGCTCTGGGCCCTCCCGTTCGCCGTCATGCTGTTTACGTCGCTCAAGACCAACGCGGACATCAGCTCGGCGCCCTCGTGGGCGCTACCGAGCCGATGGGCGTGGGAGAACTACGCCACCGCCTTCGATCGCGGAAACCTGGGCGTGACCGGGCTGAACAGCCTGCTCATTGCCGCGGTGAAGGTGCCCCTGGGCCTCTTCTTCGCCGCGGCGGCCTCGTTCGCCATCGCTCGCCTGCGGTTCCGCAGACATCGCCTTCTCCTCGGGCTGATCGCAGTGGGATCGATGGTCCCCATCCAGGTGGCCCTCGGGCCGCTGTTCTCCACCATGCTCGGCCTCGGGCTCCTCGATTCCCGTGCCGGCCTGGTGCTTCCCTACCTCGCGTTCGGTATCCCGTACCAGGTGTTCGTCCTCTACGGCTTCTTCCGCCAGATCCCCGACGAACTCGAGGAATCGGCACGCATCGACGGTGCCTCCACGTTCCGCATCTTCTGGCAGGTCATGCTTCCGCTTGCCAAGCCGGCGCTGGCGGCGCTGTTCATCCTCGACTTCGTGGCCACCTGGAACGAATACGCGATGGCCACCACCTTGCTTCGCTCCCAAGGGAACTGGACCGTGCCGCTGGCCGTGCAGAGCTTCTCGACGCAGTTCGGCACCGACTACGGGCCGCTCAACGCGTTCATCATCATGTCCGCGGTGCCGGTGCTGATCGTCTATCTGATGTTCCAGCGGTACTTCGTCCAGGGCGCCTTGGCGGGCGCGGTCAAGGGCTGATCTGGTGGCATGCGTCCCCTAGAGCCGCGCGATGGCCGCCGCGAGATCCGGGTTCAGCAGGCCGCTGCGTTTCATGAAACCTCCGGGAGTTGAGTACCCGGCTGTGGATAGGAGGACTGGGCCCCCTCGAACTGGACGGTATGCGCGGCGAACCTAGATGCGTACTGCGCCGCCGTCACCAGATCCAGGCCCTCTGACAGTCTTGCGGCGAGGGCGCCGACGAAGGCATCGCCCGCCCCGACGGTGTCCACCGGGTG
>DATITN010000080.1:0-28119 GCA_035467795.1 Arachnia sp. | reverse complement strand
GTCTCCGTTCCAGTCGATTCCGGCCAGCCGCTCCAGCTGTTCGGCCACGACGGCGGTCTTCAGCTTCAACTGGGTGGGCTGATCGGCGTGTTGCCAGTCACACCCCCCACAGCGCTCTGCGATGGGGCACGGAGGCTCAACCCGACCGTCGGAGGGCTCGAGCACCTGGGTCACCCGCGCCCGGTCGAACCGCTTGCCCGTCTCGGTGATCTCCGCGACCACCCGCTCCCCCGGCAGCCCTCCGGTGACGAACAGCACCTTGCCCTCGGCGCGGCCGACCACGTACCCGCCGTGCGCGACCCGCTCGAGCCGCAACTCCACGTTCATCGCCTGCGTGGCTCGGGGGCCTTGTTGGCGGCCGCCTTCGCCTTGCCGGATGACTTCAACTGATACGGCACGCTCGTGACCATGACGCCCGGCATGAAGTGCAGGCGGGTACGGATCAGCAGCGCCGTCTGGTTGTGGAGCAACTGCTCCCACCAGTGACCCACGACGAACTCGGGAATGTAGACGATGACGATGTCGCGCGGGTTCTCGCTGCGCAGCTCATCCACGTACTTGATGAACGGCCCGGTGATCTCGCGGTACGGAGAGGCGATCACCTTGAGTGGGGTGCCGAAATCCTCCGCCTCCCACTCGTCGAGGATCCGCTCCACCTCATCGTCGTCCACGGCGACGGTGACGGCCGTCAGCGTCGTTGACCGGGCCGCACGGGCGAATGCGATGGCACGCAGGGTCGGGAGATTGACCCTCTGCACCAGGACCACTCCACGCACCCGGCTGGGCAGTGCCCGATCGGAGTCGGGCTTCAGCGCCACTTCCTGCTGAACCGCCCGGTAGTGGTTGGAGATCGCCAGCATGAGCCCGAACAGGACGGCCATGGCCACGACCGCCAGATAGGCGCCGTGGGTGAACTTGGAGATCAGCACGATGATCAGGACGATCCCCGTGGCGGCAGCGCCGACGGTGTTGATGATGCGAGCCCGAACCATCCGCTTGCGTGCCCTCACGTCCTGCTCCCCGCGGAGGGCGCGGGTCCAGTGGATGATCAGGCCCGTCTGACCGACGGTGAAGGACAGGAAGACACCCACCACGTACAGCTGGATCAGCGCGGTGACCGACGCGTCGAACGCGAGAACGAGCACTGCGGCAGCCACAGCGAGCATGACGATGCCGTTGGAATAGGCCAGCCGGTCACCGCGGGTGTGCAACTGGCGCGGGAGGAAGCCGTCCCGGGCGAGGATCGACGCCAGCGACGGAAAGCCGTTGAAAGCGGTGTTGGCAGCCAGGAACAGAATCAGCATGGTCGCGGTGATCACGATGTAGAACCCGGGCTCGAACCAGTCCATGAACACGACGCGGGCCAACTGGCCGGTCACGGTGTGCGCCGCGCTGTGGATGGTCTCGCCAGCGGCGTTGACGTAGTGGGTGCCCGACAATTCGTCGATCAGGTGCACCCTCGTGAGGTTGGCGAGCGCGATGATTCCGAGGAGCATCGTGATGGCCAGCACCCCCAGCATGGTGAGCACACTGGCGGCGTTCCTGCTCTTCGGCTTGCGGAATGCGGGGACACCATTGGCAATCGCCTCCACGCCGGTCAGCGCGGCGGCACCCGAGGAGAACGACCGCGCCAGGATGGCCACCATGGCCCACCCGGCGAACTCCGCGCTGCCCTCCGGAGCCACGACGATGAGGTCCCCCGTCTCGCTCACCAGCTCCTCCCCCAACACCAGGATCCGGAACAGGCCGATCGCGATCATGAGCAGCATGGAGCCCATGAAGACGTAGCTCGGGATGGCGAACATGGCGCCGGACTCCCGCACACCCCGGAGGTTCATCAAGGTCAGGAAGAAGATGACTCCGACAGCGGTCCACGCCTCGTAGCCGTCCAGGAACGGGGCCATGGCCTTGGCGTTGATGACACCGGCGGACACGGACACCGCGACCGTCAGTACGTAGTCGACCAGCAGCGAGGCCGCGACAGTCAGGCCCGCGTACCTGCCCAGATTCACGGTGGCGACCTCGTAGTCACCGCCTCCATTGGGGTAGGCGTGCACGGTCTGCCGGTAGGACATCACCACAATGGCGACGACGACCGCCACCGCCACGCCGATCTGCCAGGAGAACATGAACCCGGCCATCCCCGCCAGGGATAGCGTGATCAGGATCTCATCCGGGGCATAGGCGACAGAGCTGAGCGCATCGGAGGCGAAGACGGGGAGGGCCAGCCTCTTGGGCAGGAGCGTCTCCCCCATCTGGGCGTTGGTGAGACGCCGCCCCACCACCATGCGCTTGAGCGCCGACATCACGTTCACGGGGTTACGGTAGACCTCTTGTCCTCCAAAGTCATTGCGCACCCCTCCTCCCCGGGGGTGTAGGTTCTGTTGCGAGAAGCCGCCGAAGGAGTCATAGGGTGCACATCGTCATCATGGGCTGCGGCCGGGTGGGCTCGATGCTCGCCACCGGCCTCGAGAAGCGTGGCCACAGCGTCGCCATCATCGACGTCAGCGTGGATGCCTTCCGCCGCCTCGGCCAGGATTTCAAGGGCCTCACTGTCAAGGGCGTCGGATTCGACCGCGAGGTCCTCGAGGCCGCAGGCATCCGCAAGGCGGACGCCTTCGCGGCCGTCTCCTCGGGTGACAATTCCAACATCCTCGCCGCCCGCGTGGTGCGGGAGAACTACCACATCGACAACGTCGTGGCGCGCATCTATGACCAGGGCCGGGCAGCGGTCTACGAGCGCCTGGGCATTCCGACGGTGGCCACGGTCAAGTGGACCGTCACGCAGGTGCTCCGCCGGCTCCTCCCTGAGGGCAGCGAGCCTGTCTGGCGGGACCCCACAGGGACCGCCCGGCTGCTCCAGATCCACGTCCACAGCGGATGGGTGGGACGACGGATCAGTGAGTTGCAGTCAGCGGCCGGATCCCCGATCCCCTTCGTGCAGCGCGTGGGTCGCGGGCTGGTGCCGGACCGCGACACCATCTTCCAGGACGGCGACCTGATCTACATCGCGTGCCACACGGACCGCACCGATGAGCTGGAGACACTCTTCGCCTATCCCCCGGCCAAGCACTAGGAGCATCATGCGAGTCGCCATCACCGGGGCCGGAAACGTGGGCCGGTCCATCGCCCGGGAACTCATCGCCAACGGCCATCAGGTCCTCCTCATCGAGCGCGATCCGGCGGCTATCAAGCCGGACTCGGTGCCGGGCGCCGACTGGTTCCAGGCCGATGCCTGCGAGCTGCAGTCCCTGGAGGAGGCCGAGCTGGAGAACTGCGACGTGGCCATCGCCGCAACCGGCGACGACAAGGTGAACCTCGTCCACTCGCTTCTGGCCAAGACCGAATTCGGGGTGCCACGCACGGTGGGGCGGGTCAACCACCCCGGCAACGAATGGCTGTTCGACGCCCAATGGGGGGTCGACGTCTCCGTGTCGACACCGCGTCTGATGTCGGCGTTGGTGGAGGAGGCCGTTTCCACTGGAGATCTGGTTCGACTGTTGACGTTCAACAAGTCGACCACGCATTTGTCCGAGGTGACGCTCCCGCAGTCGTCGCATCTGGCCGGCCGCAGACTCAGAGACGTTGAACTACCGGGCGACACCGTACTGGTGGCCATCATCCGGGACGGCGCTCCGCTGACCCCAGAGCGCGACCGCGCATTCGAGGGTGGCGACGAGCTGTTGTTCCTGGTGACCCAGGAATCCGAGGCCGACCTGTCGGCGATGTTCGCCGCCGACGACTACGACGCCTGAGGAACGATCTCGAAGTCGGGGTTGTACATCACGCATTTACCGTCGGCCTGCGCCAACCGGCCCTGAACGCGGATGTGTCGCCCCGGCAGAAGGCACTCCAGCCTGCTGCGTCCCATCCACACGAGCTTCACTGTTCCTGAGCCGTCGCTGACTTCAGCCTCGAGCCATCCGTGTTGCGCATCCGACGTGACGGCCGTGATGGTCCCCCGGAGAATGACGCGTGAGCGCATCTGGCAGGAGGTCAGCGGTTGGGCTCCGCTGTCCTCGGCCTGCTCCAGCAGCTCGCGGGCCTCCAACTCCTCGTGGGAGAGGAAGTAGCGCCGCAGCCGATCAGCCACCGAACGCTTGCCCATGGGATCAGCCCTTCGCCTCAGGGACCCGCATCGGCAGCAGACTGCCCGGCGCGGCCGGGGTGTTGCCGCGACGCACCACCAGGTTGCTGAAGAACTCGAACAGATGAAGTGCGATCTCCGCGTCGTCGGGTTCGAAGGTCGCCTTGCCAAGAAGGACCCCCCTCAGGACCCAGCCGGGTCCAGGCACCAGCCAGGTCCGCGACAGATGCATCGCGGGGTTCCCGTTCTGATCCTTGACGGGAAGCGCTCGGCGCAGCTCGGTGCCGAAAGGTCCCTTGACAGCCTGACAGCGACCCCCCTGCTGCCGGGTGGACTCGATCACCTCGTCGCGGATCTCTCCGGTCATCGACGACTTGGCCGGTCCGGCGAACACTGCCACCTCCAGCGCGGAGCGACCATCCCCGACGAGCAACGACTGCACCTGATTGGTCTCGCGGTTGACCTGCAGCTGCAGCGTCATGTCCTGGAAGGGCGTGAGAATCAGGGGTCCCATGTCCAGGCGCTTAACCTCGTCGGCGTCGGCCTCCAGGTCCACCTCGGAGATGTCGAAAGGGCCTTCCGCACGGGTGAACTCGGCGTCCCAGCGCTCGGAGTCTCCCAGCGGGAGCTCTTCGTTGTCCTCCGCCGCGTCGGCGTCGGTCATCTGCTCGATGTCGTCGTCGAGGTCCTCGCTGCGCTTCTTGCGTCCGAAAATCACTGCTATCCCTTACTCGGTGGAGGTGGAGAATCCGCCCGTAGAACCATAGCCACCCGTGCCTCTCGGGGTGTCATCGAGGGTGTCGACGGCGGTGAACGCCGCGGTGACGAACGGGATCACCACCAGTTGGGCGATGCGGTCACCCGCCCTGAGACTGATCGGCGTCTCGGAGTCCAGGTTGATGAGGCAGACCTTGATCTCGCCGCGGTACCCGGAGTCGACGACTCCTGGTGCGTTGACGATGCTCAGGCCGTGCCGGGCGGCCAGACCGGATCGTGGTGTGACGAGGCCGACGTACCCGGACGGCAGCGCGACACTCACCCCTGTCCCGACGAGCGACCGCTCCCCGGGGCGGAGCAGCACGTCTCGGGCGGCCCTCAGGTCAGCCCCGGCGTCGCCTGGATGGGCGTAGGCCGGCAACTGCCCGGGGCTCACCATCGTCTCGACGATCACGGATTCCCCCTGGCTGCTTCGATGGCCGCCGCCAACTCCTCGGGATGTCGGGTACTCACCAGCCAGTACGGATGCGGATCCGCCGGATCCGCCAGGTCCACGCGCACCAGATCGGCGATGAACGGGCGGGTGAACAGGAAGGCGCGATGATCTGCCTCGGGACCGTAGGCGCTGCGGGCCGACGCGCCGCTCAACGGCACCACTCCCGCGATGTACTCGCTCGTCAGCCGGTACCGTCCTGCAACGAGAGCGTCGTGGTCTACGGCTACCAGTGTGCGGCTGTACGCCACCAATGCAAGCAAGAGGCCCATGGCGGCCAGGACGGAGAAAGCTACGGCCGGCTGCAGCGGAACGTAGGCCACAACCGCCACTGCGAGGCTGAGCCAGAAGAGAAGGGCGATCACCGACCACCACCAAGGCACGTGTAGACGTTCGCGGTAGGTCACCTTTCCACAGTACCTCGAAGCACTTAAGGTGGCAGTGTTGGTCCGATCGAAAGGAACCCCATGGCCCTGACTGAGAAGCTCATGTGGAAGCTCTACGCCGGAGTGCTCGGCGCGCTCACCACCCTGGTCGCCCAGAAGCTGGTCACCAAGGTGTGGGAGGCCTCCACGGGAGAGCCGGTCCCGGACATCAACGATCCCGAGACCCCTATGGCGCGGGCGTTCATCTGGGCAGCGGCCAGCGGACTGGGAGTGGGCATGTCCCAGATCGTGATCAACCGATTCATTCAGCGCCGCTGGGTGACCACCTTCGCCCACCAGGGCCCCAGCAAGCTGCGCAACAAACTGGACCTGTGACGCCCACCCTCTGAGGGGCGAGGCCACCCTCTGAGGGGCGAGGCCACCCTCTGAGGGGCCGAGCTGCTCAGACGCAGTCGACGCAGTAGCTCTGCCCTCCGCGGACCTCCGCGAGCTGGCTCTGGGACTTCACGAGGAAACATGAGGCACACGTGAACTCGTTGGCCTGGCGCGGCAGAACGCGGACTGTGAGCTCTTCGTGGGAGAGATCCGCACCGGGAAGCTCGAACGATTCGGCAGCCTCGACCTCATCCTCGTCAACCTTGCCCGAGTTCTTGTCGTTGCGACGGGTCTTGAGCTCCTCGATGGAGTCCTCGCTCATTTCCTCGTCAGTCTTGCGGGGTGCGTCGTAATCGGTTGCCATCCGTCAGTGTTCCTTCCTGTGCCGCGAACGGGGCTATGTGTATCACATCGGGAGCCCTCGTGGTATCCCGGCCCCACCCCCGTCTCGACACCATTGTGCGCGGTCACGCAAGCAGATGACGCCTGGGCGGGTGGGGCGCTGGTAAGTTGTGGGAAATAACCTGACCGGACGAGGAACAATGTGAATGCTCTGACCCCCCGCGAAATCCAGATGCGGATTCGCTCGGGCGCCTCAGTGGCTGAGGTCGCCGAGGATACGGGCATGGAGATCGAGCGCATCGAGGCCTTCGCCGGCCCTGTGCTGGCGGAGCGCGAGCATGTGGCCCAGTCGGCCCAGACAGCCACCGTCCGACGGCGCGGCGAGGCAGGGACCCACAGGCGGTTGGGGGATCTGATCGGGCAGCGGCTGAGGTCCAGGGGCATCGACGCCGATGCCATCGAGTGGGACGCGTGGAGGCAGCCGGATCTCAAGTGGCGTCTGTTGGGCCGGCTCGCACTGGACGTGGAGTCCCGCTCGGCCGAGTTCATCTTCGACACCAAGGCCCGCATCTGCGTGGCCCACAATTCAGACGCACGCTGGATGATAGGCGAGGAGTCCGCGGACGCCCTGACCGGCGAAGAGAACACCGTCGACTTCACAGACGAAATGGCGCTGGTCCGGGCCATCTCCACCTCGGAGTCGGGGGCGCCTGGGGACGACGTGCCGGCCTCAGAACTGATGCACGACGGGAACGAGGACACCTCCCAGCTCGATCGCCTCTACGACATGCTCAGCGGGATCAGCGAAGACTCGGTGCGCATCTACACAGGCATCCTGGATGAGGAGGCGCCACGCGAGGCGCGCCTCAGCGAGTCGGCGGACGAGGAGCTTGAGGACGCGGCCTTACCGGAACCCGAGGATGCGTCCGAGGCGTCGCCGCCCGTCGCCGAGGACGCGGAGCCCACCCAGGAGCCGCTGGTGGACGCCGGCGAGGAGCCGCCAAAACCCCGGCCACGCCGCCGGAGGGCCAAGATCCCCACCTGGGACGAGATCATGTTCGGCGGGCCCACGCCCTCCTCGGGTCCTGCGCCAGGACACTAGAAGTCGTCGGGATCGAAGAGAAGCGGTTCCGCCGCCAGGGTCGCCTTGGCGCGGGTAGAGGTCATCCGACGACGATGGTGTGCCCGGCACAGCACCTCGTAGCGCACTTCGGCCCCGTCGCCGGTGTCGCCGACCACCACCTGGGACCCCTCCGTCACCATCAGCCCGCCTACCGTACGCGCGTTGTGGGTGCCCCGAGACCCGCACCAGCACAGGGGCCCCAGAGGCAGCGTCTCCACCCTGTCGGCCAGTTCGATCAGGCGCTGGGCACCTGGGAACAGCCTGGTACGGAAGTCCGACAGGATTCCGAACGCGTAGACGTCGAGCTGGAGTTCGTCAACGATCCGGGCCAGCTGATCGATGTGCTCGGGGCTGTAGAACTGCGCCTCGTCGCAGACGATGTAGTCCACTCGCTTGCCGGTTGTCAGTTCCGAGATGATGTAGCGCCAGAAGTCGAAGCCGTCGTACACCTCAAGGGCCGGTGCGCTCAGGCCCAGTCGGGAGGCGATCACTCCCTCCCCCGCGCGGTCCTGCGAGGTGAACACCCGGCCCTGGCGACCGTGAGTCGACTGCGTGTAGTCCAGCTGCAGCGCCAGGGTCGACTTCCCGCAGTCCATGGGTCCGGTGTGGAACACGAGCTCAGCCACGCGTCGCCTTTCGCTCGATGAGGTCCGTGTAGGCCTCCACGTACCGCTCTGCCGTCCTCGCGGGAGCCAGATCGGGCATCAGCTCGGCCGACGCGGCCGCCATGGATGCCCTCAGGGGCCCGTCGGCCAGGGTGCGGAATCCCTGGGCCATGGAGGCCACGTCGGGACCGGTGAGGAGCGCGGTCCGCGGCGAGACCCCCACCGTCAGTCGATCGTCGCAGTACATCACCGGCAACCCCGCGGAGACGGCCTCCGCGATGACCAGTGCCTGCGAGTCGAAGCGGTAGGAGCTGAGCACGAGGGCGTCTGCGTTGCGGAATTCGTAGGCGAGGGCGGTGGTGGATGACAGGTGCCACCGGAAGTCGATCGAGTCGCACCCCATCGCGAGCGTCTTCAGCCTGTCGCGCTGGTCGCCGTCGCCGACGATCACGAGCTCGGCGTGGGGAAGCGCCGCGCGCCGGAACGCCTTGATCATCACATCGAGGCGCTTCTCCTTCGCCAGCCTCCCCACGGAGAGGAACCGGATGGCGCCGTCCGCGCGCTCCCGGGGGGCCTCGTCGATCGCCCGCTTCATCCGGCGGTTGTATCCCGTCGGCACCACATAGCCCGGCAGGCGCCTCCCCGCGGCCTCGTCGATCAGGTCCCGCATGAACGGCGACGGCACAGTGTAGGCGTCAGCCAGCTGCGCGATCGTGGCGAATGACTTCCAGTCAGTGCGGGCAGCCAGGCCCCCCGTCTCACTGGTGGCGGCTGGCAGCCGTGCCGACGGGGCCCGGCCACCGCCGCGCGCGATACGGAGGCCGGGCAGAATCAGCGCCTGATATCCGAGGGTGCCGAAGGTTGCCCCGTGGACGGTCTGGTGGGTGCCAGCGATGTTGGCGTGAAAGGTGTGCAGGTGTGGGATGCCCTGCAGCCGTGCGATCCGGGCGCCAAGTCCGAGGGCCCCCCGTTCAGTCTGGGTGTGAACCACATCGAAGCTCGCCACCTCGCTGATGAGGCGCGCACGTCGCTTCGACCAGTGGAGGATGCTCAGATGGGCGGGCAGTCCCTCCACGTACAGGGTGGGGCACTCGATGACGCGCCCGATCCGCGGCTTCTGAAGGTGCCGGTCCGGCGCGATGAGGGTGACCTCGTGGCCCAGGGCCGTCAGCTCCTCCAGCTGGGTCTCGACAGAACGTCCGATGCCCCCGGATGAGGGATAGAAGTCGTCGATGAGGATGGCTATGCGCAACCTCACCGGTCACCGCCGTGCATGAGGAGCGGGACCTCCATCTCGGCGGCCGTGAGTGACCCGTGCATGCCGACCAGGCTGAACTCCCCTGGACTCTGCCGGCTCATGACCGCGTAGTCCGATGTCATCGCAGCCACGACGTCACCGATCCTGGCCGCGCTCAGTCCAGTCACCTGTGGTCCGAACCACCCCGCTTCGATGGCCTCGTCCCGCCGGAGCACATGTGCCCGCTCCCCCAGCACGCTCTCCCAGGCCCAGGCGAGTGCTCGCGGGTCCTCGCCATGGATGTGCCGGAACCGCGGCTCGCCGCCGAGGAACGAATAGCCCGCCAGCCTCGGCTCGTCCTCCGCCACCACACGGGACCCCGACGGCACGTTGACCATGCCGTGGTCACCGGTGACGAGCAGGCAGACGTCGGCTGGAAGCGTCTCGACCAGGTGCGTCACCAGATCGTCGACCATGGCCAGGCGTTCCAGCCATTGCCAGGAGCCCACACCATGGCCGTGCCCGTCGTGATCCAGCATCCGCTCGTAGCAGTAGACCACCTCGGCAGCATCGAGGGCCTCCAGCACCAACCCCGAGAACTCGGCAGGAGCCCCCTCCACGGCAACCGGGAAGAGCGTGCTGCCGCCGAACGCGAGGCGGGTCAGAGCGCTTCCCGCAAAACGGCCGAGGGTCACCGCGGCGGAGCCCCGGCCTGCCGAAGCGAGGCGTTGGAAGAGCGTGGGGGTCTGAGCGAAGGTGCCCAGATCCTCCGGCCCACCCTCCCAGGTGAGCGCGTTGATGACGCGTGAGACGCTGGGTTCGAAAAAGGTGTACCCGACGATGCCGTGCTCGCCCGTGGGTACCCCGCAACCAAGCGAGGTCAGCGACGTAGCCGTCGTGGAGGGCACCGAGCAGGTGAGCCTCGGGGCGCCACGCGCGAGGCGCGACATCGTCTCAGCATGATCGCCGAACTCCAGCAGCTGATGCCATCCCAGTCCGTCGACCAGGAGGAGGACGTATCTGCGCGCCCGCGGGAGGGCGATGATCGGCGTCGTCGCGTCCAGCGTGGCCATGACGCTGGGGAGCAGGTTGGCCAGCGTCAGATCCTCGTAGCGGGGCTCCACGAAGTCTGAGCGCATCAGCCGACCACCGCCTGCAGACGCACTCCGAAGGCGACGAGCCGACGCGCGTTGTCGCCGTCAGCCTGGGGGCTCATCCGGACGGTGATGTCGTCGGGCTGGATCACGCCCGTGTAGCCGTGGTCCGCCTCACAGGCGGGATCCTCGCAGGCCGCGGGGCCGAGGTCCACTCGCCTCGCAGCTCCCCACACGATCGTCAGCCACGCCTCGCTGAGCCCGGAGCGGTTCTCCGGGTCCTGTAGTGCGCGCGTGACCACGACGGAATCGACCGCGCGCAACGCCACTACCTCGGCGGTGGCCACTGCCTCCGTCTGGGCACCCTCGCCCTCGTCGATGTGGCAGATGAGCAGTTGCCGGGCGGTGCGGACAAGCACTGTCATGTGGCGGTGCAGCTCGTGCCCGGCGAAAGTGGCCTCGTGCTGGACGAGGAAATCGAGCAGCTCACGCTGCCCCAGCCCCAGCGCCACCGTCTCTGCCACGAGACTGGGGTAGAACCCACACTCTGCGATCTCGGCCAGGAGCTGCGGGGGCAGGGCATTGACGATCTCGACGGACTCAGGCACCCGCCCATTCTGGCACGTTGCACTAGGTTTGGGGTCATGGCCTCCCGCCCCTTCATCGCCGCCCGGATCGAGGATCGGATCAACTCTCTGGTCAATCGCGCCCTCAGCAAGCGAGGGTGGGAGGAGTCGATCCTCGCCTTCACCGGCTACGGCACCTCGGAGCAGCTGCGGATCCTCGGCCGCGTGGTGCTGCGCCCGTCAGCGGACCTCGGGATCGTCCAGGCCGCCTCTGCGTTGATCTATCGCCGAGGGTGGCGCAACTTCCTGGGCTCAGCGAAAGTTGGGGCCAGGATCACGGTGGTGATCGGCGAGGTCAGGATCCCGGTCCATGCCGACAGGGGCGGCTACATCGACGTGCGGGTGCGCAACCCGGGACTGCCACCGGGTTGGCACTCGGTCACGCTCGAAGGCGCGGGCGGATCCTCGGCCCTGGCCAGTCTGCAGGTGATCGCCGACGACGTCGATTTCGGCATCGTCAGCGACATCGACGACACCATCTTGTCCACCTGGCTCCCTCGACCGATGGTGGCCGCATGGAATTCGTTCGTCGTCACCGAGCAGGCTCGTCAGGCAGTCCCAGGCATGGCCAGGCTCTACCAGCAACTCCTCGCCGCCCATCCCGGCTCCCCCATCATCTTCGTCTCCACCGGCGCCTGGAACACCTACCCGATGATCCAACGGTTCACCGCCCGCCACGGGATTCCCCAAGGAACGATGCTCCTCACGGACTGGGGGCCCACCAACACGGGCTGGTTCCGCAGCGGCCCCGATCACAAGCGCCGATGCCTGCGGGAGCTGGCCCGCGACCTGCCCCAGATCAGGTGGCTGCTGGTGGGCGACGACGGTCAGCACGATCCAGACCTCTACGCCGAGTTCGCCGCTCTGCAGCCTGGGCACGTCCGGGCCCGCGCCATCCGTCAACTCACGCCGGGCGAGCACACGCTGGCCCACGGCCTCCCCATGGAGGTCCCCGCCACCGAGGAGCGCTGGGAGCCGGACATGGCCCCGGAGGTGCGCGCCCCGGACGGCGACGGATTGGGCGATAGGCTGCGCGGGTTGCTGTAGCGGACCCAGGCGAGGAGGCGGCCCATGGCCAAGCCGACGATCGACGACGAGACGTTCGAGGACGAGCACATCCTCGATGTCAATGTCACCGAGGAGATGGAGACCAGCTTCCTGGAGTACGCCTACTCGGTCATCTACTCCCGCGCGCTGCCCGATGCGCGAGACGGTCTGAAGCCGGTGCAGCGACGCATCCTCTTCGCCATGGACGACATGGGCATCCGCCCGGACCGTGGGCACGTGAAGTGTGCCCGTGTCGTGGGTCAGGTGATGGGCCTGCTGCACCCGCACGGAGACGGGGCGATCTACGACGCGTTGGTGCGGGTGGCCCAGCCGTGGTCCATGCGGCTGCCGTTGATCGACGGACACGGCAACTTCGGCTCGTTGGACGCCGGCCCCGCCGCGATGCGCTACACCGAGTGCCGCATGGCGACCCCCGCGGTGGCCATGACCCGCGGGCTGGACGAGGACACCGTCGACTTCAAGGTCAACTACGACGGCAAGGAGTCGGAGCCCGTCGTGCTGCCGGCGGCCTTCCCGAACCTGCTCGTCAACGGCGCCACCGGGATCGCCGTCGGGATGGCCACCAACATCGCCCCCCACAACCTCATCGAGGTGGTGGCGGCCCTGCAGCAACTGATCCGCAACCCCGACATCGGTCTCGACGACCTGATGCGCCACATCCCCGGGCCGGACTTCCCGACCGGCGGAAAGATCGTGGGCCTCGACGGGATCCGTGACGCCTACGCCACAGGCCGCGGCACGCTGAAACACCGGGCGACCACACGCATCGAGAAGGTCTCGGCCCGACGGATGGGCATCATCGCCACCGAACTGCCCTACATGGTGGGCCCCGAGAAGATCATCGAGCAGATCAAGAAGGCCGTCGACGACAAGCGACTGACCGGCATAGCTGACGTCAAGGACCTCACCGACCTGGCCAACGGCACCCGCCTGGTGATCGAGGTGAAGAACGGGATCAACCCCGAGGCGCTGCTTGAACAACTGTTCAAGGTGACCAAGCTGGAAGACACCTTCGCCATCAACGCGGTGGCGCTGGTCGAGGGGCAGCCCCGCACCCTGAGCCTGAAGGAGATGCTCGAGGTCTTTCTTGCCCACAGATTGGATGTGACGCTTCGGCGCACACAGTTCCAGCTCAAGAAGGCCGAGGACCGCCTCCATCTGGTGCGGGGGCTCATGGTCGCCATCGCCGACATCGACGACGTCATCGCCATCATCCGCTCGTCCGCCGACGCAGCCGAGGCCCGCGGCCGGCTCACGGTGGCTTTCGACCTGACGGAGACGCAGGCCAACTACATCCTGGACATGCAGCTGCGGAGGCTGACGCGCTTCTCCACGATCGAGCTCGAGAAGGAGGCTGCCGAGCTGTCCGACACCATCGCCGGGCTCCGCGACATCGTCGACGACGACGCAGTGCTCCGCCGAGTCGTCAGCAGCGAGCTGGCAGGCGTGGCCAAACAGTTCGGGACCCCTCGCCGGACCGTGCTGCTCGCCTCCTCCGGCGGCGCTCCCACCGCGGCTGCCCCCCTGGAGGTGGCAGACGACCCGTGCTGGGTGCTGCTCAGCGGTTCCGGCCTGGTGGCGCGCACCGACGCCCAACACGACCTCTCCCCCGATGGGCGGGCCCCGCACGACGTCATCGTCTCCCGCGTGAAGACCACAGCCCACGGCGAGTTCGCGGTGGTGACCAACAGAGGTCGGTTGATCCGCTGCCGTTCGATCGAGCTGCCGACCGTGCCGCTGACCGCCTCCGCCCCGAGCCTGCAGGGCGGCAGCCCAGCGCACGAGCTCTGGCCCCTGGCGGCCGGGGAGCGCCCGCTCGGGCTGACCACGCTCGGGGGGGACACCGCTGGTCTGGCCCTGGGCACCGCCCGCGGCGTCGTCAAGCGCGTCACGACGGAGGTCCTGACCAGGGACTCCTGGGACGTTATCGCGCTCAAGGAGGGCGACGAACTGGTCGGCGCCGTCGAGCTGGCCGGCGAGCAGGCCCACCTCGCCTTCATCACCTCCGACGCACAACTACTCCACTTTCCCGCCTCATCGGTGCGCCCCCAGGGCCGCTCAGGCGCGGGGATGGCAGGCATCAAGCTGGCTCCGGGTGCCCGCGTCATCTGGTTCGGTTCCGCGGACCCGGCCACGGACGAGGCGGTGACCATCTCGGGATCGTCCTCCTCGCTGCCCGGCACCGAGCCGGGGATGGCGAAGGTCTCCCCGATGAGCGAGTTCCCCGCCAAGGGGAGGGCCACCGCCGGCGTGCGAGCTCACCGCTTCCTCAGGGGTGAGGACACCCTGCTCATCGCCGCCATCGGGGCAGCACCGATGGTCGCGGCCGCCGCGAGCGGCTCTCCGGTGGAGCTGCCGGGTGCGCACGGTCGCCGCGACGGTTCGGGCGCGCCACTGTCTCAGCCGGTGGCTGCGCTCGCGGGACGCGGCGCTGCGAGGGGGCTGGACCTGTAGCATCGCGGACGGAAGGGAGACCCCATCATGAGCTTCGAGGATCTACTGGCCAACAACCTGGCCTATGCCGACGGGTTCGCCGACGGCGGTTTCGACGGCATCGCCAAGGCTGGGATCGCCATGGTGACCTGCATGGACTCCCGGATCGAGCCGCTCGCCATGCTCGGACTCAGGCTGGGCGATGCGAAGATCCTGCGTTCGCCGGGAGGTCGCGTCTCCACCTCGGTCCTCACCGGCTGCGTCCTGAGCGTTCAGCTGCTGCATGTGGACCGGATCATGATCGTGCCGCACACGCGCTGCGCGATGGCCTCGGGAACAGACGATGACATTCGCAAGGTGATCGCCGCAAAGACCGGGATCGACACCTCCTGGATCTCGTTCGGCGCCAGCCCTGACCAGCAGGCACGGCTCCGGGCCGACGTCGACATGGTGAACAACCATCCGCTGATCAAGGGTCAGGCAGAGGTGGGCGGCTTCATGTACGACGTGGACACAGGCCTGCTCACCCAGGTGATCTGAGTCACCGTGAGCCGGGAAGCAGCACCCGGTGAGCTCCTCGGATGTGCGCTTCGCAGAGGTTGGCCGCGGCAGCGCCGTCGCGGACACTGAGCGCGCGGTGGATGCCCGAATGCTCCGCAAGTAGCCGGAGCCGCAGCGCCTCCCAGTTTGGAATCCGCTCTTCGGCACCGAGGATGGGCCGTGCAACGGCTTCACGGATCGCGATGGTCATGTCGCGGATCAGCCGGTTGGCGCCCAGTCCGGCGATCGCGACGTGAAATGCCGTGTCCAGCTCGTTGAACCGCGCGGTGTCCGCGACCGCGACCATGGACTCGGCCAACCTGCCCAGGTCCGCCAGCGATGCGTCGTCGGCGTGGACCGCAGCCGCCTGCGCGGCGGCGCGCTCCAGCACCACGCGCGTCTCGGTGAGTTCATCGAAGGAGATCGCGTCCAGGGCGACGTGCAGCTTGAGCATGCGCCCCAGCGCCGGCCCCTGACTCGCGGCCACGCGGGTTCCCCGCCCGGGGCCGGTGTGGGAGGTGATCACCCCCTGCGCCTGGAGGACCTTGATGGCCTCCCTCACCGCGCTGCGGCTGGTCCCCAACTGTGTGGCCAGCTCCCGCTCGTTCGGGAGCCTCGCGTCCTTGGTGACCCTCCCTGCCAGGATCTCGCTTGTCAGGAAGTCCAGGGCTGTGTCGAATCCGCCGGCGGTCATTGACCCATTGTGGCGCACGGGGAAAGTCTTGACATGAGTGCCATCGTCCCCATATGGTCAGACCAGATTATTTTGGTCTGACCATATGAACGACGGAGTTCATCGAATGCTCTTGGAAACCTTCCAACCAGTCACCAACCCCCTTGGTGCCCAGTGGCTGTCAGCCCTCGTGGCGGTGATCCCGGTCGTCGCCATGTTGGTCACGCTCGGGCTCCTCCGCTGGAGGGCACACCACGCCGGCCCCTTCTCGTGGGCCCTGGCCCTCGTCGTGGCGGTCACCGCGTTCGGCATGCCGGTCACGACCGCTCTGGCCACCAGTGCGCACGGCTTCGTCTACGGCATCTTCCCCATCGTGTGGATCCTGCTCACTGCGATCTGGATGTACGAGGTGACGGTGGCCTCGGGCCGCTTCGAGGACCTTCGCCGCACGTTCTTCCTCATCAGCGACGATCCCCGCGTGCTCGCCCTTCTCATCGCCTTCAGCTTCGGCGGGCTGCTCGAGGCCCTGGCCGGATTCGGCGCACCGGTGGCGATCACCGCCGCCATGCTCGTGGCCATCGGGTTCTCCCCCCTGCGCTCGGCGATGATCGCGCTGCTCGCCAACACCGTCCCCGTCGCCTTCGGCGCCGTCGGCCTCCCCGTCCTGATGGCCGCCAAGACCGGCGGCTTCGACGACGTCCTCGCCATCTCCCCGATCACCGGTCGCATGACGGCGATGCTCTGCCTCGTCGTCCCGTTCCTGCTGCTCCACATCATGGATGGCAGGCGCGGACTCAAGGAGGTGTGGCCGTTCGGCCTGGTGGTGGGCCTCAGCTTCGGGGTGACCAAGTGGATCGCCTCCGCCAGCCCTCTCTGGAACCTCACCGAGGTGTTCGCGGCCGTCGCCAGCGTGGGTGTGGCCATCATCTTCCTCAAGCTGTGGCATCCCACAGGTGGTCAAGCAGCCACCGAGCGCATCGGAATCCCCCTCGACACCTCCGTCGAGGGACACGAACGCCACACGATGACCTCCGATGTCGGCGCTGCGGCACTGACCAGCCGCCGAATCGTGATGTCCCTGGTCCCCTACATCCTCGTGATCATCGTCTTCGGCCTGGCGGCCCTCCCGCCTGTCAAGGCGGCCCTCGTCAGCACCGACATCAAGATCAGCTGGCCGGGCCTGTCAGAGATGCTGAACGTGGCCGGAGAGCCCGCCACCCATCAGACCTACACCCTCGCCTGGGCCTCAACCCCCGGCATCCTCCTGGCGCTCGTGGCCATCGTGACCGGCCTGATCTACGGAATGTCGCTCGGTCACATCTTCCGGGTGCTGTGGGCCAACGCGAAGAAGCTGAGGTTCGCCATGCTGACCATCGGCTCCGTCGTGGCACTCGCCTACGTGATGGGCGACTCCGGACAGACCCTCGCGCTGGGCCTGTTCTTCGCCGGCGCCGGGATGGTCTACCCGTTCGTGGCTCCGGTGCTCGGCTGGATCGGTGTCTACGTGACCGGCTCGGATACCTCGGCCAACATCCTCTTCTCCGGCCTGCAATCCAGTGTCGGCGCCGAGATCGGCCCCGGCAGCCACCTCGGAACCGAGGACATGCGGGCACTACTGGTTGGTTCAAGCGCCGCCGGCGGCGTGGTGGGCAAGATGATCTCACCGCAGTCCCTTACAGTCGCCGCAACCTCCATCGGCATCCCCGGAGCCGAATCGGTGATCCTACGGCGCATCATCAAGTGGAGCATCGTCCTCCTCGCCCTCCTCTGCCTGATCTCAGGCCTGATGTCCACGCCAGTGCTCAGCTGGCTGCTCCCCTGATCGAAAGGCCAACGATGACCTCTTCACCACACGTCGCGCTCTTCGCGACCTGCATCACAGACACGATGAAGCCCTCCATCCCGATCGCCACCGTCAAACTCCTGGAACGCCTCGGGTGCCGCGTCTCCTACCCTGAGAGGCAGACCTGCTGCGGACAGATCATGACCAACACCGGCTACTGGAAAGAGGCGCTGCCCACCGTCCGCAACTACGCGGCCAGCTTCGGCGCCTACGACTACATCGTCGCCCCCTCTGGATCCTGCGTCGGCTCGGTGCGGGAACAGCACGCGATGCTCGCCCGTCACGCAGGAGACTCCGGGCTGGAGGCCGAGGCCTCGGCCGTGGCCGCCCGCACCTACGAACTGACCGAGTTCATCGTCGACGTCCTGGGCGTCACCGATGTCGGTGCCTACTTCCCCCACCGCGTCACCTACCACCCCACCTGCCACTCGATCCGCATCGCGAAGGTCGGCGACCGGCCGCTGCGCCTCCTGCAGGAGGTCCGCGGGATCGACCTGGTGGATCTGCCCAACGCGGACCAGTGCTGCGGCTTCGGCGGCACCTTCTCGGTGAAGAACCCGGCGGTCTCTGTGGCGATGGCCTCCGACAAGGCACGACACGTCCGCTCCACTGACGCTGAGTACCTGGTGGCCGGCGATCACGCCTGCCTCATGAACATCGGCGGCGTGCTGCATCGCCAGCGCGCCGGCATCAGGACCATCCACCTGGCCGAGATCCTGGCCACCACCGAGGAGGCACAGCGATGAACACCCGTCGCACACCGGAACCCGGCTCCTGGTTGGGCATTCCCCCGTTCCCCGAGGCGTCGAAGGGGGCCCTGGAGAACGCCGAGCAGCGCAAGAACCTTCGCCACGCCACGGGCACCATCCGCGGAAAGCGCGTCCTGCGCGCTGCCGAGGTCGAGAACTGGGAAGAGCTGCGCACCGCCGGCGCCCAGATCAAGGACCGGGTCGCGCGTCACCTCGAGCAGTATCTCCTCGAGGCGGAGGCATCCATGACCGCCGCGGGCATCACGGTGCACTGGGCCCGCGACGGGGCTGACGCCAACCGCATCGTCTCCGACATCGCCAAGGCCAAGGGCGTCGACGAGGTGGTCAAGATCAAGTCGATGGTCACCCAGGAGATCGACCTCAACGAGCACCTCGAGGCGGAGGGCATCGCGGCGTGGGAGACCGACCTTGCCGAGCTCATCGTGCAGCTCGGCCACGACCTGCCTAGCCACATCCTGGTGCCCGCCATCCACCGGAACCGGTCCGAGGTGCGCGAGATCTTCACCGAGGAGATGGGACGCTACGGCGTCCCCGCCCCCGAAGGCATCTCGGATGACCCGACTGAACTGACCAACGCTGCGCGCGCACACCTGCGGGAGAAGTTCCTCCGGGCAAGGATGGGCGTCTCGGGCGGCAACTTCATCGTGGCCGAGACCGGAACCCTGGTCATCGTCGAGTCCGAGGGCAACGGCCGCATGTGCCTGACGCTGCCCGAGACATTCGTCTCCATCGTCGGCATCGAGAAGGTCCTCCCCACCCTGGAGGACCTCGAGGTCTTCCTCAAGCTCCTCCCCCGTTCCTCCACCGGCGAGCGGATGAACCCCTACACCTCGTTCTGGACGGGCGTCACCCCTGGTGACGGTCCCCAGGATCTGCACGTGATCCTGTTGGACAACGGCCGCACCAACGCTCTCGCCGATCCTGTAGGGCGGGCAGCGCTGCGGTGCATCCGATGCTCGGCCTGTCTCAACATCTGTCCCGTGTATGAACGGGTGGGCGGCCACGCTTACGGCTCTCCGTACCCCGGTCCGATCGGCGCCATCCTCGGGCCGCAGCTGCGCGGGATGGAGGCACCCAACGACCGGGCCCTGCCTTTCGCGTCCACGCTGTGCGGCGCCTGCAACGACGTGTGTCCCGTCCGGATCCCGTTCACCGACATTCTCGTGCACCTGCGTCACAAGGCGGTCGAGTACAAGACCTCCAAGCATCCCACCGGCGAGCAGGCCGTCATGAAGGGCGCCGGATGGGTGATGGCCGACGGCTCGCACCTGGAGACGGTCCAGATGGGCAGTCGGCTCGCCGGGAAGCTGTTCAAGGGCAAGTGGTTGGGCCCGATGCCCATCCCGATCGCATCCCGATGGCTCAACGCCCGAGACACCGAAGCTCCACCCACCCAGACCTTCCGCCAGTGGTGGAAGAAGAACCACGAAGGGGGCGCGAAGTGAACGCGCGAGATGAAGTGCTCCGCCGCGTGCGGGAGGCGACCAAGGACGTCACCGAGACCCGCCCAGAGGTTGACGTGCCCGTCGAGTGGACCTACGGACAGCCCTTGGCCACACCGGACGTTCTGGCGGACTTCGTCGAGAAGGTCGAAGACTACAAGGCGACGGTGACCCGGTGCGGGCAGCAGGAGGTGGGCCGGGCCCTGGTCACCGCGCTGCAGAACCTGGGTGCCACCAGCGTGGTGGTGCCTGGCGGCTTCCCGGAGGAGTGGACTGACGCGCTGAGTGCTGCGGGCATGGCCCTGCACTCCGATGAGCCGACGCTCACCCACGCTCAGCTCAACGTGATCGATGCCATGGTGTCCACCTGTGCGGTCGCCATGGCCGATTCCGGCACTATCGCGCTCGACCACTCGGCGGGGCAGGGCCGCCGCGCCCTGTCGCTGCTCCCGGATCGTCACATCTGTGTGGTGCGTTCGGATCAGGTGGTCAGCGATGTGCCCGAAGGGATCGCGCGGCTGGCGCCGGCCTTGAGGGGGCATCGACCGGTGACCTGGTTGAGTGGGGGGTCCGCCACGAGCGACATCGAGCTCAGCCGGGTCGAAGGCGTCCACGGACCCCGCCACCTGTCGGTGGTCCTGGTCGACTGACCCACACCTGACTGGTGGAGGCCGGCTGCATCACGCGTCGATGCGGTCGGCCTCCAACGCGTAGGCGCCCTCGATGATGAACTCCTTGCGCGGGGCGACGTCATTTCCCATCAGCATTTCGAAGACCCTCTCAGCGTCTACCGCGTCGTCGACGGTGAGCCTGCGGAGCGTGCGGTGCTTCGGGCTCATCGTGGTGTCGGCCAGCTGGTCGGCGTCCATCTCTCCCAGCCCCTTGTAGCGCTGGGGCTCCTTGAAGTTCTGCCCGCGTTTGGTCAACTCGGCGGCCTTGCGCTGGTACTCCGCGTCCGAGTAGGTGTAGATGTACTTGTCGTAGCCCTTCTTCGGGTTGATCAGTTCGAATCGGTGCAGTGGCGGCACGGCGGAGAACACGCGGCCCGCCTCGACGAGCGGGCGCATGTAGCGGAAGAAGAGGGTTGCCAGGAGGCAACGGATGTGGGCGCCGTCGGAGTCTGCATCCGCCATGAAGATGACCTTGCCGTAGCGGGCGGCCTCCACGTCGAACGTGCGTCCCGACCCGGCGCCGACCACCTGGATGATCGAGGCACACTCGAGATTCTTCAGCATGTCGCCCACCGATGCCTTCTGGACGTTCAGGATCTTCCCCCTGATGGGCAGCAGCGCCTGGAACTCCGAGTTCCGTGCCACGTTCGCGGTTCCCAGGGCCGAGTCGCCCTCGACGATGAACAGTTCGGTGGCGTACACGTCGTTGGAGCGGCAGTCCTTCAGCTTGGGCGGGAGTGTGGAGGACTCGAGCGCGTTCTTGCGGCGCTGGTTCTCCTTGTGCGCCCTGGCCTGCACACGGGTGCGGGAGGCGCTCACCACCTTCTCCATCAGGGTGCGGGCCACGGGGCGGATCGCAGCCTTGGAGCTGGTGAGGAACTCCCCCATCTCACGTTCGATGATGCCGGCCACCAGCTTCTGAACCGGTGGGGTGCCGAGGACCTCCTTGGTCTGTCCCTCGAACTGGGGCTCCGCCAGCCGGACGGTCACCACGGCGGTGAGCCCCTCCATGCAGTCGTCCTTGAGCACCTCCTCGCCCGCCTTGAGCAGGCGGGTGCCCTCCAGGGACTTGACGAACGCGCGGGTCAATCCCCGCTCGAAGCCCGACACGTGCGTGCCGCCCTTGGGTGTGGCGATGATGTTGACGAAGGACTTCACCGCCGCGTCGTAGCCGGTGCCCCAGCGCACCGCGACATCGACCTCCAGTTCGCGCTCGACGTCCGTCGGGGTCATCGCGCCCGTCTCGTCGAGCATGGGGACCGTCTCGACGAAGGAGTCCGTCCCCTGCAGGCGGATGACGTCCGTCAGCGGCGCGTCCGAGGCGAGGAAGTCCGCGAATTCCGTGATGCCGCCGAGATGAACGAACGACTCCCTGACCGACTCCCCGGCCCGCGAGTCGTCGACCTGGATCCGCAGGCCCGGCACGAGGAAGGAGGTCTGGCGTGCGCGGTCGTGCAGGTGGCTCAGGGACAACTCGGCGTCCGCAAGGAAGATCTGGCGGTCCGGCCAGTAGCGGACCCGCGTGCCGGTGGTGGCCTTCGCCACCCGGCCCGTCTTCCGGAGGCCGCCCTGGGGCGTGAACGGTGCGGAGGGGCCATCGCCGGCGAAGACGCCGGGCACCCCCCGACGGAAGCTCATCGCCCAGGTGGCCCCTTTGCGGTCCACCTCCACATCCAGCCGCGAGCTGAGGGCGTTGACCACCGAGGCTCCGACCCCGTGCAGGCCACCGGTGGCGTTGTAGGACGAGTTGCCGAACTTGCCTCCTGCGTGCAGCTTGGTGAACACCACCTCGACACCGGAGAGCCCGGTGCGGGGCTCGGTGTCCACGGGGATGCCGCGGGCATGGTCGATCACCTCCACTGACCCGTCGGCGCCGAGGGTGACCTCGATCTCGCCGCCGAAACCGGAAAGTGCCTCGTCAACGGAGTTGTCGATGATTTCCCAGAGGCAGTGCATGAGCCCCCGGGTGTCCGTGGATCCGATGTACATGGCCGGCCGCTTCCGGACCGCCTCCAAGCCCTCAAGAACCAGTAGATTCTTGGCTTCGTAGTCTCTGGAGTGTGGTTGGTTGCTCTTCGGGCTCTGCACCGGCCCAGATTACCCACGTCCGACAGGGAACATTGTGGAGGCCAGCTACGTTTGATTACCAAGAAGCACCAGAGGTGAGGAGCCCACAATGACTGAAGTAGCCATCGACCCGACGCTCACCGCTATCGATCGCTGTGATCGATGCGGTGCGCAGGCATATCTCCGCGTCTTCCTGCGCAACGGCGGCGAGCTGCTGTTCTGCTCGCACCACGCGACCCAGCACCGCGAGAAGCTCACCGAGGTGGCAGCCAGGATCCAGGACGAGACGGACAGACTCAGCCGGCAGTGATCCACCGCTCGATCAGGTGGCGCGCGATAGACGCCCTCCCTGGCAGCGTGACAGCACCGGACTCGACGGCGGCGGCGAGGTCCCCGCGGGTGTAATAGGCACCCTCGGCGATCTCGTCGCCGTCGACGCGTATCCGGGAATCGACCGCACGCCCCGTGAACCCCAGCATGAGGGAGCGGGGCATCGGCCATGGCTGGCTGGAGACGTACTCCAGCTTCTCGAGCACGACACCTACCTCCTCCGCGACCTCACGGTGACACGCCTGTTCAGCGGACTCCCCCGCTTCGATGAATCCGGCCACGATGGAGACCCGGGTGGCCTGCCACTGGCTCTGACGGGCCAGCAGTAGCCGGTCCTCGTGGTCCGTGATGGCGACGATCACGCACGGATCGATCCGGGGGAAGGCGAGGGTGCCACACGCCGGGCAGATCCTTCTGGCGCCGGCGAGGTCCGGCAAAGTGGGGGCGGCGCATCGCTCGCAGACGGGCGCCTGCAGGTGCCACCGGGTCAGGGCTACCGCTGCCGCCAAGGGATGGTGCTCGGTAGGATCCACGTCCCTCCATCCCAGGGTTTCGCCCTGCAGGGAGGCCACGGGTCTGGCGAACCAGGGCCTGCCGTCGAACAGCCCGAGCAGAATGTCCTCGGGGCGGCGATCGCCCGCACCCTCCAGGGGCCTCGGACGGCCTCCGAGCGAGGCGACGTTTCCCTGGGCGTCCACCTCAAGGACGACCGCGGACCGCCACGTCGCGTCGATCTCACTCGCCACGCGCAGGCCGGGGGCCCGATCCAGGCCGGACGGCATGCTCCAGTGGTTCATCGTGGTTCCATTCCCGCCGTCAGCGCCGCATCGATGAGTGATGCGGGGGCCTCGACGAAGCGCAATTGGTCTGCCAGGACATGGTAGAACGCCGCGCCCACCCGTGCGGGGTCCAGCCCGCGCGCTTCCGCCCAGGCCTGCCGGTACACCGCCAACTGCAGTGGATCCGCGCGACGCTCTGAGGTCTTCCAGTCCACCACCAGGTACTGGTATCCGTCGCGGCCCCACTCGTAGACGGCGTCGATCCTGCCGCGGAGCACGTGGGGACCCCGCGACATCACGAACGGCACCTCCACCCCCAGTGGTGTGAGGTGGGCGAACCGGCCGGCCTCGAACGCCTCCACCAGCCGCGTGAGCTCACCCGGCTCCGCCGTGGGGCCCCCCTCCATCTCCTCCAACGGAGCGGGCAGCTCGAACCGATCCTGGAGCCAGGCGTGGAACCGGTCTCCCACCCGGGCCGCCTGCGACGGGGGCCTGGGCATCCGTCGCAGCAGGGAAGCGGCGAACGCGGACGGATCTGTGCGAAGCGCAATGAGGGCCGTGGCCGAGAGCCCCTCCGGTAGCACGACGCCTCGGTCGCTCCTCCGGTTGGCGAGGGTGGCCAGGTGCCGGGCGCTCTCGTCCCATGCCGCCACCCTGGCCTCCTCCTCTGCAGACAGGGTGCCGGACAGCCACGTCCAGGCCGCGCGCTCCGACTCCGCCGCGCCCACCATGCCTGCCGCCTCCCGCACCAGGTCCGAGGCCGTCCGCCGAGCGGCCACGACGTCCGCGTCGAGGGCGGCCGGCCAGGCCGCGCGGGTCGGCACGGCGGGGACCGGGTTGGTGTCGGCCCCCCGCGTGGCCACGTCGAGGTAACACTGGGCGGCATCAGCCGCTTCCCGCACCACGCTGAAATAGGGCGACTCGCTCCGGGGCCGCACGTTGCCCGGGGTCCAGACGTGGCTGGACGCGACGAGCAGCCGCTTGGCCCTGGTGACCGCCACGTACGCCAGACGGTCCTCGGACAATCGGTGGTCGGCTTTCGTGGCCTCACGGTAGGCGCTCAGCCCGTCCTTCGTGTACTGGCCCAGCTGAGGAATGCTCGAGGCGTCGCCACGGAGGGGTGCTGGGAGGCTCTCTGCCCGGCTGGGCCAGGTTCCTGATCGGGACTCGGAGGGGAACACCTTGTCCACAAGGCCTGGAAGGAACACGGTGTCCCACTCGAGACCCTTGGCGCGGTGAACGGTCATCAGCTTGACGGAGTCCGCCTCAGTGGGAACGGACTGCTGCAGCCCCTCCCCGAAGTCTTCCTCCGCGTCCAGGTAGGCGAGGAGACCGGTCAGGCTCCCGTCGCCGTCGACGTCCGTGTAGCTCGCCACCTCGGCGACGAACCGGGCAACCTGGCTGGTCTCGGAGCCGTCGGCGAGGAGTTCGGCCTCCAGTCCCAGGGTGGCGATGACCCGCGTGACCACCTCGGCCACAGGCTCTGACGCATGCCGCCGGAGCTCCTCGATCTCCCGGCCGAACCTGCGCAGCCGTTCCCGCGCGGCGGCGCTGAAGGGCAGCTCGCCCGGATCCGCGACGGCGTCGAGCAGGCAGACGACCTCGCCCGGGTCAGCCTGCGTGACCGCGTTGGCGAGGGCGTCGTCGAGACTGCTGGGCGCCCGCGGAACGCTGGCCACCTGCCTGGCCCGCTCGCCGAGGAGCTCGAGATCCCCGAGGCCGAGCTGCCAACGCGGGCCTGCGAGCAGTGAGACGACGGCGGGGTTGGCCGTCACGTCGTCCATCACCCGCAGCGTGGACACGATGGGGGCCACCTCCGGAAGTGCCAGCAGCCCGCCGAGGCCCACGATCTCGACGGGAACGTCTCGCGTCCGCAGCGCCTCGAACAGCGGCGCCAGAAGTGCGTTGCGGCGCACCAGGATGGCCTGATCCAGCCAGCTGGTGCCGGTCTCGTGGCGAGCCACCACGCTTTCGGCGATCCATTCCACCTCGTCGGCGAAGGTGTCGAAGGTGGCCGCTGCCACCATGGCGCTGGGCGCGTCTGCGGGGGCCACGAGGGAGACGCCCGCCTCCCCCGGGGCTGAGGCCAGTCCCCGCGCCAGCGAATTGCCGACGTCGAGGATCCGCTGCCCGCTGCGACGGTTGATGCTGAGGGTGTGGCGTGATGCGGGGGTGCCGTCGCTGCGCCGGAACTGCATCGGGAACTCCAGGATGTTGCCCGATGCCGCACCCCTCCAACCGTAGATGGCCTGATACGGATCACCGACGGCCGTGACGGGAAACCCCATGGCGTCTCCCGACGGCGGCCCGGTGAACAACTCCCGGAGGAGCCGCGCCTGAGCCGAGGACGTGTCCTGGTATTCGTCCAGCAGCACCACCCGGAAGCGGCGGCGCAGCTCCTCGCCGACGGCGGGCACCTGGGTGACCAGCCGCACCGCCTCGCGGAGCTGGTCCGCGAATTCGACCACGCCGAGGCTCTGCTTCATCGCCTGATACTGGCCGACGAGGTGCAGCAGCTCCCGCCGCTCGGCGGTGGCGTCCAGTGCCCTGGCGACGTCACGCATGGTCCGGCCCCGGTACAGCGGTGCCTCGGCGAAGCGCCGCTCGGCTCGAGCGCACTCCTGCTCGACGTCCTCAGGGCTGACCAGGTGCGACTGCATCTCCGCGTCGAGCGCCAGGACGCGCTCAGGGATGCTGTGGTGGCTCAGCCGGCTGATGCTGTGGAAGGGGCCGGGCGCGTTGGCCACCACCCGCGTGGCCAGCCGGAACCGGCTTGCCCCGGTGACCATGACGGGGTCCCTGTCGATGCCGATCCGCAGCCCGAACTCGCTCACCAGCCTGGCCGCGAACGAGTCGTAGGTCATGACCAGTTCCGCGCCCTCACCGTCGATCCCCGTGAGGACCCCGGCCCGGTCCAGAGCGGAGGACACCCGCGTGGCCAGCTCCGCAGCCGCCTTGCGCGTGAACGTCAACCCGAGGACCTCTTCCGGGCGCACCTGCCCGGTGCCCACCAACCAGACCACGCGGGCGGCCATGACGGTGGTCTTCCCGCTGCCCGCGCCGGCGATGATGACCGCAGGCTCCAGCGGTGCGGTGATCGCGTCGAGTTGCTCCTGGGAGAAGGGGATCTGCAGGGCGTCGATCAGCTGCTCCGGGGAGGAGAACGGCCGCCTGCGCAGGGGATGGATGGTCATCGCGCCGCCCCCGTCCTGGGGCCCTTGGCCGGGCAGGACGCGGCGAACGCGCAGTAGCGGCAGGCGCCGCATTCCACCGCGTCGAACCGGGCCTCCCGGATGATGTCCACGCCTTCCGCGATCCGGTCGTGGACCCAGGTGGGTCCGGGCCCAGGCTCCACGCCGGCGAGCCTCGGCACCTCACCGATCGAGGGCTGCGCCACCAGCGTCGGCAGGGCATCACCGTCGCGGAGGAACAGCAGAGCGGGCGGCGCCACCGAGCGCTCTCCGGGCGCCAGGTCGTCGAAGGCGCCCAGCGATGCCGCGAGTTGGTAGATGCCCAGCTGGGCGTGATCCGCCACGTCCGCCTCCTTCAACACCCGCCGTCCGGTCTTCATATCGACCACGCGCAGCCGCCCATCGGGCTGCCTCTCCAACCTGTCCACCGTCCCGTCCAGCACAACCTCCGCGCCGGCAATTGTCAGCGGCACCCTGAACCGTCGCTCGACCGCCAGGAGAGTGTTGGGATTGTGCTGGTGGTACCGCGAGAACCTCTCGATGGCCTGATCGATCTCCGACCGCTCGGTGACCGACAACCACTCCGTCTCGAAGGGGATCTGCAGCCATACCTCATCCAGTTTCGAGCGCATCTGATCAGCCGTGAGGTTGTCGGTGGCGGCATGCTTGGCCAACAGGTGCACCACATCCCCCACGGAGGCCCGGGACTTTCGACCCGCGTCTGCTTTTGCCTTCCGCGACAGGAACCAGCGGCGTGGACACTCCAGCAGGGTCTCCAGAGACGATCCGGTGATGACCACCGGGCCGCTGTGTTCGGCCGACGACGACGTGGGCCCGGCCGTGCCCCACCACTGATCGGGATCTGCCCCCGGGAAGGCCTGGCTGCCGTCCTGGGCGGCTACCGATGCCAGGTCCGCCAGCCTGAGTGCGGCGGCCCGGCGCAGGCCGGGCGAGGACGAACCGTCGGCCGCCGCACGACGAAGGTCGCCCACGAGGGCGGCGGCCGAGAGCAGCTTGTCCGGTCTGCCGTGGATCCGCTCCACCTCGACCCCCAGTTCGGCCAGGAACCTTGACGGCCGGCCACCCTCGCCGTCTACTCCCTGCACGCCGCTGACGTGGAGCGCGGAGCGGGCGCGGCTGCAGGCGACGTAGAACAGCTGGCGCTCGTTGCCGAGCTGCGGCACCGCTCCGGGGGGTGCCAGCTCCTCGGGGCCGAGCCGCTCTGAA
>DATITN010000079.1:0-3924 GCA_035467795.1 Arachnia sp. | reverse complement strand
GGTGTTCGTCCGCCACATCCACGACGACGGCTCCTGGTCGCTGCAGCACCGCGGCTCCCGCCGCTGGCTCCGCGTGGAGAGCTGGGGCGGCCTGGTGACCTCCAGCACCCCGGACCTCGCCTCCGCCGAGCGGTTCGACGTGGAGGTGGTCAGCCGCGGCGTCGACGAGGTGTCGCGGGCGGCCCGCGATGCCGACGTGGTGCTGGTGGCGGTCGGCAACGACCCCCACATCAACGGCCGTGAGACCGAGGACCGGCCGTCGCTCGACCTTCCCGAGGCGCAGCAGGCGCTGGTGGAGGCGGCGCTGGCCGCCAACCCCGCGACCGTGCTCACGGTGGTGTCGTCCTACCCCTACGCGCTGGGCGACCTGGCGGAGCGTCTCGCCGCCGTCGTGTGGTCCAGCCACGCCGGGCAGGAGCTCGGGCACGGGCTGATGGACGTGCTCGAGGGCCGGGTTGAGCCCACCGGGCGCGTCGCGCAGACGTGGTGGGCCGACGGCCCTCACGCCGGGGAGATCTTCGACTACGACATCATCGACGCGAGGATGACCTGGTGGTACTCCCCCCACACCCCGCTGTACGCGCTGGGGCATGGGCTCACCTACGGCGCCGTCGAGTACCTGTCCCTCGAGTTGCCGGACGGGCTCGACGGCGCGGCGCGGGTGAGGGTCGCCAACCGTGGCACGCGCCCCGCGCACGAGCTGGTTCAGGTGTACGCCGAGAGCGCGGACGAGCGGGTCGGGCGGCGGATGCTCGGGCATGCCCGGATCGCGCTCGAGCCGAGAGCCGAGGCGACGGTGGAGGTGGCGCTGCGCCCGGAGCGGCTGCGGATCTGGAGCGGCCCGGAGGCCGGGCTGGACCTGCCGGCCACCACGTGGCGCGTGGTCGCGGCTCCGTCGGCCGCCATGGACGGGCCGGAGGTGACTCTCCAGACCGGCCCTCAGCTCCCGGCAGGGCCGTCCCCGCTTCCGCTGGTGGCCTGGCACGCCCCCGAGTGGGCCGGCGTCGTAGGCGTCCCCGTTGACACGCTCCGCGGCACCGCCTACCGGGCCCGCCGCGGCACCGGCAGCCTCGCGTGGCCCGACACCGAGCCCCTCCCCGCCCGGCTCGCACTGCGGGTGCGCGTGCGTGGCGGACACACCGGTGTGGTCGAGCTTCTTTGCGGGCACGCCGTCGCCACCGCGACCCCCGACACCACCCAGGCCGGGCGGTGGCACGACGTGACCGTCGACTGCCCGTCCCCCGGCGCCGCGACACTCGAGGTGCGGCTCCACGGCAGCGTCGAGCTGGCCGAGATCGGGGCGCTGTGAGCCCCGCGGAGTTCCACAACCTGAACCCCGCCATCCCCGGCTTCCACCCCGACCCGACGATGTGCGCCGGCCCGGATGCGGTGTACCTGGCCAACTCGTCGTTCGAGCTGTTCCCGGGAGGCCCCGTGTTTCGCTCGAAGGACCTCGCCGGTTGGGAACAGATCGGCAACGTGCTGCATCGCACGGACCAGCTGGACTTGGGCACGTTCAACGCGCCGTCGTCGGGCATCTACGGCTCCACGCTTCGGTTCCGCGCCGGCCGGTTCTGGTTCGTCACCACCAACATCGCGCAGGCGGGCGAGGGGCAGTTGATCTTCACCGCTGACGACCCCGCCGGGCCGTGGTCGGATCCGGTGGTGGTTCGGGGGGCCACCGGCATCGACCCGGACCTCTCCTGGGACGACGACGGCACCTGCCGCCTGACCTGGTGCTGGTCCGGCGGCGGGATCGCGCAGGTCACCGTCGACCCCGTCACCGGCGAGGTCCTCTCCGAACGGCGGCACCTGTGGTCTGGAACAGGCATGAAGGCCCCCGAGGGACCGCACCTGTTCCACGTGGGCGATTGGTGGTACCTGCTCATCGCCGAGGGCGGCACGGAGCGGGGGCACTGCGTCTCGGTAGCGCGGTCGCGTCGACCGGACGGCGGTTTCGAGCCCCACCCCGGCAACCCGATCCTGACCCATCGCTCCACCGGCCACCCGGTCCAGTCCGTAGGGCACGCGGACCTCGTCGAATGGAACGGCCGGTGGTGGGCCTGCTACCACGGCACCCGACCGCAGGGCTACACCCCCGAGTTCCACGTGCTGGGCCGCGAAACCATGGTGTGCCCCGTCGAGTGGGTCGACGGCTGGCCGGTGTTCCGCGAGGACCTCGCCGTCGGCACACCTGCCGACACGTCGCTGAGCGACGACTTCTCGGGGCCGCTCGGCCCCCGTTGGGTCTCCCCGAACGGCACCATGGCGGGGGTGGAGAGCGGCGACGGCGCACTCCTCCTCACCGCTGGGGACTCAACCGCCCGCCCGGTGGGGATCCGCGTTCAGGACCTCGCCTGGACCAGCGAGGCCACCCTCGACGTCACGCACGGCGCCGGCCGCCTCGTGGTGCACCTCGACGACGACCACACCGTCGCCGTCGAGGCCGACGAACACCGGGTCGTCGCGACGGGGCGCAGCCACCCCTTCGTGGCCGAGTTCGGCCGCGCCACCGTCGCGGATCCGTCGGCCGTGTGCCTGCGCATCTCGGTGGTGCCGCCCACGCCGCCCACCCCGGGGCACCTGAACGGCCCGGACGAGATCCTCCTCCAAGTGGTCGACGCGTCCGGCGTCACCACCCTGGCGGGCGTTGACGGAAGGCACCTGTCCACCGAGGTCGCGGCGGGGTTCACCGGCCGCACGGTGGGTGTGCAGGCGGTCGTGGGCACGGTGCGGGTGACGGGCTTCACGTACCGCCCCACGCCCGATGTGTCCGCCGGCTCCCCCAACTGATAGGCATAGACCATGCAGGTTGATCCGCTCGGCAGGAACGTCCAGGGCATCACCGCGCTCCTGTCCTTCATCGCGCTCAACGTCATCTACCTCGTGACCTGCCTTCCGGTCATCACCATCGGGGTGGCCACCAGCTCGCTGTTCGAGGTGACGATGCGCTACGCCGACGAGGAGCGCGGCAACCTGATCAAGGACTACTTCGTGGCGATGGGGCGCAACGTCCGGCAGGCGACGGCGGTGTACCTCGCCCTGGGCGTGCCGGTGTTCCTGTTGGCGTTCGCGGCGGCGTTCTGGTTCTCGTTCGAGAGCCAGTTGTCGTCGATTGCGGGGATGGTGGCGGCGGTCGCGGCGGCGTATCTGTTGGCGGCGCTGATGTACGGCCTCGCATTGGTGGCCGCGTACACGAACACGACGCGGCAGACGTTGAAGAACGCGATGCTGCTTCCCGTGGCGCAGGCTTGGCGCACGACGATCCTGCTGGCGATCCCGGTGACGTGTTTCGCGCTGGCCTTCGTGATGTCGGGGTTCATCTACCTGTTGCTGACCTTGGGCTTCTCGCTGGGCGCGTACGCGGCGGCGTTCATCTTCCGCGGCGCCTTCGCCCGCCACACCTGAGCTCAGCGGTTGGCCGGGAGCTCCCTACTCCCTCCGAGCACAAGCGTGACTTCGGCGTCCACGTCGCCCAGGCCCGCGTCGTCGAGCCGCTGCCGCAGCCCCGCCTCCTGGATGGTGGGCGGCGGACCGAGCGCCAGGATCCGCAGGGTTCCCTGGCGCAGCGAGATGTCGGCGACCTGCCAGCCCTGGTCCTCGGCCCAGTCCGCGGCAACCGGCGCCGCCCGCGACACCACGATCTCCTGCTGGACGACGACCGCGCTGCCGATCCCCAACGGGACGGCCAGCACCACCAGGGCCACCAGCTCGACCGCGACCGTGCGGGCGCGGAGGTGCCCCACCTCCACGCCGAGGGCCCTGGCGGCGGGCCTGACCCGGTAGACCATGAAGACCACGGTTCCGGTGGCGATGATGGCAGTCACGTTGGTGCCGAACAGCAGCAGTGCGCCCAGAGCCTCATCCGGGGCGCCCGACTCCAGCGTCAGCCCCACGACGGCGAGCGGCGGGACGAGCGAGATC
>DATITN010000078.1:0-12373 GCA_035467795.1 Arachnia sp. | reverse complement strand
GGGATGGCTCGGCGAGGGGCTGGGCACTGCCGTGGTCGACATCCGTGGCACCACGTTGTTCTTTCACAACAGCTACCGGGCGATGCAGACCGAGGGCGGGCTGATAGCCATGGCGCTGCTGCTCGCCCTGATTGTGGGCGTCTTCCTCATGTTCCACCAGCTACCGGCGAAGGACCGGCCGGTGTGGGCCGAGGGCGCGTTGATCTGCGGCCTCATCTGCTCGTTCAACATCGGCTTCTCCCTGACGAGCCCGCCGATCGCCGTCGCCCTAGGCCTGTACCTCGCGTACCACGGAGCTGCCCGAGAGCGGATTGCAGCCGAGGCGGACGCCGTTCAGTGACCAGCGCTGCGCTTCGCCGAGCGTGGAACAGGCACTGGCGGGGTGGCCTCAGCGGGAACGCGCCCGAAGGGCTCTGGCTGGGCGGCAGCGCGCCGCACCGTGATGGGCGCGGCATCTTCTTCGCTGAGGTGGGTGTCGCCGGTGCCGTAGTAGGCCTGATATGCGCCGCCGTGCCCGGCACCGTACACCACCTCACCCATGCCCCTGCGATGCGCTCGGTGCAGCACCGTGCCCAGGACCGAGCCACCCACCTGCTTGAGGAGCTTCGTCGCCATCCGCAACTGCTCCTTGTGTGTCTTACCGACGCGGGCAACCAGGACCGCCCCGTCGGTGGATGCAGTGAGGAGGCCAGCGTCGGTGACGGCCAGGATGGGCGGCGCATCTGTGATGACAAAGTAGTGCTTAGAGAGGCCCGCCAGGAGTGTCTTCATGCGCCGCGAGCCCACCATCTCCGACGGGTTGGCCGGCACCTTCCCTGAGGTGAGGACCATGAGATTGGGTTCGCTGGTGCGCTGCAACGCGTCCTCCACCGACACGTCCCCCACGAGCACCTGTGAAAGCCCGATCGCGTTGTCCGCACCGAAGATCGTGTGCTGCACCGGCTTGCGGAGGTCCGCGTCGATGAGCACGACGGGCTGCCCCGACCGCGCAATCAGAACGGCGAGAGTCGACGAGATGGTGGACTTGCCCTCGCCCGGGTTGGCCGAGGTGACCACGATCGACCTGGGCGGCGAGTCGATGTTGACGTAACGCAGGTTGGTTCGGAGCTGGCGCAGCGCCTCGCCGGCCGGACCGAGCTTGGAGAGGCTGATGCGCGCTCCGGTGCGCGCCTCGGACAGTTCCTTGGTATCCGGGATCACGCCGAGGACTCCGTGCCCGGTCTCAGCCTCGACGTCCGCCATGGTGCGCACCCGCACGTCCAGCTTCGACCGGGCGAAGGCAACGGCCAACCCCAGCCCGAGCCCGGCGCCGGTCCCGATGAGGAGGAGGCGAAGCCAGTTCGGCGACACCGGCTCGGAGGATGCGGAGGCGGGGCTGTACGTCGCGATCCGGACCGCGACATCGTCGGGATTCGCCGGCGTGCCCTCCTCGGTGGGGGTCCGCATCTCCAGCGCGAGCGCCTCCGCGGCGAGTGCCTCGAGACCGGCGTCGGCCAGCAGTCGCGCCTCCTCACCCGAACCTCCGGTGGCGCTGACGCTGATCAGCGGCGTCCCCGTCACAGCGCTGGCACTGATGGACCCGTTGGCAGCTGCCGGGTTCTCCTGGATGGCGGGTGCCTCCGCGGCGCGGTCCCGCACGGCCGCCGTCCCGGCCAAGGCCACGTAGACCGCCGCACGCTGTTGCGCGAGCGCGCTTCCGCTCATGGCGCCACCGACACTCGTGTTGTCCCCCGCCACGACGATGCCGGTTGCGCTCGACTGGTACACCACCGGCTGCAGGTAGGCGTAGCCCGCCGCGGCCATGAGACCCAGCAGGGTCATGATCGCGATCAGACGCGCGTCGTGGCGCAGAAAGCGGACGAACTCGATGAGCGTCACGTACGGAACCCCCGGACATAATCGCGGGTGCCGCCCCGCGGTCCTCCCGAGTATAGGCACCGCCCGCATGGCACGCACCGTCGCGGATTCGGCGTCCGCCACGCCCACTGGCTAGAGTGCTCGGAAGGGGGTGTTGGGGAGCACATGCGAAATCTGTATCGCTGGGCACTCGTCGCCCTGGATACTGCCCTGATTTCTGCTGCTGCGGTTGCCGCGGTGGCGCTTCGCAGGTGGGTCCCCTTCCTCCGGAGCATCAACGACGCGGACCAACTCGTCATCCCCGTGGCCCCGCTCATCGTGGCGGGATGGCTGCTCGCATTGGCCTTCGGCGGTTCATACCGCCCGCGTCACTGGGGCTTCGGAGTGGCCGAGTACCGCCAGGTGTTCAACTCATCGCTGCTGTTCCTGCTCGCTCTGGGCTTCTTCGCCTTCATCTTCAACTACCCGCTCTCCAGGGGATTCGTCGCCATCCTGGTGGCCATCGGCATCCCCGCCCTGCTCCTAGGGCGCGTCACAGCGAGGCGCATCCTGCAACGGCTCCGGGTATCCGGCCACTTCTGCCTTCCCACCCTGGTGGTCGGGGACGCCGGCGCCGTCGACGACGTCGTGGCCGTGCTGCGGAGAGAGACGTGGCTCGGCTACACCCCGGTGGGCGTGGTGGCTCCGCCCGACGACGAGTCGATCGACGTCGACGCGAGGGCGGACCATGATGTCTCCGAGGTCGGCACGATCGACGACCTCCTGAGCGTGATCGACCGCACCGGAGCCCGAGCCGTGATCTTCACCACGGGGTCCGTCCGGCGCGGTCGCGAATTCAACGAGATGGCACGCAAGCTGGAAGGCCACCGCGCCGAGATGGTGGTGGTCCCCGCCATGACCGACATCTCCAGCCAGCGCATCCACGTGACGCCCGTGGCCGGACTCCCCCTCATGCATGTGGGGAAGCCGCAGGCGGAGAGATCGCTCAAGTTCACCAAGCGCGCCTTCGATCTCGTGGCCTCGGTGTTGCTGCTGATACTCCTCTCCCCGCTCATGCTCGCGACAGCCCTCGTCGTCAAGCTGAGCGACGGCGGGTCTGTGCTCTTCAGGCAGCAACGCGTGGGCATGGGAGGCGAGCCCTTTCAGCTGCTGAAATTCCGCTCCATGGTGCCCAATGCCGAGCAGATCCGGGCCGACGGCCTCGAGGACGCCAACGAGGCGGAGGGCGCCCTCTTCAAGATCAGGGACGATCCCCGCATCACCCCCTTTGGCCGCTTCATCCGCCGCTTCTCCATCGACGAACTCCCCCAACTGTTCAATGTCCTGCGGGGCGAGATGAGTCTCGTCGGGCCGCGCCCGGCCATGGAGCAGGAGGTGGCGCTCTACCTGACGCACGTGCGTCGTCGATTGGACGTGCGGCCGGGCATCACGGGCCTGTGGCAGGTGTCGGGGAGATCCGACCTCGGCTGGGACGACACCGTCCGTCTGGACCTCTACTACGTGGACAACTGGTCCATGCTGCAGGACATCGTCATCCTCCTGCGCACCTTCCGCGCGGTCGTGAGCTCGCGCGGCGCCTACTGACGGGTATGGATCGAGCGCCAAGGCGTCCACCGGCTAGGCTGGCGAAGTGACCAATGCTGTGCGCCCAGGGGAGGGGGTCGCAGGCCTCAGCCTCTCTTCAACACCCATCCCCGGCCTCCTGATCCTCACCCTGCCCCTCCACGGCGACGCCCGCGGATGGTTCAAGGAGAACTGGCAGCGCGCCAAGATGGTGGCCCTCGGGCTTCCCGACTTCTCCCCCGTGCAGCAGAACATGAGTTTCAACGCCGAGGCGGGCGTGACCCGAGGCATCCACGCCGAGCCGTGGGACAAGCTGGTCTCCGTCGCTACCGGCCGAGTGTTCGGCGCCTGGATGGACCTCCGCGAGGGCGAGACCTTCGGCACCGTCGTCACCCACGAGATCGGCCCCGACACCGCCGTCTTCACCCCCAGCGGGGTGGGCAACGCCTACCAGGCACTCGAAGCCGACACCTGCTACTCCTACCTGGTCAACGAGCACTGGTCAGCCGACACCAAGTCCCAGTACACCTTCGCCAACCTCAACCACCCTTCCATCGACTGGCCCCTGCCCCTCGAATCGGCCATCGTGTCCGATGCCGACCGCACCCACCCCGCTCTCGCCGACGTCATCCCGATGCCCCGGCCCCGCCCCGTCGTCACCGGGGCCGGCGGCCAGCTCGGCCAGGCACTGCGCCGGCTCCTCCCCGACGCCGTGTTCCTCGGCCGAGACGAACTCGACATCACCGACCCCGACGCCGTCGCCGCGTTCCCCTGGGGACGGGCCTCCGCGATCATCAACGCCGCGGCCTGGACCGCCGTCGACGCCGCCGAAGCCGACGGGCGGGCCGCCTGCTGGGCGGTCAACGTGACCGGCACCGCCAACCTCGTCGCAGCCGCCCGCCGCCACCGGCTCCCCCTCGTGCACGTCTCCTCCGACTACGTCTTCGACGGCACCCGCGACACCCACACCGAGGACGAGCCCTTCTCTCCCCTCAGCGCCTACGGCGCCTCCAAGGCCGCCGCCGACGCGCTCGTCGCCACCCTGCCCCGGCACTACATCCTGCGCACCAGCTGGGTGATCGGAGACGGCCCCAACTTCGTGCGCACCATGGCCCGCCTCGCCGACTCCGGGGTCAGCCCTGCCGTCGTCGACGACCAGTACGGCCGGCTCACCTTCGCCGACGACCTCGCCCGGGCAACGCTGCACCTCCTCGACGGCGCCCCCGCCGGCACCTACAACGTCACCTCCGACGGCGACCCGATCTCGTGGTTCGACGTGGCCACCGCCGTATTCGACGCCCGCGGCGCCCAGGGCCGAGTGACCCGCACCGACACCGCGACATTCTCAGCCGGCAAGATCACCGCGCCACGCCCCCGACACAGCACGCTCGACCTGACCAAGATCAAGGCCACAGGATTCACCCCTGTCGACGGGGCCACCGGGCTGCGCGGCTACCTCGACACGCTGCGATGACCCTCGAGCCCTCCCTCCACGTCCGGCTGCGCCTCACCCATGGAGTACTGCAGCGCATCGCCGACAAGGCCGGGGCGGACGTCCTGCACGTCAAGGGGCCGGCGGTGGCGCGGGAACTGCTCGACACCCGCGACATCCACGACGCCGAGGGCGACTTCGAACGCACAGAGACCATTCACCGCAACAGCAGTGACGCAGACCTCCTCATCCGCCCCGAGCACGTCCATCGCTTCCTCGACGAGGCCTCCCGTCACGGCTGGATCCGCAAGACCAGCTTCTCCACCAGCTCCGCGTTCGGCCACGCGATGAACATCTTCCATCCCACCCTCGGCAACGCCGACGTGCACCGCCGCTTCCCCGGGCTCGCGCCGGAGGCGTTCGACGAACTGTGGCGGGCCCGCACCAGCACCGACCTGGGTCACGTGCCGTGCCCCACGCCGTCCGTCACGGCACAGCGGCTCATCCTCCTCCTGCACTCCGCGCGCAGCGGGCCCCACCACCCGGATACGGGTCGTGCCTGGGACCGCGCCACCGCCGACGAGCGCGCGAGCGTCCTCGCCCTGGCGCGCCATCTCGGCGCCGAGATCGGGGTGGCGGCCGCCGTCGGGGACCTGGAGGCCTTCAGGGACCATCCCGAATACCTGCTGTGGAAGCACTTCCGCGACGGCAACCCGAGCCGCCTCGACGAATGGCGCGCCCGCTGGCGGGCCGCCACCACCGTCGGTAAGAAGGCCGCCGTCGTCCAAGGGCTGCTGTTCTTCGACCCGTCCCTGCTCGAGGCGGAGCTGGGGCACGCCCCCAGCCTTCGCGAGGTCGCTCAGCGTACGCTGCTGCGATGGAGACGACTGCTCGGCGAGCTGGCCGCCCGTCGAACCTCGAGAGGCGGCAGAGCATGACTCACCGCCACCACCCCGAGGTGGTGTGGGAGGACGACGACGATCGCGTGGTGGCCACGGCTCCCACCGTCGGGGAGGTGGTGATCCTCGACGGCACCGCCGCCCTCATCTGGCACTGCCTCGACGGCGCCACCACAGACGAGATCGTCCGCACCTTATGCGAGGCAACCGGCACGGAGGCGACGGAGATCCACGCCCACGTCGCCGCATACCTGGCGGATCTCACGGCGAGAAGGCTTGCGGTCTCCGATGAGTGAGGCGCCTCACATGCTCACCCTCGCGGGCCTCGGCACCGGGATCGCGGTGGACCTCGGCGACTCCGGCCTCGACCTCGACGCCTTCAGCCACCTGTGGGCCCGTTGCCTCTCCCGCGACACCCCCGCCCAGACCGACGTCACCGTGAGGAAGAACTCCTCACAGGAATCCGCCACGCAGCAGATCACCCAGGCGTTCATCGCCGCCCGCGCCGGAGAACTGCTCATGTTCCACGCAGGAGCCGTGGCACACCCGGAGACGGGGCGCGCCCTGGTGTTCGTCGCACCCGGCGGCACGGGCAAGTCCACGCTGACCCGCCGACTCGGGAAGAGCTATGGCTACCTCTCCGACGAGACGGTGGGCATCGACCCGGTCACCCTGCGGATCCATCCCTACCCCAAGCCGATCACGCTCGCCCCAGACCATCAGCCACCCAAGCGGGAAAACTCCCCCAACGATCTGGGCCTTCTGCCCGCACCCTCATCGCCCTACCTCGCGGACCTCGTGGTGCTGCGCCGGACCCCCGGCCGCGACAACGCCGCCTTCACGCCCCTCCCCGTCCTCGACGCCCTGGCCATGATCGCCCCGGAGACCTCGTCCCTGTCGAAGCTCCCCCGCCCGCTGCACCTCATGGCCGACGTGCACCGACGCGCCGGGTGCACCCTCGTCGAGTACGGCGAGGTGGAGCAGATCCTCCAGTGGTGCACGGCCCGATTGGAGGGCACCTCGTGATCAGGCGCTCAGACCTCACGGACTTCCTGCCTGCCGCCGGCGAGTCGCTGGTCCTCCTCGACGACAAGGTCCTCCGCCTGGGTCCCGTCGCCACCCTCATCCTGGAGGTGCTGGGCAACGGGCCGGTCACCCTCGAACAGCTGACGGACGAACTCTCGGCGGCCTTCGGCACCCCGCCCGACGGCTCCCTCACGGAGGCGGTCGCGGCCCAGCTGGGCGCGCTGAATGACAACGGGCTCCTCATCATCGATGAGGAGCCCGCAGGTCAGGACACCAGCGTCACACAGTGACCCAGGTGGGCCTCTCCGGAAGCAGCGCCTCGAAGTCGGCCACCAGCGAGTCCATGTAGGCGCCCCGGTAGGTGCCGCCCAGGAACTTCGGCAGCGCCTCCTCGCGGAACCGGCGCCACGATTCGGCCTCGCCACCGGGCATGATCGGGTAGAACAGCACGCCCTCGGAGAAGGCGCTGTCGCGGTCGCCGGGGGCGTCGCCGATGAGCATGATGTGGTCGTCGGCGTACTTGCCCTTGGCCGCCCAGTGCACGTGCTGGGCCTTCGAACCCATCTCCTGCCCGGCGACCACCTTCATGTACTTCGCCAGGTCGTGCTCGTGCCACTCGCGCTCGAGCGCCTCCATCGGCGTGGCGGAGACCGTCATGCAGTCCACGACCGCCTGCATCGCCTCGATGGCCTCGCGGGCCCCCGGGAAGGGGGCACAGCCGTGCACCATCCAGGCGATCAGCTCGTTGACGCCCTTGCCCCACTCGATGCACTGGGCGATCTCGGCCGACGGATGGGCCTCGGCGAACTCGGCGATCCCGCGGTCGGACCGGGGGTAGCCCGAATCCAGGAACCTCTGCAGCTCGACGCCCTCAGGCACCTTCACGCCGCGCTCCAGCACCTCGGGCCGCTGCCTCAGCAGCTCGAACAGCCTGGCCAGCGCCACCCAGCGGTTCTGGCCGCGGGTGGTGGAGTGCAGGTTGACGAACAGCGCCGTCTCGCGGACCAGGGTGGAGGCGGCCTGCAGGTTGAAGTACTTGATGTAGGCGGGCGTGAAGCACTCCTGGTGCTTGATGTCCATGGCGTCCATGGCGCAGCCGTCGGAGTCGATCCCGACGAAGAAGGCCTTCGTAGGCTGGAAGTCGAGCAGGATCTGGGCCCGCTCCGGCATCTTCTCTGTCATGTAGCTGTCCTCAGATCCGGGAGTCGGGGAAGGGGAACATGTCGGTGGCCGAGACACCCTTGAACTCGCTCTTGCCCTCCATCTTGTCCAGCAGGATGTCGAGGTTGAAGTCGTGGTCGTCGAAGGCGTTGATGAACGTCTTGACCTGCGGCATGTCCGCCAGGAGATTGGGCGACGCCGTCGACACCAGGATGGTGGGCAGCTCGTGGACGTACCACGGCATGTCGAGGGTCCCCTTGGTGCCCGGCCAGTAGGGGCGCTCGACGGCCTGGCCGAGGCCGTTGATGTTGGCCACGGAGATGACCATGTCGTAGTTGTCGGTGAGGCCGGAGATCGGGGACTTGCCCGCGTAGGCGTTCTGCAGGATCTCCTTGGTCTCCTCGGGCGACTTGCCCTTGATCTTGTCCAGCTGGGACTCGTAGCGGTCCGCGTCGTAGCCGCGCTCGCGCAGCTTGGCGACGATCTTGTCGGCCGGGTGCTCGCCGGCCCCGCCAGCCATCATGGCGAAGGGACTGGGCGCGGCGCCGATCGGCACGACGAGGATGCGCTTGAACTTGGTCGTCGAGATGGGCAGGTTCTCGGGCTGCTTGTGCTTGACCAGCGTGATGGCGTGGTCGGCCACCTCCTTGGCCATCTCCTTGGACTCGGGCAGGCCGATGCGGGCCATGGCCTCCTCCTTGGGAGGGAGGAGGTCCTCGCGCTTCCGGGTGTGCAGGCCCAGCATGGCCTTGAGTCCCAGGATGCGGGTCAGCGCCTCATGGAGCCGCTCGTCGGAGAGCTTGCCGGACTTCCAGCCCTCCATCATCCAGCCGAAGTCCTCGTCGGGATCGTTGAAGAACAGGAACAGGTCGCAGCCGGCCTCGATGGCGGTGGGCAGGATGTCGGCACGCTTCATGGCAGCGGTGAGGCCCACCATGTGGCTCGCGTCGGTGACGACGACGCCGTTGAAGCCGAGCTGCTCGCGCAGGAGCTTGGTGTTGATCTCCTTCGACAGGGTGGCCGGGAGGATGTCCTCGTCCGTCATGTCGGGGTTGAAGTGCTTCTGGTACGCCGGCAGGGCGATGTGGCCGGTCATCAGCGACGGGAGGCCCGCGTCGATCAGGCCCTTGTAGAGCCGGCCGAACGTGGCGTCCCACCCGTCGGTGGACAGGTAGTTGGGGGCGTGTGAGAGGTGCTGGTCACGCTCGTCGATGCCGTCGCCCGGCCAGTGCTTGGCCGCCGGCGCGATCCCGGACTCCTGGATGCCCTTCATGTAGGCGAGGCTCATCTCGAGGACCAGGTCCACGTCGCCGCCGAAGGCGCGCCGCGACACGATGGGGTTGCGCCAGTTGCGGTAGATGTCGACGATGGGGGCAAAGGACCAGTTGCAGCCGATGGCCGCGGCCTCGACGCCCGAGATGCGGCCCATCTCGTAGGCGTACCTGGCGTCCTGGGTGTTGCCGATCTTGGCCTCCCAGCCGACGTAGGTGCCGTCGGTTGCCGCCCCGTTGCCGCCGGCCTCGGTGTTGGCCGCGATGAGCATCGGGATCTTGGACTTGGTCTGCAGGATGTGGTTCTGCTCCCACACGTCAGCGGCTGCCGCCGGGACGTAGCGCACGGCGCCGATGTGGTAGGTGTCGAGCACCCCGGTGAGGTACTCCTCGGTCCGTTGGGCGCCCATGTTGACGAAGAGCTGGCCGATCTTCTCCTCGTCGGTCATCTCCGCGATGGTGGTGTTCACCCACTCGATCGCCTCGTCGTCGAGGTTGAAAGGCGTGGCCTTCAGGTCCACCATGATGCTGCTCCTTGCTCCGTTGCTGGTGACTTCACGGTACGAGCGGACGGCCCGAGGAGGCACATGGTTGCCGTTTGTTGCCACGCTCAGCCCAGCGTGCGCCCGCGCGCGGATTTCCATGCCCGGGCGCGCCGCCAAGCAACAAGTGGCAACACTTCCTTCCGGGACCGCAGCGCGGGCCATCCTGAGGGGGTACACGACCCAAAGGAGCATCGATGGCACTCGCCACCCCAACCCCGTCCACCGCCGACATCGGAGTCACCGGAATGGGGGTCATGGGCTCCAACCTGGCCCGGAACCTCGCCCGCCACGGCCACGCCGTTGCCATCCACAACCGCAGCGCGGCCAAGACCGAGGCCGTCATGGCCGCCCACGGCACCGAGGGCAACTTCGTGCCGGCCGAAACGATGGACGACTTCGTCGCCTCCCTCAGCAGCCCGCGCGTGGCCATCATCATGGTGGCCGCCGGGCCCGCAACCGACGCCGTCATCGAGGAGCTCGCCTCCCGCATGGCTAAGGGCGACATCATCGTCGACTGCGGCAACTCGCTGTTCTCCGACACCCGCCGCCGCGAGGCCGCCCTCCGCGAACGCGGGCTGCACTTCGTGGGCGCCGGCGTCTCCGGCGGCGAGGAAGGCGCCCTCTGGGGGCCGTCCATCATGCCCGGCGGCTCCGTCGAGTCCTACACGCGGCTCGGGCCGATGTTCGAGTCGATCGCCGCGCAGGTCGACGGCCAGCCCTGCTGCACCCACGTCGGCTCCGACGGCGCCGGCCACTTCGTCAAGATGGTCCACAACGGCATCGAATACGCCGACATGCAGGTGATCGGCGAGGCCTACGACCTGCTCCGCCGCGCGCTGGGCCTCAGCCCCGCCGAGATCGCAGACATCTTCGCCGAGTGGAACACCGGCGACCTGGACTCCTACCTCATGGAGGTCAGCGTCGAGGTCCTCCGCCACGTGGACGCCACCACAGGCCAGGCCCTCGTCGACGTCATCGTCGACCAGGCCGGACAGAAGGGCACCGGCTCCTGGACCGTCCAGACCGCCCTGGACCTCGGCGTGCCGGTCACCGGCATCGGCGAGGCCACCTTCGCCCGCGGACTCTCGTCGTCGGTGGACCAGCGACTCGCCGCCCGCAACTTCGACGGTGGGGCCGCCGCCTGGGACGTGACCGACCGCGACGCCTTCATCGAGGACGTCCGCCTGGCGCTGTACGCGTCCAAGCTGGTGGCCTACTCGCAGGGCTTCAACATGATCCAGGCCGCCGCCGCCACCTACGGCTGGGACATCAACATGGGCGAACTGGCCCGCATCTGGCGGGGCGGCTGCATCATCCGCGCCCAGTTCCTGGGCGAGATCACCCGCGCCTACACCGCGGACCCGGAGCTGCCCCTGCTGATCGGCGACGCCTACTTCTACGACAAGATCGTCACCGCGCTCCCGGCGTGGCGACGGGTCGTCAGCAGGTCGGCCCTTCACGGCGTCCCGGTGCCGGTGTTCTCGTCGTCGCTGTCCTACTACGACGGCGTCCGCGCGGAGCGACTCCCCGCCGCCCTGATCCAGGGCCAGCGCGACTTCTTCGGCGCGCACACCTACCGCCGGATCGACCTCGAGGGCTCCTTCCACACCCTCTGGGCAGCCGACGGCCGCCCCGAGGTCGAGGCCTGAGCCTCATCGACGCCCTCCCCCGGGTCCGGTTCGCCGGACCCGGGGGTTGGCACATACACGAGAGTTAGGCTGAACCATGACCAAGCTGTATCCGGACGTCGCGCCGGCCGCCACCGTCGGCGGCCCGCAATCGACGCTGACCGAGGATGAGATCCGGCGCTTCGTCGCCGATGCCATCGGCGCCTACGACTTCGACGGCAAGCGCGTCACCCTCGTGGTGCCCGACGGCACCCGCCACGCGCCCATCGCGATGCTGTCTCACCTCATCCGCGACGCGCTGGGTTCGCGGCCGAAGGACGTGCGGGTGGTGATCGCGCTCGGCACCCACGACTACATGTCCGAGACCGCCATCGCGGCCCTCATGGGCTACGAGCCGGGACACTTCGCCGACGAGTTTCCAGGATGGGAGATCTTCAACCACGACTGGCGCAACGACGACTGCTTCGCCAACCTCGGCACCATCGAGGCCGCACGAATCGGGGAGCTGACCGACGGCAGACTGACGGACCGTGCCATGACGGTGCTCGTCAACAAGATGGTCGTCGACACCGACGTCTCCCTCGTGCTCGGGCCTGTGCTTCCGCACGAGGTGGTGGGCATCTCCGGTGGCAACAAGTACTTCTTCCCGGGGCTGTCCGGCCACGACGTGATCGACATGTCGCACTGGGTGGGGGCTTTGATCACGAGCTACGAGATGATCGGCAGCGTGGGCATCACGCCGGTGCGGCAGATGATCGATGCCGCGGCCGAGCTCATCCCGTCGACGAAGCTGCTGCTGGGCATGATCGTCAAGCCCGGCTCCGACGACCTCCAGTTCCTGGCGTTCGGCGACACCCGTTCCTCGTGGGAGGCGTGTGCCGAGGTCTCCGCCCAGGTGCACGTCAAGTACGTGCCGAAGGCGTACAAGCGGGTGGTGTCGATCATCCCGACGATGTACGAGGACATGTGGACCGGCGCGAAGGGCTTCTAC
>DATITN010000077.1:0-2162 GCA_035467795.1 Arachnia sp. | reverse complement strand
GGCGGGCAGTGGGCGGTCTCGCCTTCCCAGTCGTAGGCGGCGTGGTCGTAGATGACGCCGTTGCCCACGGAGTGGGTCACCTGCATCGCGTAGGGGTCGATCCGGTCGAGTTCCTGCTCGCCGTTCGTGAGGCGGAACTTGTACTCCTGCCCGACCGTGGCGCCTTCGACGAAGCCGTACCAGAAGCCGTTGCCCTCGTTGCCCAGTGGATCGGCGTCGATCGACCAGGCGTTGAAGTCACCTGTGACCGACACCGTGTCCGCGTGTGGGGCCCACACTCGGAACGCCACACCTCCGTCGGTGATGATCGCGCCCATTCCAGCCAGTGTCTCGTGCTCAGCCATGGGGTCCCCTTGTTCGTGTGTCGTGCGGCGAGTCGAGTGTGCCCGATCGGTGGGCTGGCTGCCAGCGCCTCCGAGAGTGTGGGTCCGCGGATGGTGGACCGTCCCTGGACCCTCACTCTGCGGGGACCCCCTCGGCACGACCCTTGGCGGGCCCACCTCGCCGCCCCCGGAGGGGTTGGATTTCGGCATTGCCGTGCTCGGGCCGCGGGAGGGGTGCGGTGAGGGCGATCAGCGATGGCAGGTCGGACACCCGGTGCCCCGCGAGGTACCGCGCCACGATCTCGGTGATGTCCACCGCCTCGCCATCCTCCCGGAGCACCTCCACGGCCCCCGTGGCGTCGAGCGGCCCGATCTTCCCGGCGGCAGCGTCGTAGAAGTAGCCGGCTACCCGGTAGGTGGCGTCCACATCGAGCGGCTCCTCCGCCCCGCCGTGGGCCCGTCGAACGGTCACCTCGGAGGTCCGCTCTCCCGCAGACGCCGCGGGGTCGAGCTGGTAGCGCACCCCGGCCGTGGCGTGGAGCCAACCACCCTTCCACGCCCAGGGGTCCGGGTTGAGGGCGCCGTCGGCCGAGTTGTCGAGCAGCCTGCCGATCGCCGCCCCGGCCACGTCGCCGACGCCTACCTGGGCCCCGACGGGCATGTAGTGGAAGAGGTCCTCCATCGTGATGGGGCCGGGTGCGACGTGGGTGCCGTACCGGAAGCCGCGAAGGTGCCCGATGTCTGCCCCGGCCCCCACACGGATGGCCTCGGCGATGAGATCGTGCGATGTGCCCGAGATCACCGCGGGGCGGGCGCCGTCGACGACGTCGCTGCGGTGGAGCGCCACCTCGGTGTGGCCCACCACCTCGTCCAACGGACGGCTGAGAACGGTGCCGTTGATCGGATTCACGTGCGGCCGGAAGTCCGCGCCGCGGAGGAACGGGCGGCGGATGTCCTCGATCAGCGCCTCCACCTCCGGGTCGGGGTCGATGGACTCGTCGACCACGTGCAGTGTGTAGGACCAGTCCGCGATGCCGTCGTCGCCGACGGTGAGGTCCAGCACTCCCAGACGGGTGCCGTCCTGCCCCACCTCGGACACCAGTGCCCCGGTGCCGGTCCGGACGATCTGGTGGGTCTCCTCGTGCATGTCGGAGGAGAGCACGACGTCGATGCCGGGGTTGTCCTCGGCGATCAGGATGTTCTTGGCGATGCCGAACTCGGAGACCAGGACGACGATGTCCACGCCTGTCGCCCGGAGGTCCGCGACATGGCCAGGGATCTCATGGGCGTCGCCGCTGAAGCGGATTCCCTCGGTCACCCATGGGCCGAGAGCGTTGATGGCCCGCTCCGAGGACAGACCCACGAATCCGATGCGGGCCCCGTCGAGTTCGAGGATCCCGGTGGGAGGGAGCAGCAACGTGTCCGAGCCGTCGTGGTAGACGTTGCAGGCTAGGGCGCCCCAGCGATGCGAGAAGCGTCCCGGTCCGCCAGACCCTGGCCCGAACAGTTCAAGGAAGCGCTCCTTCCCGTACAGATAGTCCCAGTTGCCGGGGGCGAAGACGTCCGGCCCTAGGGCATCGACGACGTCGACCAGTGCCTGGCCGCGCGTGAGCAGCGCCTCGGCACTCCCCTGGATGGTGTCTCCGGTGTTGACCAGTAGGGCGTGGGGCCGTTCGGCGCGGAGCCGTGCGACGAGGGTGGCCATTCGGGCGAGCCCACCCTCGAGCCGGCCGGTCCCGTCGCTGCGTACGTTCGGGCGGGGAACCAGATGTCCGTGAAGGTCGCCGATGTGGATGAGACGGATCTGTGCCATGGCACCACTGTGCAGCAGACGCCTCA
>DATITN010000076.1:0-4957 GCA_035467795.1 Arachnia sp. | reverse complement strand
TCTGGGCCCATCGGGGCGCGAGCGCTTATGCGCCGGAGAACACCTTGCCCGCGTTCCAGCTAGCGCTCCAGATGGGGGCGAACGGGGTGGAGCTCGACGTGCAGCGCACCGCGGACGGGCACGTCGTAGCCATCCACGACGAGACCATCAACCGCACCTCCAACGGCTTCGGGCGTGTGGTCGATCAGACCCTGGAGGAGCTGCGCCACTGCGACTTCTCCAACGGCTTCGCCGGGCGCCGGAACGTCAAGATCCCCACTCTGCGCGATGCGCTTGACCTGTTCCGGGGCACCGACGTCCGCGTCAACATCGAGTTGAAGAACACCGTCGTGCTGTATCCCGGCCTCGAAGACGACGTGCTGAGCATCGTGCGGGACGCGGGCATGGCAGACCAGGTGCTGTACTCGTCGTTCAACCACTTCTCCCTGGCGAACCTGCGCGGCCGGGTGGCCCGCGAGCAGATCGGCCTTCTGTACTCCGACGGCATCTACGACCCCTGGAAGTACGCGAAGTGGTTCGGTGCCGGCGCCCTGCACCCCCACTACCTGGCCCTGCAGCAGCCCAACTTCGTCTGGCTGTGCCACGAGGCGGGCATCGAGGTGCACGCGTGGACCGTCAACAAGGACGACGACGCGCTCTGGCTCGCCGGCCTGGGCGTCGACGCGCTGATCACCAACTTCCCGGACCGGCTCGCCGAGGTGTTGCGCGCCCCAGGCCGCTAGCCCGATCCGTCGCGTCGGCGCGCGGACGGCCACTAGGCTCGCCCCATGAGCGCCCTCGGCAACCCGTTCCGCCCCGAACTCTGGGACGCTGTGGACGGCTTCGACTTCACCGACATCACCTACCACCGTGCCAAGCACGTCCCGGCGGTGCGGATCGCGTTCGACCGCCCCGAGGTGCGCAACGCGTTCCGGCCGCACACCGTCGACGAGCTGTACCGGGCGCTGGATCACGCGCGGATGTCATCGGACGTCGGCTGCGTGCTGCTCACCGGTAACGGCCCCTCGCAGAAGGACGGCGGCTGGGCGTTCTGTTCCGGCGGTGATCAGCGGATCCGGGGGCGCGCCGGGTACCAGTACGCAGAAGGCGAGGGCGCGGACACCGTCGATGCCGCCAAGCTCGGCCGTCTCCACATCCTCGAGGTCCAGCGCCTCATCCGATTCATGCCCAAGGTGGTCATCGCCCTGGTCAACGGGTGGGCGGCAGGCGGGGGACACTCGCTGCACGTCGTCGCGGACCTGACGCTCGCCTCACGGGAGCACGCGCTGTTCAAGCAGACCGACGCTGATGTCGGCTCCTTCGACGCCGGGTTCGGCTCGGCCTACCTGGCACGTCAGGTGGGGCAGAAGTTCGCCCGCGAGATCTTCTTCCTGGGCGACGTCCACGACGCCGAGGACGCGCACCGCATGGGCATGGTCAACCGCGTGGTGCCGCACGCCGAGTTGGAGGACCTGGGCCTGGAGTGGGCAGCGAAGATCTGCGGAAAGTCGCCGACGGCCCAACGGATGCTGAAGTTCGCCTTCAACGCCATCGACGACGGGCTGATCGGACAGCAGGTGTTCGCCGGGGAGACCACGCGCTTGGCGTACATGACCGACGAGGCGGTGGAGGGTCGCGACTCGTTCCTGGAGAAGCGGGCTCCGGACTGGTCCAAGTTCCCCTACTACTACTGAGCGGGCAGAGGCCAACCAGGACCCTCTGCGACGGCCCACCCCGGGTCCGGGGAGGGGCCTTCCCAGCGACGAAGGGCTCAGCCGAGGAGGGTGAGGCCTAACGCCCACGCCGAGAACAGGATCTCCAGCACGCCGATCTGCGCTGGGCGCCTCGGGGCCCGCGGCATCCAGAACGACCTCGCCACCAGCGCCACCGCCCACGGCAGCCACCACCACCCCAACCAGCCGGCACCCCACGCCGCGAAAGCCACCAGTGCGACGGCGGCGTGGTACGCCTGAGAGCGTTGGGCCGCGGAGGGCTCGTTGCGCTCGCGGATCAGGGCCTTGACGTGCAGCACGGTGCCCACAAAGTAGGCGGTGACCAGCAGCATGATGGCCACGTCGCGCCACCTCGTCGGGTCGCCGGCGCCCCACGGCTGCAGCACCGCCATCAGCCCGCAGGACGCGATCACCAGGAGGACGCCGGAGGCCAGGGAGCGGTCGCGCCTCTTCCACGCCAACCAGAGCCCTGCACCCACCAGAACGGCGTACACCGGGGCCCACAGCAGTAGCCCCCACCCCTTGAGGGCCACAGTCGTCAACCCCAGAACGGCCGTGGCGGCCCCGTAGGCGGCGAGAGCAGGCAGGTAGCGGCCACGACGCTTGGCGGGGGCGCGGAGCAGGAGGGTCGCGGCGTTGTAGGCGAAGTAGGCGGCCAACCAGGTGAGGCCGAGCATCGCGTCGCCCGCGTCGAGGGGGCGTGCGTCCCGCGCCATCACCAGGCCCGCGAGGTATGGAACGACGAGCATGGCCCAAGCGCCGTGCTGCTTGGGCACCCAGCCCGCCGTTCGACCAGCCATCCGGCTACGCTAGCCCACCCGTTCCCTGGCGCTGTCGGCGCCCCCGGCTCTGCAGCAATCTACGCAGAGCGCAGCATGTGTGGATATCCGCAGAAACCGCGCCAGGGATAGCTTCCTGCAGATCAGTTGGCCAGGCCGTAGAGACGATCGCCCGCGTCGCCCAGGCCGGGCACGATGTAGCCGTGCTCGTTGAGCCGCTCGTCGACGGCCGCCACCACCAGGGTGCAGGGGACGTCCAGGTCCGCCAGCAGCCGGTTCAGCTTCTCGATCCCCTCAGGCGCCGCGAGGAGGCAGATGCACGTGATGTCGTCCGCGCCGCGATCCACCAGGTACTGCACCGCCCCACCGAGCGAGCCGCCGGTGGCGAGCATGGGAGCCAGCACGTAGCACTGCCGGCCCGACAGGTCATTGGGGAGCCGCTCGGCGTAGGTCACCGGCTGCAGGGTCACCTCGTCGCGGATCATCCCGAGGAACCCCACCTCTGCGGTGGGCATGAGCCGCAGCATGCCGTCCAGCATCCCGAGGCCCGCGCGCAGGATGGGCACCACGAGCGGCGCCGGCTGCGCCAGTTTGACCCCGGTGGTGGCGGTGACCGGCGTTTCGATATGGGTCTCCGTGATCCGCACCCCACGCGTCGCCTCGTAGGCCAGCAGCGTCACCAACTCCTCCACCAGCCTGCGGAACACCGGCTGCTCCGTGTTCTTGTTCCGCAGCAGGGTCAGCTTGTGATCGACCAGGGGATGGGTGACGACGCAGAGTTCCACGCCGCTTACCTTTCCACATCCGGCCCGGACGTGCAGTGGTTGGGCCCCTGGGGATGTTTCCCGGGGGCAGTCATGCAAGGATGGGGTGCGCATGCGACGAAAGGAGTGAGCCGTGGACGTATTTGAAGAGGACGCCGAGCCATTCGACCTCAACGACGTGGACAGCGAAGACTCCGCAGACTCGGAGGACTCGGACGAGGACTTCGACGACCTCGAAGACGCCACCGAGGACGACGTGGACCTGGTGGTGGCCCTCTACCGTGAGGACGGCCGCGCGGTCGCGGTGCCCATGGACGTGGACCTCGCCAACGACCTTGACGAACTCATCACCCAGCTCGGCCGCCTGCCCGGTGACTCGGGCGCCGACGGATGGGTCTCTGTCGCGGGCGAATTCTTCGTGATCTGCCGCGTGCGGGGACGCACCGTCGAGGTGCTGCTCTCGGACGTGACGGCGGCCAACGACTGGCCCATCGCGCGCGACGTCGTGGACTATCTCGGCGAAGAGATGCCCGACGAGGACGACGATCCGGCCCCACTCGGAGACCTTTCCATGTACGCGGCCAGCGGTCTGCGGGCGATGGAGCTCGAAGCCATCGCCACGGACTACGACGAGGACTCCGACGTCCTGCTCGGCAGGATCGCGGCGAAGCTGAAGGTCGCGGCGGAGTTCGAGGGCGCCGTCGAGGCCTTCGACGACTAGAGCCGGCCACTAGCTTGGGCACGCGCTGGCACGAGGCGATGCGGCTCGCGCTGGAGGAGGCGGAGGCTGCGCGGCGGCATGGAGACGTGCCGATCGGCGCCGTGGTACTCGACGCGGCGGGAGTAGCGATCGCACGCGCCGGCAACGAGCGCGAACTCACGGGCGACCCCACCGCCCACGCCGAGGTGGTGGCCATCCGTCGGGCGGCCGAGGCGCTCGGGCAATGGCGCCTCACCGGCTGCACCCTGGTGGTCACCCTCGAGCCGTGCACGATGTGCGCGGGGGCCATCGTCGCGAGCCGGATCGGGCACCTCGTGTTCGGGGCGTTCGACGAGAAGGCGGGCGCCGTCTCGTCGCTGTGGGACGTGGTGCGCGACCCACGCCTCAACCACCGCCCCACCGTCACCTCCGGCGTCCTCGCCGACGAGTGCGGCGCCGTCCTGGAATCCTTCTTCGGGGAGCGGCGCTAGTCAGCGTTAGTCCACCGCGACGATGCCGTCCCGCAGATCCGGCTGCACGCCCCGGAACGCAACGGCCACCAGCACCGCCGAGACCGCGATCCCCGCCGCCACCAGAATGCCGCCGTGCCCTCCTGAGGCATCGATGGCGATCCCGGCCGCGGCCGACCCCACGGAGGCGCCCAGCAGTTGCCCGGTGCCGATCCACCCGTAGGCCTCGGCCGTGTCCGAGAAGGGGACGCTCCCGGCGATCACCGACGACACCGCAGCCAGCGCGGGCGCGATCCCGAAACCGGCCAGGAACAGCGCCAGCGACAAGCCCCAGAAGCCGCTGAGGACCGTGGCCAGCGAGAAACCGGCCACCACGACGAGCATGCGGAGCGCCATCGACCAGCGGGTGATGGGGCGGTTGCCGGCTGCCAGGCCGCCGAGGAGGGACCCGAACGCGGACAGGGCGAGCACGCCGCCGGCCAGGACCGAGCCGTCGCCGAATGACGCCACGATGGCGGCCTCCATGGCGGCG
>DATITN010000075.1:0-22687 GCA_035467795.1 Arachnia sp. | reverse complement strand
CCGGGCCGGCCTTCCAGCGAGCCTCGAGAACCTCATGTGCAGCGAAAGGCCGACCTTCCGCAACCAGGCTCCTGGCCAACTCCACCGACTCCAACGGAGGCAACGGCTCATCCGACACCGGCTCAACACCCGTGGCCCCATAGGGCAGGGGCCGCCCGAGCGCGTCACGCGGGCGGGCCTGGCGGGGGCGACCGGCGGCGTCGCGGTCGCGGATCATCTCAGGACCCCTCCGGAGCATCTCGCTTCAATCCCACTTCTCATGCGGACCATGCTACGAGGAGGTCACAGCCTCCCATGCCATGTCGATGTGCCCGCACTCGGCGTCATGAACCCCCTCTGCGCCCACGTCGGCCGCTGGGACGGCGAGTGCTCGCGAGATGTGCAACCACCGCCGAGGCCTGAGCGGGTGTAGCCTGAAATGGCGAGTGGCGAGCAGTAAGCGCCGGGCGATGGTGCCCGAGCCCCCTGAGTCGAGTCCGGGGAGCCACGGGCCAAACCTCGCCGGTGGGCAGGTGCCCGGCCCCCACGTGGTTCGGTCCATCCCAGGAGGACACCATGAGCATCACCCGAACCCTCATCATCAGTACCGCACTCGTCTTGGCGGCTGTCTTCGCCGCACCCTCGGGTTCCGCCCCGGCTGCGCCGAGGCCAGGCGTCATCACCTCGTACACAGACCTCACTGTGGTGGACGCACACGACACTCACGTCACCGGAGTGAACCTCTCGGGTGTGGTGGCCGGGTATTTCGGTGTCGCCCCCGACGGTGCCGTCACGCACGGCTTCACCGCGACCCGCACCAAGAAGGTCACCACCATCACACCCGTGGACGTGCCGGGCGCTACGAGCACCGTCGTGACGTCGATCAATGACTCCGGCAGCCTGTCGGGCACCTACTGGACCGGCGACGGCGCGCAGCACGGGTTCATTCGCGTCGGCGACGCCTTCTCCACCTTCGACGACCCCGCACTCGTCACGACAGACGTCATCAGCTACGGAACGGTCGCGACGGGGATCAACGCCTCGGGCGTGGTTGTCGGCTACTCCTTCACCGTCGGTCCAGACCTGTTGACGGATCCGGAGGGCAACGAGATCGGCCCCGTGACCCGTAACTACGGATTCGTGCGGTCCAGCGGCGGCGACTTCACTGCGTACAGCGCCCCCGGCGCGACGGTGGGCTCGACCCAACTCTTCGGGATCAACAATCTCGGTGACATGGTCGGCACCTACTCGTACCTGGTCGATCCGTTTGAGCCCGGCCCGGACACCCGGAACAGGGGCTTCGTGCTCACCGCCGACGACCCACCGACCTTCACGGAGATCGTGGATCCAAGTTCGCTGGTCCCGGTCAACGCCTGCGGCTGGACCGAGCCGCACGCCATCAACGACGCCGGGGTGATCGTCGGCGAGGCCGGCAACGGCTGCGACGGCACCTCGCAGGGATGGCTGCTGTCGGGCGCGGGCGGCACCTTCACCTACCCCATCTACAGGAGCGGGCGTGACACCGCCCAGGTCACGACACCGAGCAGCATCAACAACAACGGGATCATCGGCGGAACCTGGGGCAGCGGCATCGGCGTCTCCCACGGCTTCACCGCCACCCTACGCTGACCGCCCGCCGCGTCGATGTGCCAGACTCGGCGTCATGAACCCCCTCGGCACCCACGTCGGCCACTGGGACGGCGACTGCGCCTTCCGGATGATGCCCACCGACGACTTCGCCTCCGCTCCCTCCTCCGCCACGTCTGAGGCCGAGGCCGACGGCTTCGGCTGGTCGTTGCGCTACGAGTGGACGCACCCCGTCGACGGCGTCCAGTCGGCCACTCTGCTGCTCAGCTCCCCAGACGACGACGGCACCATCAACGCCGCCTGGATCGACGCGTGGCACCAGAAGCCGCACCTCGGCATCCTGACCGGCTCCCTGGTCGACGGCGGGGTCCACGTCGAGATGAAGTACAGCGGCTGGGGTTGGACCATCGACCTGCTCGCCGACGGAGCCGAACTGCGCATGGTGATGAGCAACGTCATCCCCGAGGGCATCGAGGATGCCGAGCCGGGGCCCTACGTCGTGATGGACGCGCGCTGGACGCGTCAGTAGTCACCGGCGGACGGCTACTCGGGCTCTGGCTCCATCAGGAAATCCCACGTGAGGCCGTGGGCGAGTACCACCAGAAGGACCAGCAGCACGCCCCCCACGGTCAGCGGGGTGAACCCGGCGGCGCGCGCCAGTTCGGGTGCGACGCCGAGCACGAGGATGGCCAGGTAGAGCACGACAGCCACCCATCGGAACCGCCGAAACGCGCCCACCACTGTCGCTGAACGCTCCCGGCGGAGCAACCCGACGGTGGACCACAGACCCACGAGCGCGCAGCTACCGAAGCTGATGCGCCACAGCAGCGGGGTGTCGGGGCTGATCTGCGCGAGGGTGGCCATCAGTCCGGGGAGCAGGAAGGAGATGTAGGTCCCGGCGGCGAGGCGGCGACGGTCGGCGTCAGCACGCCAGGCAGGGCGGCTCTGGACGACGACCCACCACAGGCCCACCAGGGTGAACGAGGTGCCGGCCAACAACGAGTAGAACGCTGACAGGTCCAAGGCAAGCCCTCCGGATAGCAGTAGCTACCAGTGTGAGCCACGAGGCCGCCCGAGGGTGCGGCAAACCCTGATCCGCCGCAAACAGGCGGTGAGAGTCATCACCCCATGCTGTTGAGGGCGATGTGAACGACGGAGGGAACCAGCAGGTTGCGGGTGCGTTCGAAGAGCACCCCCAGGGCTAGTCCCATGAGTGATTGCTGAACGATGGTGGTGGCGATGGCTGGTAGGAGGCCGGCATGACCAGTGGTGGTGAAGCCCAACCCGAGATGCCACACGCCGAACACCAGGGCCTGGAGCACGAGCGCCCATCCTGGCCCCGCGAGCAGACGGAGACGCGTCTGCAGCAGGCCCCTGAACAGGAACTCCTCCAGGAAGCCGTTCTGCATGAAGTTCGACACGAAACGACCCAGGAGCGTGACGATCGTCTGTTGCCCGGTGATCAGGGTGTAGGCGAACCATCCGAGCGGGATGGCGCAGCAGATCAGCAGGCCTCGCCCCACCTTGTGCCCCTTGGCGAAGCCAAGCGTGGAGGGACGCGCTCCGGCAAGAAGCAGCACCGCTAGCGGAATGACGACGTAAGTAACCGGGTTGACGACGAAGTTGCCGAGACCCGCACCGAGCCACTGCGTGCCGAGGCGCTCGAGCAATGAGACCGTCGGGCTCCACACTGGGATGCGCGCGTCGCCGTCGATGACGTTGTGGAAGGCGAGATTGTTCCATCCAGTGAGGGCGATGAAGACCGACACCAGCGCGAGCTGAACCCACACTCGACGGCGTGCGGGACCCCCAACGATCCTCACCGAGTGCGCCGGCTCCGTGGCTGCAGTGACTACGAGACTGAGCAGGAGCAGGATGAGGCCGACCACGATGCCGGTCACCGGGATGACGTGCCCTCCGACGCCGAGAACGAGGACGGAGGCTAGCCACACCGCCGCGAATGACCCCGCCGCCTTTGATGCGCCGACCGCCTTCACCACACCGATGAGGCGGCGGTGAAAACCCGATTGCCGTCGTGCTGTGTCCACGTGTCAGCCCGCTCCTCCTGGGTCCTGACGGATGGCCGTCAGCGTCCTTGGCTGGGCGCCGCGCCGTCGAGCGACCGCGCGGACGCGCGCAGCAGGAACGCGTAGACGACGAGCAGGGCGCCGGTGAACCATCCGGCAGTGGTGGACGGGACCAGGGGCACGTACAGGAGAACCACGCCCACCCCTACCATGACCCCGGCCAGGATTGCGAACAGCCGCATGCCGTACAGGAACACGAAGGGGAGGTAGTGCGCCCCGACGATGACCATGCTCGCCGGGAAGAACAGCTCGGTGCGTCCGCCGAGCATCGCGACCACGACCACAAGACCGATGGGGACCGTGAACGCAATCTGCATCGCCAAGGCTGTCATCGGGTGCCCGGCGGGCAAGGACGCCGCCCGACCCGACAGTCGGAGGGCCAGGGTTGTCAGCGGGAAGATGAAGACACCACCGAAGAAGAGCGTCAAGACCGCAGCCGACCCGTCGAACCACGTTGCCACCGCCGCGGCCACCAGCCACACCGCCCCCGACACCAGTTGTCCGTAGAACCCACCCTCGAACACCTGGCGCACGTCTCGTTGAGCTTCACCGATAGTCATCTACTCCTCCTTCTGTGCACCCGAGGGTGACAACGCGTGGGCGACATCACCACGGACGAATATCCTGCCGATGCACCTCGCCGGGGCACCGCTGACTGCGAGCGGGTGTGACGGCAACCGCATTTTCGAGCCTACTCGGGGATCGGTCGTCAGACTTGCACGCATTGAGGCCGACGGCTTCCAGAGAGCTGACGCGAGCACGTCGCGGCGCGCGATCAGGCGAAGTCGGCGGCGAGCACCCGGGCCTCGTCGTGCTCGATCGCGGCTACCACGCGCTCCGCGACGACGACGGGGTCGAGTCCGCGCGGCATGACCGGCGCCTGCCCGGCGAGCGGGCGGGTGGCCAGCCCGGTCTCCGTGTGGGGCGGCTGGACGTCGCACACCAGCACCCCGGAGCGTCGCACCTCTCTGCCCAACGCCGCGAGCCCTGCCGCCACAGCGGCCTTCGACGCGGAGTAGGCGGCCATGCCCGCCACCGGCTGGGAAGCCACCACCCCGCTGAGGTGCACGAGGAACCCGCGGGTCTCGACCAGCGCCGGGATCACGCGCCGGGCCAGCCATAGCGGCCCGATCGCGTTGGTGAGGAACACCTCCTCGATCACCTCGTCGTCGGTGTCGGCCAGCGGGCCGAAGGTCACAACTCCGGCGGCGATCACCACACCGTCGAGGCAGCCGTGGCGGTCGCGGGCGTAGGCGACGAGGGCGTCCCCCGAGTCGGCGTCCTGCAGATCGACCACCACGTCGACGTCGCCGCGGCGGCCCGCCCGGACGACTGTTGCGCCCCGCGAGGTGAGCACCCGGGCGATCTCAGCGCCGAGGACGCCCGTGGAGCCGACGACGGCGACGACGCGGCCGTCCAGGGATCGGGCCATGAGGACTCCTTCGTGGGTCGTGGCGAGGTGTGCCCGATTGAACCATGCCGACGCCGGGCACCGCGGCCGGTCCCCACACACCCTCTCCTTTCGACCCCTTCACAGCCAGGCCCAACCCGGCGATAATCGCGGCAACAAGGGGGTACGCCAATGTGGCATCGACGACCCACCGAGCCGGCTGTCCTCGGCGCGGCCAAGGACCGGCTCACCGAGGAAACCGCGCACGCCTGGAGGCAGAAGCGGTCCCGAGGCCCTGAGCCGGACCCGCTCCTCCACGACCCCGAGATCCTGAATTCGTTGCTCGGCATGACGAACGGCACCTGCGCCTACTGCGAGCGCAGCCTGGAGATGCAGGGCTCCGACGCCGCCGTCGTCACGCATCACCGCCCCACCTGGGGGGCCGTCGGCACCGACGGCGACGTCTCACTCCAGGCCTACTGGTGGCTCAGCTACGAGTGGGACAACCTCTTCCCCGCATGCGCCGACTGCATCCGCTCCCGCGGCACCCGGTTCCCCGTCGCGGGGCCCCGCGCCACCTCCCCCGACGGCCTCCCAGCAGAGCAGCCCCTCCTCCTCGACCCACTCGACGACGACCCCGACGAGCACCTCCGCTACCAGGCCGACGGCACCGTCACGGCGCTGACCGACCGCGGCCGAGCCACCATCGACATCCTCGCCCTCAACCGCGACTTTCTCGTCAAGGCCCGCCTCACCGCCCTCAACTCGGCCCCCGACAACGCCTTCTCCACCCTCCACCGCCAGTTCGGCGGCTACGCCCAGTCCGCACCCCCGGAGGCCGCCGCTCCTCCCCCGCCCCCACCGCGACTCTCCGGCCCCGACCTCCCGCCCATGTCCGGCGCCGAGCCGGGAGCCCCCGCCTACGACCTCACCTCCAACATGGCGGGCGCCCAGCGTGGCAATTACTTCCAGGCCACCCAGTGGATCGAGCGCGTTGTCATCCGCAACTTCCGCCCCATCCGCGACCTCGAGATCGACCTGGCGAAATCCACCAGCGAGCGCGGCCCCTGGACGGTCCTCCTCGGCGAGAACGGCTGCGGCAAGAGCTCCGTCCTGCACGCCATCGCGCTCACCATGATGGGCGGCGAGCAGCGCCGGGCGCTCGGCATCGACGCCCGCAAGTTCCTCCGCGACGGCGCCCGCAAGGGCCTCGTCGAGGTCTACCTCTCCGGGCGCCAGGAGCCGCTCCGGCTCGAGTGGGCCAAGGGGGAGCACGAGTTCACCGGCCCCGAACCGGTGGCCGCGCTGATGCTCGGCTACGGCGCCACCCGCCTGCTGCCGCGCACCCCATCGCCCCATGACGACGACAGGGTGGTGCGCGTCGACAATCTGTTCGACCCCGTCGCCCCCCTCACCGACCCCACCTCCTGGCTGCTGTCCCTCGACGACGACACGTTCGACGACGTGGCCCACGGCATCCACGAGATGCTCGCCCTGGACCAGGACGCGGAGCTCCTCCGCGACGACGACCAGGTGCTCCTCAAGCAGGGTCGGACGCGCTCCGACATCGTCACGCTCAGCGACGGCTACCAGTCCATGGTGGTGATGGCCTGCGACATCCTGCGCTCCACCATGCGGCTGTGGACCCAGTCGGCGCTGGCGGAGGGGATCGTGCTGATCGACGAGATCGGCGCTCACCTGCACCCGCGCTGGAGGCTGCGGATCGTCACCGCCATGCGCAACCTGATGCCGCGCATCCAGTTCATCGTCACCACCCACGACCCGCTGTGCCTGCGCGGGATCGTCGACGGCGAGGTCGTCGTCATGCGCCGCAACAGCGAGGGCGACGTCATCTCGCTCTCCGACCTGCCTCCGGTCACCGGGATGCGCATCGATCAACTGCTCACCTCCGAACACTTCGGCCTGGGCTCCACAGACGACCCCGAGGTCACCGAGCTGTGGGAGAACTACTACCGCCTCATGGGACTCAAGAAGCCGAGCAAGGAGCAGACCGACCGCCTGGAGCGGGTCCGCGCCCGCCTCGACGAGCTTGAACAGTTCGGCACCACCGAGCGGGAACGGCTGCTGCTCACCTCGGCCGCCGACTACATCGCGCAGCGCCGCGAGACCGGCGACACCGTCGCCCCCAGCAGCAAGGAGATGACCGCCAAACTCTCCGAGCTGTGGGGCAAGTACCTACCGGGGAGCTCGTGATGCGACGGGTGCCGCGGCCCAAGGAGCCGCCCAGCCTTGCGGACGAGAAGACCCTCAAGGAGCGCCAGGCCGCCCTGGACTTCTACGCGGCCTGGGATGGCGCGGCTAAGTACGACGGCTACAAGGCGTACAAGAACCCCGACATCCGCACGGCGCTGGAGGAGGCCTTCGGCGGCAAGTGCGCCTACTGCGAGACCTTCTACGCCGCCACCCAGCCCGTGGCCATCGAGCACTACCGCCCCAAGGGGGAGGTGACCATCGACGGCAAGCGCGTCCCGCCCGGCTACTACTGGCTCGCCAGCGAATGGACCAACCTCCTGCCGTCGTGCACCGACTGCAACAGCCCCCGCCGGCAGGACCTGCCCAACGAGGACCAGGCCAAGACGGCGGGCAAGGCCAACGCGTTCCCGCTGGCCCCGGGATCCCCACGCGGCGCCTCCCCGGGCGGGGAGAAGAGTGAGAAGCGGCTGCTGCTGCACCCCTACTTCGACTTCCCGGAGAAGCACCTTGAGTTCGTGTGGGGCACCGGCACCGTTGACGACGGCTGGGTGAAGCCCAAGCGCGGCAGCGCCAAGGGGGCAACCACCATCACAGTCTGCGCACTCCAGCGTCGCGGCGTGCGGGCGAACCGGCGGGACCGCCTGCTGGACCTGATCGCGCATCTGGAGTCGGTCGTCGAGGCGCGCAACAACGCCGCCAGGCACCCAGATGACCCGGAGCTGCTGAGGCAGTACGAGCGACGACTCGTCGAGGTCAGCCGGTTCGTCGCCGACCACGCCCCCTACAGCACCATGTGCCGCCAGGTGGTGGCGAGCTACCACGAGAGACTCTTCGGACCCCAGGAGTGACCATGACCACAGCAGCATCCACCAGCCCCTACGCCTCGCCGTCGCTGCACTGCGACATCGTCATGAAGGGCGGCATCACCAGCGGCGTGATCTATCCCCGCGCCGTCTCCGAACTGGCGAAGACGTACACGCTCAGCCACGTCGGCGGCGCCTCCGCCGGGGCCATCGCGGCGGCCGCTGCGGCGGCTGCCGAGCTCGGGCGACACACCGGCGGGTTCGAGGGGCTCGACACCATGCCCGACGAGCTGGCCTCCGTCGGACCCGACGGCCAGTCCAAGCTCGCCTCCTTCTTCCAACCTACGGCGACCGCTGCGCCTCTCTTCCGCCTGCTGATGTCGGTGGCCGCGAAGAAGGACGGCAAGGCGGGCGCCCTGGTGGGAGGCCTGTTGCGGGCGTTCTGGAAAGAGGCGCTGATCGGGGCGCTGCTGGGGCTCGTGCTCGTGGTGGTGAGCGCGCTGGGCGAAGGGATCGCGTCGGTGGCGGGCATCGTCGGCGGCCTTCTCCTGCTGCTCATCGGGGCGACGGTGGGCGTGCTGCTGGGCGCGTTGGGGACGTTCGGGCGGGTCGCCGAGGACGGGTTCGGCATGTGCACGGGCATGGAGGGAGTGGGCACGGGCGGCGCCACGCCGCTCACCCCGTGGTTGTACGAGAAGATCCAGTCGCTGGCCGGCCGCGCCCCCGGGGCGGAGCCGCTGACGTTCGGTGACCTGCGTCGCGGCGGGGTGACGTTGCGCGTAATGACGACGAACCTCACCCGCCACCAGCCCATGGCCATGCCGTGGAGCACACAGGAGTTCTACTTCGACCCCGACGAGATGCGCGAGCTGTTCCCCGCCGACGTGGTGGACTGGATGGTGGCCCATCCGCCGGCCGGCGACGGCGGGGCTCCCACCCAGACGCGCAACAACCAGGGGCGGACGCTCCACCCATGGCCCGCCCCGGACGACCTGCCTGTGATCGTACCCACGCGCATGTCGCTGAGCTTCCCCGTGCTGATCTCAGCGGTCCGGTTGTGGGCCGTGAACTACACCCTGCCGGAGAACCAGCGTGCCGACTCGGGCACCGCCTCCGGCCAGGTGACGTTCTCCAGCGTGTGGTTCACCGACGGCGGCCTCTGCGCAAACCTGCCGGTGCACTTCTTCGACTCCCCGCTGCCCAAGCACCCCACCTTCGCGCTCAACCTCGGGCCGTTCCCGCCCGGGCGGGAGAAGTCCGAGGACCAGTCCGAGAACAGCTACCTGCCCACCAACAACGCCGCCGGCCTCCAGCGCCCCTGGTTCCCGTTGCCGACGAAGGGGGTGGGGTCCTGGGTCTCGTTCGGGCTCCTGATGGTGCACACCGCGCGCGAGTGGGTTGACGGGGCTCAGCTGGTGATGCCGGGCTACCGCGACCGCATCGTCACCGTGCACCACGACCACTCCGAGGGCGGCATGAACCTGTCCATGCCGCCGAAGGTGGTGACGGACCTCGCCGAGCGCGGGCGGCTGGGCGCGGTGAAGCTGGTCAATGCCTTCGCCGGCGATCGCCCCGGGGAGGTGCCCACGTGGGGTTGGGACAACCACCGTTGGATCCGCTTCCGCACCGCGATGGCGGGGCTGGCCGGTTGGCTCAACGGCTTCCACGGCAGCTACCAGGACACCACCTCCGGCGGCACCCCCTACGGCGACCTCGCCGGCCCCGGCGCCGACGCTCCATTACCCTCGTACCCGCTCTCCGGAGTCAAGCGCGACGCGTTGAACGAGCGCACAAATCGGCTGATCGGCCTGGCCGGAACCTGGGGCGGGGCGACAATCCCCCCGGCCCCCAAGCCCGCCCCGCGCCTGCGCCTGGTGCCCGACGACGGCACGGCCGCCGGCCTCGACTCCCAGGACTAGCTGGTCCCGGAGGTGACAATGCAGGAGCACAGACCGCCAGCCGAGAACGATGTCCAGCAGACAGCCTTCGACCATCAGGCTTCATCGATGCCCGACGACTGGGGCGACGTGGTGGAGGTGTTTGTGCGCTCGCGGGGGGTCCCGGTGCCGGACCCCGGATCACGTCCGGTCCACGATGTCCACACCTGGGGCTATGGAGACCCGAACTCACGCTTTGCTGCGGCGATGGCGACGCTGATCCCTGTCGTGTTTCCGGTTGTGGTAGCAGGTGTGGTGGTGGCGATCGTGCTCTGGGGCATCCTGTCGCTCACCTCCGGCTGGTGACCGGAGCTAAGGCTTGGCGGGCCGCCCAGGCTCTTTGTGTCGCGACGCACCAGCATCCGGAGTGGGATGTGGCAGAACGCCTGCCTGCGGTTGCTGTTCCTCCAGATCGGCTCTCGAGGCCCATGGGCTCCCGAGCGTCGCTCTAGAGGAACAGCAACCGCAGAGGCCTTCCGCGACATGGAACGATAGGACCGTGACCGCCACCTCCTTTGATGTCGCCGTGGTCGGGCTCGGGCCGGCCGGCCGCTCCCTCGCGTCGCGGTGCGCGGCCCACGGCTTGCGCGTCCTCGCCGTCGATCCCCGCCCCGAGGCCGTCTGGGGCCCCACCTACGGCATCTGGGGCGACGAGCTGGGCGCGCTGCCGGAATCAGTGGTGCGCTCCCGCATTCATCGCCCCGAGCTGCGAGCCCATGGCGCCTATCCCCTCCCCCGCGACTATCTCGTCCTCGACAACACCGCTCTCCAGACCGCCTTCCCTCTCGACGGGGTGGAGCTGAGGCGCGGGCGGCTGACCGACGACGGGGTCTCGGACCTGCGAGCCGAGGCCCGCGTCGTGCTCGACGCGCGCGGCGCGAGGCCCGAGGGGATCATCCCCCAGGACCCCTCGCCGGCTCAGACGGCGTTCGGGATCGTGCTGCCTGCCGACGTCGCGGCGCCGGCCCTCCAGGGGGCGACGGCGCTGCTGATGGACTGGCGCACCGACTGGTCCGAGGATCCCCACCCGCACGACACCCCCACCTTCCTCTACGCCATCCCCCTCGGATCCGGTGAGGTGCTGCTCGAAGAGACCTGCCTCGCCGCCTCGCCCGGCCTGCCCATCCCTGAGCTGCGGGCGAGGCTCCGGACGCGGTTGGTGTCGCGGGGGGTGGCGGAGTCGGCCGTCGAGCATCCGCTGAGCAGGGAGGTGGTGCGCATCCCGATGCGAGGACGGGGCTGGACCGCACCCCCTGGGACGACGGCGGTAGGCACCGCTGGGCGCGGGGGGAACCTGGTGACCGGGTATTCGGTGGCCCATTCGCTGCTGCGGGCCGACGATCTGGCCCGGGACCTGGCGGCCGGTCGACCCCTCACGGCCGACGCCCACACGCCCGCGGACGCTCTCCGCGAGATGGGCCTGCGTGCCCTTCTCCGCCTCGACGTGGCCGGGACGCTGGCCCTGTTCGACGCCTTCGGCCGGCTCCCGGGCCAGGCCCAGCGGGACTTCATGTCGCGGGACTCCACCGCCCCCGGGCTCGCCACCGCAATGTGGGGGATGTTCGCCCGGATGCCGATGTCGGGCCGGGGCCAGCTCATCGCCGCGACGCTGGGACCCGGGCGCCGAGTCTGAGCCGGATCAGCGCCCCCGCGGTTGATGGGGGCTCAGACTCCGGACCGATCCCCTAGCCAGTCGGCCATCCGCCGCACGAATCCCCGTCATCCCCTACGGGGTTTGCGGGGTCACCCCCGATGCCCGGATCCGCGATCGGATGAAGACTTACCTCACAACGCCAGATCGGCGGCCAGAGAAAGGTAAGGGTCATGCCCAACGACAACACCAACACTGACGGCTTCCAGGCAGTCGCTGCGGATTCCTTCAACGACAACTCCACCAACCTCGACGCTGATCTCGACGTCGAGATCGAGGACTCGATGAACGACAACTCCGACAACTCCACCAACACCGAGACCGAGATCGAGACTGAGATCGACGTTGAGATCGAGGATTCCTTCAACGACAACTCCGTCGAGAACGACGCCGAGGACTCCTTCAACAACGAGGCCGAGGATTCCTTCAACGACAACTCCGACAACTCGGTGGACAACTCCGTCGAGAACGACGCCGAGGACTCCTTCAACGACAACTCGGACAACATGGACCTCGACGTTGAGGTTGAGATCGAGGACTCCTTCAACACCGACAACTCGGTCAAGACCCAGGACTCGTTCAACATCACCAGCTCGTTCAACACCCAGACCCTGAACGACAACTCCACCACGGTGGGCGTGCGCCAGTACCAGACCAACGTCGGCGACCTGAACCTCGGCGGCATGGGTGGCATGCTCGGCGGCAAGGCTGCCTACGGGCACGGCGGCGGCGCGGACCTCGAGCTGGACAACCGCTCGATGAACCTCGACCAGTCCGTCAACCAGGTCATCAACGCCGGCGGCAACGTGGATCAGGACTTCAGCCAGACCGCCAACGTGGCCTTCGGGGATCACTCGATGGCAGCCGGCGACGACATCGACATCGACAACTCCTCCATGAGCATCGAGCTCGGCGACATCTCGATCGGCAACACCTGGATCGACACCCGCATCAACGACTCGTTCCAGGACAACTCGGTGGACAACGACTACGAGTGGGAGATGGAGATCGAGGACTCCTTCAACGACCAGTCCACGGACCTGGACGTGGAGGTCGAGATCGAGGACTCGTTCACCAACGAGGTCACCGAACTCAACTCCTTCGAGTGGGAGAACGAGGGCAACATCTTCAGCCCCGGCGCTGCCACCACGGGCGGCGAGGTCGAGGTCGAGCTCTGATCCTGATCACACCCTCACACGCCGTTTGCCCGGTCACCTTCGCGGTGGCCGGGCAACTGGCGTGTGATCCGGGGTGGCCTACGATGAAGGAACCGATACCGAGCGCGGGAAGGAACCCGAATGAGTGATCCGGCTGCGGGTGAAGTCGAGGGTGCAGTGGTGCTCCCGAATCAGAAGGAACTGATCGGGCTGGTGGAGACGATGGGCAGGATGGCCGCCAACGGCGGCCGCAGCGATCTGTCCGAGCGTCTCGTGCAGACCAGCGCCCGCCTCCGCGACCCCGAGGTGCGCGTGATCGTCGTGGGCGAGTTCAAGCAGGGCAAGAGCAAGCTGATCAACGCCCTGGTCAACGCGCCGGTCTGCCCCATCGACGACGACGTGGCCACCAGCGTCCCCACCGCCGTGGGCTACGGCGAGCTGCCCGCCGCGACCATCCTGGTGCGCTCGGAGCCCCACGGCGGCAAGTCGGAGATCCAGCGGCAACCGATCCGCTTCGAGGAGCTGGCCCAGTACGTCTCGGAGCTCGGCAATCCCGGCAACGAACGCCACCTCGTCTCGGCCGAGGTGGTGCTGCCGCGGGAGATCCTCAGGGGCGGTCTGCGCCTGGTCGACTCCCCCGGCGTGGGAAGCCTTGACTCGAACTCAGCACTGACGACGCTGTCCGCGCTGTCCTCGGCCCACGCCGTGCTGATGGTCTCCGACGCCTCGCAGGAGTACACGGAGCCCGAGGTGCAGCTGCTCAAGCACGCGATGCGCATCTCGCCCAACGTGGCGGCGGTCCTGGCGAAAACGGACCTGTATCCGGATTGGCGCACCATCGAGGGCATCGACAAGGGGCACCTCGAGGGCATCGGCGAGCTCCCCCTCTTCTCGGTCTCCAGCGACCTGCGGCTGCTCGCCGCCTCGGAGCAGGACCGAGAGCTCAACAACGAATCCGGCTTCCCGGACCTGGTCTCCCACCTGCGCCTCGACGTGCTGCGTCGGGCGGAGGTCATCAACACCCGCAGCGCGGTGCACGATCTTCTGTTCGTGGTGGACCAGATGACGATGGCCGCCCGCACTGAACTCACCGCTCTGCTCAACCCGGAGGCCACCCCGCAGCTGATCCTTCAGCTGGAGGAGGCGAAGGCACGCGCGGACGAGTTCCGCGGCCGGTCGTCGCGCTGGCAGGTGGCCCTCGGCGACGGCGTGGCGGACCTCATCTCGGACATGGAGCACGATCTGCGGGACCGTCTGCGCCGGGTGCAACGCGAGGCGGAGGACGCCATCGATCAGGGCGATCCCGGGCCGATCTGGGAGCAGATCGCCGAATGGATCGACCAGCGCGTCGCCGCCGCGGTGTCCGAGACCTTCGTCTGGACCGACGAGCGGGGCAAGGCACTCACCGAGGAGATCGCGGACCTGTTCATCCAGGACGAGACGTCGCTGCCGATCATCGCCGTCGGCGCCACCGACGGCGTGCTCGACGCGGTGGAGGAGATCCCGGACTATCACACCGGCCAGCTCGGGGCCGTGGAGAAGATCTACATCGGGGTCCGCGGCTCGTACGGCGGCGTCCTCATGGTGGGTCTCGCCACCGGCCTGATCGGAATGACGCTGATCAACCCGCTGTCGCTGCTCGCGGGCGTCCTCGTCGGCCGCAGGGCCTACCGCGAGGACATGAACTCCCGACTCGTGCGCCGCCGGTTCGAAGCGAAGGGCATCGTGCGCCGCTACATCGACGAAGTGACGTTCCAGGTGGGTAAGCAGCTGAAGGACCGCCTGCGGATCGTCCAGCGCACCGCACGCGACCACTTCGGTGCCATCGCGGATCAACTGCACCGCTCGCTCACTGAGGCTGTGATGTCGGCCAAGCAGTCGGCCGGCACCTACTCGGAGAAGCGTGACAAGAGGGTGCTTGAGCTTCAGACCCAGCTGCGCCAGCTGGACAAGGTGCGCGCACAGCTGCCGGAGTTGCCGCAGATGCGGGTCAAAGAGGTGCTCGGCCGGTGAGGTCAGGGGCCTACGAGGATTCCGTCGACCTCCTGGTGGCGGCGCGTCGCCTGTACGAGGGCGACGGCCCGGCCATCGGGACCATCGACGGGTTGAGCACGCGCCTGGCCGAACCCCTCCGGGTTGCGGTCGCGGGGATCGTCAAGGCAGGCAAGTCCACGCTGCTCAATGCGATACTCGGCGAGCAGATCGCGCCCACCGACGCCGGCGAATGCACCCGGGTGGTCACCTGGTACCGGTACTCGGACACCCCGTCGGTCACCCTCCATCCGCGCTCCGGCGAGCCCCGCAGGCTGCCGATCACCCGCGCCCACGGCAAGCTGGTCCTGGATCTGGGGGAATTGCGCCCGGACGAGGTGGAGCGCATCGACGTGGGCTGGCCCTCGCGGGTCCTGCGCTCACTGATCCTCATCGACACCCCCGGGATCGAGTCCCTGTCCCACGACGTCTCGGCCCGGTCCGCGGCCTTCCTCACGCCGGACAATGCGCCCTCGTCGGCGGACGCGATCGTCTACCTGCTGCGCCACCTCCACCCGTCGGATCTCAAGTTCCTCGAGGCCTTCCGCGACACTGCTGCCGGCGCCTCGAAGACCGTCAACGCCGTGGCCGTGCTGTCGCGGGCCGACGAGATCGGCTCCGGGCGGATCGATTCCCTCCTCTCGGCCCGCAAGGTTGCCCGCCGCTACGAGCAGCACGGGGACCTGGCCTCGTTGGCTTTGGCGGTGCTGCCCGTCGCCGGTCTGGTGGCCGAGGGTGCCCGCACCTTGAGGGAGGACGAATTCGCCGCGTTCCGGGCGCTGGCCGATCTTGAGCGCGGGCAGCGGGAGAAGCTCCTGGTGTCGGCGGACCGGTTCGTGCGGCCTGAGCAGGTGGCCTCCCCCAACGAGGAGGTCCGACGCCGACTCCTGGCCCGCTTCGGGATCTTCGGCGTGCGGCTGGCCATCTCGATGATCAGGGCGGGGGCCTCCAACTCGGCAGAGCTGACCGAACGGCTCGTGGAGTACAGCGGACTCAATGACCTCGGCAGCTTCATCAGCCTGCACTTCGGCGCCCGCGCAGAGGCCTTGAAGGTGCGCGCAGTCCTCGACGGCCTCGCCCAACTCCTGCGCGAGAACCCGCGCGACGGCGCCTCCCCCATCCTCGGCGGGATCGAGCGGATCCAGGCCACCGCGCACGGTCTTCGCGAGCTGTCGCTGCTGTCCGAGGCCAGAGTGTCTGGACTCCCGCTCTCCGCGGCCGAGGCGGCCGCGGCCGAGCGCATCGTCGGAGCCAACGGAACCACCACGACGGCTCGGCTCGGGTTGCCCGAGGACACCCACGGGCCCGCCCTGTCCGAGCGGCTCACGCAGGAACTGGACAGGTGGCGGGCCAAGAGTCACTCCCCGCTCACCGAGCGGGCCGGCGTCGAGGTGTGTCGGGTGGTGATCCGGAGCCTGGAGGCGTTGGCCTCAGATCTCGGCGCCGGGGGACCCGACGACGCCCTTGCGGACGTCGTGCTTGCGGGCGGTCCAGCGCAGGGCTCCGGGGAAGGTACTCACCAGGATGGCGAGCAGCACTAGCGCGCCCTGCACGCCGAACATCTGGCGGAGGACTTCTCCGTGCTCCCCCTCGGCGACGAGCTCGTTGGCCACCAGGTACAACGCTGCCTGGCCAAGCACGGTGAAGAACATCCACCACCTGGCCCCGTCCTTGCGGTTCATGAAGGACACCAGCAGCGTGACCTGGATGAGGAGCAGAGCGACCAGGCCCCAGAAGGCAGACCAGTAGATGATGTCTGCCGCCGTGGCGTAGGTGCTGTCCTGGCGGGAGCCGTCGACGCCGCGGACTGCCTCGATGATCAGCGGTAGCTGGTCCTCGCGCACCACGAAGTAGTAGACCACCGCGACGGAGCCGGCCACGAGACCCAACACCCACAGCAGCTGGGTCACCCGGATCGAGAAGGGTGGAGGCTGCTTGACAATCACGGGGGCGGCATTGGCGTTGTCCAGGGCAGGGCGCTCGGGGCGCTTGCGCCCGGGATCAGCCGTTGGCCCGCCCGTTCCGGTGGGGAACGGGCGGGCCGTGGGGCGTTCGTCGGTCATGCGACTCAATTCTAGAGCCCGTCCTCGATGTCCGGATCGGCGTAGTCATCTTCGTCAGACTGCGAGTAGTCCTCAGTGGGCTGCTCCTCGTACTGCACCTCCATGACCGCGGCCGCCATAGGCTCGGGCTCGGGGGCCGCCATAGCCGCGGGCTCGGGAGCCTCGACCGAGGTGGTCGTGATCTCGGTCTCGACGACGGTGGTCTCCGTGTTCTGGAAGGAATCGTCGATCTCGGTGTCCACCTCGACGTTGACGGGAGCCTCGTTGAACGAGTTCTCCGCCGACTGGTTGAGGGTCACGTCGGCGGTCAGCGACTCGTCGTTGAAGGACTCGTCGATCTCGACGTTGGTCTCGGTGTTGCCGATGGAGACGTCTCCGATGGTGGTGTCGTTGTGCGAGGAATCAACCGTGGCGTCGTTGCCGGCTGCCATCGATGCGTCGCCCACGGCGAGGACGGTCTCCTGGTCGAAGACCTGAAGCACATCACCCTCCGCCCAGATGCTCTGGTTGACGGACTGGTCCACGATGGTGGAACGGTTGTCGATGTGGAAGTTGTTTGCCACCCGGGTGATCTCCTCCACCACTGTCGGCGGGCGCGGGTTGACGATGACGACAGGGGGCTGCGGGGCCGGCGGCCTGGGCATGACGTCCGGGTGGTCCACGATGACCGGCACCACCGACCTGACGTCCTCTCCACAAATGTCGCCGAGACCACTTCTCTCCAGTGTCTCTTCGGGTGCTGCTGCGAACTCCGCAGCGGCGTTCGGGTCTCGCAGCAGACTGAGGATGAACTCAATCAGCGCGTCAGCGATGGTCACCAAAGGGGTTGTCATGGCTGTCTCCTCAAGGGTCGGATGGCGCTGGCTTTCAAACTACGGGGTGGGATGGCGGGAAGGCATCGGGGCTTTCCCCCACTCCCGGAGTAGGTCATTAGGGGGTGCGTGGTCATCTCTGCTCCGATCGGACCTGGTGCCGTGACGGGTCGATCACGACGCGCAGTTTGGCGATCAGATCGGAGCGGCTGGTGACCGAGAGGCGGCGCTTGATGTGCGACACGTGGTGCTCGACGGTGCGCGGCGAAATGAAGATGGTCTGCCCGATCTCGGCGTAGGTCTTGCCCTGCAGGACCAGCAGAGCCACGTCCAACTCGCGGTCGCTGAGCGGCAATCCCTCGGCAGCGCTCGATGCATCGGAGGTGTGGGAGGTGGGCTCGGACCGCCGCGCCTCCTCCGCCGTCGGGTGAAGCTGGCGGGCCACGGTGAGCAGCCGGGCCGAGACGCGGCGGTCCGTCGCTCGCCCGGCGCCGTGGGCTGCGAGGCGGGCCCCGTCCCAGGCCAGTCCGATGGTGGACAGCGCCTTGGCCGCTTCCTCCACGCCGTCGGGCTCCACGTTCCCGGCCAGCACCGCAACCCAGATCCCGCCGGCGTGGGCCATCACGTCTGCCACCCGGCAGCTCGACGACGCGACCACCAGCGCTTTGGCGTGAGGCCCGAGCAGCTCGGGCTTGTTCAGAAGGATGCCCTGCTGGACTGCCGCCCACCTGAGCTGCAGCGACCACAGCGGCGGCGATCCGAGGCGCCTGAGGAGCTCCATGCCCTGCGCGAAGTGCGACGACAAGGTGGTGGAGTCACCCACACGCGCCGCGGCGCACACCAGCGCGCTCAACGGGAGCAGGGTGTAGAGGTCCACGTCGACGTGGCGGACCCCCTCGTGAGCCTCCGCCCAGGTGGCCTCGAGGGCCGCGAGGTCCTGGTAGCGCCGGGCCAGCGTCACCAGGATGGTCTGCCGCAGCAACTCATCCCGTGGCGAGACAGGGGTGGGAAGCGCCATCGCCTCCTCGACCGAGGCCCGCGCCTCTGACGGGCGCTCACCCTGGAGCGCCACGAAGGCCTGCCACAGCAGCAACCGGCGCCGGGCCCACCGGCCACCTTGACCGCCGGCGACGGCCGCGTCGATGACGTGCTGGGCAGTGGACAGCTCACCGGCGCCGAGCGCCACCGACGCCGCGATCACGGCCGGCAGCTCCGGGAGCGGATCGGTGGCGTGCGAGGAGGTGTACAGCTCTGAGGCGCGCACCAGGCGGGTGACGGTTGACGACGGCGGGGAGGGCTGCAGCGACGCCCGCAGCCCTTCGTCGAGCAGTTGAAGTGCGATGTCAAGCGTGCACGGCGCGGAGCGACGGGGCTCAGGTTGGCCGGGCTCCGCCGTCGTCTCGGGTGAGGGCATCAGCTGGTCCGGCGCGCCGGAGCCGACGTGGGCGATCCCGGCCCTCACCTGCGCGGACGGGCCGTCCGGGGGGAGGGCGGAGTAGACGCTGCTGCCGGTGGCCATCAGCCCCCTGGCCGCCCATACCGCGGCCGCGACATCCGCCGCCCCGTCCGGGACCGCGTCTTCGGCCAGCAGGGCGTCCAGGAGGGAGGACGCCTGGTCCAGCGCGCCCGCGTGCCACGCGGCGAGCGCCCGTCGCAGCAGCACGTCGGGGCCCGCCACGCCGTCGGTGTCAGGGCCGACGGCGCCAAGAGCCATGACCCGATACGCCGGAAGGGCGCCCTCCACGGCCGAGCGCACCACCGGGACCGGGCTTCCGTTGCGCAGCAGGAGGCCCTCGGCGTATGCCTCGGCGATGCGATCATCTGCGGACAGATCGTCGCTGAAGAACCCGTCGCCCAAGCCGCCCACGCAGCTGAGCTCAACCCACCGTCGAAGCGGCTCCTCCGCGGTGTCCAGGCGGTGGAGGATGCGTGCCTCCAGGTCCCGGATCAGGTCCTGATGCTGCGGGTCCCTGCACGGTCCGGACTCATGGATTGCCAGGGCCTTCGACACCAGCCACCCCACGCCACCGGTGAGGGTGAGGATGTGGTCCAGGCACGCCTGCTCGACGGTCTGCCCGCGGTCTCCCAGGTAGGCGGTGACATCCGCCAGCGTCACCAGACCCAGCACGATGGGGGGCGCGCTGCGCTCCAGGTGGCGGGCGATGTCGGTGGCAAGGCTGGAGTGTCGCCACGGCCGGCTGGCCACCACGACGGAGGCGTCCCGGGTGGCGCACCGCGCCAGGAGGGCCCCGGCCCGCTCGTCGTCGACGAGGTGGAGGTCGTCGACGAGCAGCACCTCTGTGGGCGGGAGTACCGAGATGTCCGTGGTGGCGTCGAGCTGGGTGCTGGGCACCCCTCGGAGAGTGAGGAGCTCCTGGAGCTGGCTCAGCAGGGTGGACTTGCCGGAGCCGGCCGTCCCCACCACGAAGGCGCGCACCGGCCCCGACGGGTTGGCCAACGCTGCGGTCTCACGCCAGGCATGCTGAGCGCCGGTGAAGTGCGTCACGGAATCGATGGGCTCGCCCGGAGCCCCCGTCTGGATCACAGCGCTGTGACTGGGTCAGGCGTGGCCGAGAGCGGTGACTCCGGCGAAGACGCGGGAGTGGGGTCCTCCGTGACCGGGACCGGCGCGGGATCTTCCGTGGTGGGGATGGGATCCGGGGCCGGGGTGGTGGGATCCGGGGCCGCGGTGGTTGGCGGGGGTGCCTGGGTGGTCGGCGGCGGAGCCTGGGTGGTGGGTGGGGGGGCTTGGGTAGTGGGTGGCGGAGCCTGGGTGGTGGGCGCGGGCGCCTGGGTGGTGGGGGCAGGCGCCTGCGTAGTGGGGGTGGCCGTCGTCTTCGTCGGCGTCGGCGTGGTGGGTGCGGGCCGCTGAGTGGTGGGCGCGCCGGCCGGCGGTGTCGCGGTGACGGTGGTGCGCGTCTCGGTGGTGATGAACTTCTCCACCGTCTCGGTCTCGCGCTGGATGATCGGATCCTGCTGGACCACCTGCTGCTGTTGCTGTGGTTGTTGCTGCTGCTGCTGATCCTGCGGGGCAGCGGGCGCGGGGGTCTGCCCGGCCACGGAGGCCGTGGACGTCTCGGGCGCGGACGAGCTCCCGCTGGGACCCAGCGTCGCTGGCGCCTGGAAGGCCGCGGCCCGCGGGGAGGACCCCTCGTCGCCGGCCGTGAGCTCACTGAGCAGGGTGCCGCCGATCATCACGAGGCCGGTGACCGCCACCGCAGCCAGCGCCAGGCCGGACCACCATCTGACCCGCGGGACGGGCTCTGCCGCGGCGGCCTCGTGGATGGCCACAACCGCGGTGTCGTCATCCTCGTCATCCGCGATGCGGGCCACTTCGCCGTCGCTCCGGACGGCGAGCGCGGTGGACGGGTGGGGCAGCGCGACATGGCTGAACAGCGACCCTCTGGCGGCGCCCATCGCAGTGGAGGACTTGGGGTCCTGGTCCACGATGATGGGGCGGTCGAACAGTTCGGAGAGCCGCTGCGCCACCCGCGGGATGCGGGAGGATCCACCCACCAGCACGATGGCATCCACGTCCGAGATGTCCACCCCGGCGCCTTCGACGGCGTCGTCCAGAGCGCCGACGGTGCGGTCCAGGTGCTCGTCGATCATGGCCTCGAACTCGGAGCGGGTCAGGCGGATCTTCGTGGAGACCTGGGGCAGCAGCACGGGGATGGTGACCTCAGTGTCGAACGAGAGCGCCTCCTTGGCATCCACGCACTCGCGCCTCAACTGGATCAGCGCGTCGCGGGTCTCGGGGCTGCTCAGGTCCATTCCCTCGGCGCCGGAGCCGCGGAGGACGTGACGGAAGACGAGGTCGTCGAAGTCGGCACCGCCAAGGTTGTCCAGGCCGGAGGGCTGGCCCACGAGAGAGAGGGAGCCGTCCTTCCCCTTCCGGGTGACGGCAGTGTGGAATGTGGTGCCGCCGAGGTCGTAGACCACGACGGATCGGCCTGGCTCGAGCGGGTGTGTGGCCTCGTAGTTGCGGGCTGCCGCCTCCGCCTCGGACATCAACGCCACATCCGGGAGACCGACCTCGCTGAGGGCCGAGCGGATCAGGCCGGTGCGGTGGGGGCCCCAGGAGGAGGGGAAGGTGACGGTCACGCCGGCGGGCTCCGTGCCCTCGGACTCCGTGGCCGCGGCGACGACGGAGGCCACCGTCTGGGCGAGTAGATGGGGGGCATCTACGCTGTGACCGCCGACTGACAGGGGCACGTCGTCGCCGACGTTGCGGGTGAACTCGCGCACGAGGTGCTCGGGCTCGGCGAGGCCGCGGCGCTCGGCCGTGTCACCGAAGAGCAGGCCGCCGTGCGAGGTGACGAACACCACCGCGGGCGCGTTGTCGTTGCGGTGGCCCAGGGTCACATGGGAGACGACCACGCTGCCGTCGTGGGTTGGCCGCGCTGTTGCGGCCGCAACGCGGGCCGTGCCCACGTCAATTCCCAGATAGTACGACTCAGCCATGAGTTGGTCCCCCCCCGGGTGTGAAACGCGACCGTCAATTCGGGTTACAGCCAAGGCAGGAACCCGATTCCGACGCTAGCAGGCGGAGGGGTCACTCTTGAAGGTCAACTTTTAGCCAGACAATCGCCGCCCCAATCGGACCCGCGCTCCTGTCCGGCCCACCACCTCGCGCTACTGCGCTTTGGCTAGGGCATTTCTTGACGTGGGTGTCCGCAACCGAAGGGGGTGTGGCCGCAGCTCGGCGTGAGGCTCAGGACCCTCCCGGAGTCCTTCTTTGTTGCATGAGGTAACCGTCCTCACCCCGCCACACGCCGCGACGGGGCGTTCATCGATGGACATTGCAGCCTTCTTCGCCGACGCGCCACCGCGGCGAGTTCGGGTCACTGGCCCCTCGATCCGCGGCGCTGGTCGACAATGTGGACATGAACATCGAAGAGTGGTGGCCCAAGCTGCGGCGCGAGTCGCGCGACTACCTGATCGCCAACAACGGCGACGTGGTGCCAGCCGCCCTC
>DATITN010000074.1:0-6693 GCA_035467795.1 Arachnia sp. | reverse complement strand
CCTGGCCGCCTCGCCGGAGGTGATCGCGGAGGCCGAAACGCTGCTCGACGAGCTCGGGCACCCCAAGTTGGTCTTCCTGGGAGTGGATCGGTTGGACTACACCAAGGGTCTCCGGCCGCGGGTCCGCGCGATGGGCGAGCTGTTTGCGGAGGGCAAGCTGGATCCGTCGGATGTTGTCTTCGTCCAGGTGGCCACCCCGTCGCGTGAACGCGTCGAGGAATACAAGCGTCTGCGAGACGACATCGATCAGCTTGTGGGTCGGATCAACTCGGGCGTCGGAGGCGTCGGCCGCTCAGCGATCGTCTACCGCCACGCCAGCTTCCCCCGCGCCACGATGGCGGCCATGTACCGCATAGCCGACGTCATGGTGGTCACCCCGCTCCGTGACGGGATGAACCTCGTGGCCAAGGAGTACGTCGCGTGCCACCCCCACACCAGCGGAGCTCTTGTGCTGAGCGAGTTCGCGGGCGCAGCACTGGAGCTCAAGCAGGCCTACATCGTCAACCCTTATGACCTCAACGGCATGAAGGCGATGCTGATGCAGGCGGCCACGGACCCTGTGCGTTCCCGGCAGCGCCGCATGCGTGCGCTGAAGAAGCAGGTGAAGACGCACACCATCGACGACTGGGCCAACTCCTTCCTCGGGGACCTGGCGGCGCTGGGCTGACGGGTCGGGTCGGGTCGGTTCGAGGTCACAAGAGGCGGACGAAGGATCTGGATAGTCGTCGGACGTTCGCGTGCTGAACCTGAGCGGGCCGGTGGGGTTCCACTTAGGATGGCTGTGAGGTGACGCCATGACCACCACGACCCAACCCCACCCCACCGGTGTGACTCGGCGAGGCAGGCCGTCGACGTTCGCCTGCAAGGTCACGATGGCGATAACGGGGTGGGTATTCACCGCATTCGTCGCGGTCCATATGATCGGAAATCTCAAGGCCTTCGGCGGCGCAGACGGCTACAACAGCTACTCGTACTGGCTTCGCAACGCGTTTTACCCGCTGCTACCGCACGAGGGCCTGCTGTGGATCCTCCGGATCGTCCTCGTGGTGAGCCTCGTGCTCCACGTCGGAGCCTCGGTCATCCTCTGGCGGCGCGGACGCCGGTTCCGCGGTCCGCACCGTCGGCGCGCCTACCAGGCCTGGGGTGCGCGCACCATGCCCGTATCCGGAATCGTCCTGCTCGCTTTCGTCGTCTTCCACCTGCTGGACCTCACTCTCGGCATCGCCGGCCCCGCCACGTACCAGCCGGGTACGGCAACGGCGTCCTTCGCGTTCGAGAACACGGTAGCCAGCCTCGCCCGTCCGCTGGCGGGCGCCTTCTACCTCGTCACGATGCTGGTGCTGGCGCTGCACCTCGCCCACGGCCTGTGGAGCACCACGAGTGACCTCGGGGTAACGGGACGCCGCACCCGGGCGTTCTGGCTGACCGTTGGTTGGGCTCTCTCACTGACTGTCGCTCTGGGTAACGCATCGCTGCCGATCGCCGTGTGGCTGGGGATACTGGCATGACCCTTGATGCCCTCCGCCGCCTCGGCGCCGACCTTGACCCCAAGCTGCCGGATGTCCCCCCGGCGGACGCGTGGGCCGCGCGCAAGCTCGAGTACCGACTGGTCTCGCCATTGAACCGCCGCAGTCTCCGCATCATCGTCGTGGGCACGGGCCTGGCTGGGGCCGCAGCCACGGCGGCGCTGGCCGAGCTCGGCTACCCCGTTGACTGCTTCACGTTTCACGACGCACCTCGGCGGGCCCACAGCGTCGCCGCTCAGGGTGGCATCAACGCCTCGCGCGCCCGCGCCGTCGACAATGACTCTCTCGCCCGGTTCGTCACCGACACCGTGAAGGGGGGCGACTTCCGCGGCCGGGAGGCCGACTGCTTCCGACTCGCGCAGGAGTCACCCCGCGTCATCGACCACCTCAACGCGCTTGGAGCCCCGTTCGCGCGCGAGTACGGCGGCGCGCTCGCCACCCGGTCGTTCGGCGGCGTCCAGGTGTCTCGTACCTACTACACGCGGGGGCAGACCGGGCAACAGCTGCAGGTCGCCTCCACTCAGGCCTTGCTTCGGCAGGTGGACGCCGGCCGAGTCCGCCTGTTCACCCGCCACGAGATGCTCGACCTGATTGTCGCTGACGGACGCGCCCAGGGCATCGTCACGCGTGACCTGGTCACCGGCGATATCCGCGCCCACACCGCCAACGCCGTCGTGCTCGCCACCGGTGGCTATGGCTCGGTCTTCTACCAGTCCACGCTTGCGCGGAACTCCAACGCGAGCGCCGCATGGCGAGCCCACCTGCGCGGCGCACACCTCGCATCGCCGTCGTTCGTCCAGTTCCACCCCACCGCCCTGCCCGTGGATGCGCCCCACCAGTCCAAGACCACGCTGATGAGCGAGTCCCTCCGCAACGACGGGCGACTATGGGTGCCCACCCGCCCCGGCGACGAGCGTGCCCCCAACGACATCCCGGACGCCGAACGGGACTACTACCTCGAACGTCAGTACCCCGCCTTCGGCAACCTCGCCCCCCGTGACATCGCCTCCCGCGCGGCTCGCCGCGAGATCGAGGCCGGCCGCGGGGTCGGGCCCTTGCACAACTCGGTCTACCTCGGCTTCGCCGACGCCATAGAGCGCCTCGGACGCGCCACGATCGCGGAGCGGTACGGGAACCTCTTTGAGATGTACGCAGACGTCACCGGCGAGGACCCCTACGCCGAACCCATGCGGATTGCCCCCGCCGCCCACTTCACCATGGGGGGGCTGTGGAGCGACTTCGACCTGATGACGACCATTCCCGGCCTGTTCGTCGGCGGGGAGGCTGGTTACGGCTACCACGGCGCCAACCGCCTGGGTGCGAACTCGCTCCTCTCGGCCTGCGTCGACGGCTGGTTCACGCTACCGCTGTCCGTACCGAACTACCTGTCCGGTGTCCTGCGGCAGCAACACCTGACCCAGGATGACCCCGTCGCGTCCACTGCAGTCACCCAGGTACAGGCCCGGGTGCAGAAACTGCTTGCATGCGGAGGCACCACGCGGGCGTCAACCTTCCACCGGGAGCTGGGCGAGATCCTCTACACGGGGTGTGGCGTCACGCGGTCGGGCGCTGGCTTGCGCCGCGCGCTGGAGAGAGTGGCTGAGCTGCGGGCCCGATTCTGGAACGACTTGCGCGTACCGGGCGAGGGCGACCGGCTCAACCAGGAGCTGGAGTCCGCGGGACGGGTGGCCGACTTCATCGAACTCGCGCACCTGATGTGTGTCGATGGCCTGGACCGGGACGAGTCCGCGGGCGCGCATTTCCGCGAGGAGTTCCAGACGGAGAACGGCGAGGCTCTGCGCGACGACCAGAACTGGTGCTTCACCTCGGCGTGGGAGCACGGCGAACTGCCGATCCGGCACGCTGAGCCACTGCGGTTCACCGCGGTTGCCTTGCAGGAGAGGGACTACCGATGAAGCTCACCATCGACGTCTGGCGGCAAGCGGGCCCCAACACGTCAGGACGTTGGGAGAGCCACGAACTCGACGGCCTCACACCTCACCTGTCGCTGCTCGACGTGATCGACCTGCTCAACGAGCAGATCGCATCGGCAGGAGGCGAGCCTGTCGCTTACGAGTCGGACTGTCGAGAGGGAATCTGCGGGGCCTGCGGTGTTCAGGTGAACGACGTCCCCCATGGTCCCGTGCCACGGACACCGTCGTGTCGCCAGCACCTGCGCTCCTTCAGCGACCTCACACGGCTGCGGATCGAGCCGCTGCGATCGGCGTCCTTCCCTGTCGTCCGCGATCTCGTGGTAGACCGCTCAGCGCTGGATCGCCTCATCACCGCTGGTGGGCACGTCGCGGTGAACGCGGGCAAGGCCCCTGACGCCGACGCGCTGCCTGTCATCCACGCGGACGCCGAACTCGCCCTCGACTTCGCGGCCTGCATCGGGTGTGGTGCGTGCGTCGCCGCCTGCCCGAACGGGTCCGCACACCTGTTCGCCGGCGCGAAGCTGGCCCACCTGGCGCTGTTGCCGCAGCCGTCGCGCGAACGTGGACGCCGTGTCCGGGCGCTGATGGACGTGCTGGAGGCGGAGTTCGGGCCCTGCTCCACGTACGGCGAATGTGTCAAGGTCTGTCCCGCAGGCATCGACCTGTCCGCCGTAGCGGCACTGCACCGGGAGCGCTTGCGGGAGCTGTTCCGCGGACGCGAGGACTGATTCGCGGCTCCCGCGGAACCACTCCGGGGGGTCGACGGCTGCGAGGCGTCGTGGCGAACCCGTCCGCTGACGGCGCGTCACCGAGTGGGGCTGGCGGTCTCACTGCGGTTCACCCACGCGAGGACATCCCGCGGTATCTGGCCGCTCATCGCCGCGCCCACGTGTCCCTTCCCGGGGTAGCGGACCACGGTGCAGTCGGGAATGAGGGCTTCGGTCTCGGCGGCGATCGCTTCCGGGAAGACGCGGTCCTGCTCCGCGACGAGGAGCAACACGGGCACGCGGATGTTCGGCAGGACGTCACGGGAGTCGAAGGCCACCTCGGCGTCCGCCTCGACGCGGAGGTCTCCCGCCGGGGTCTCCTCGGAACCGAACATGAGCCCGAAGAACGGCCCCAGCCGCTGACGTAGACCACGCCACCGGTCACCGTCAAGGATGTACTCCAGGAAAACGGCCCCCGCCTGGTCCAACTGGCCCGCCGCCCTGGCTTCCGCCCAGCGCCGATCGACATCCCCGCCCCAGTCCGAGACGCGGACGCCAGAAAGGGCGAGGACCACCTGCCCCACCCGGTCTGCGTGGCGCGCCGCCAGATATTGGGCAATCAGACTGCCGTAGGAAATGCCGACGACGAGATCCACCCGACCAAACTTCTCCTCGATGGCGTGGGCGACTTCGTCGGCCATGTCGGCGATCGTGTGTCCAAGCGGCATATTCCGCCGGCGAGTCAGGCTCCACACCGTGTAGCCCTGCTCGAGGAAGGGCCGGAACTGCGACGCCGCGAGCCAGCCGAAAACACCGCGCGGCAGGTCACTGCCGGGCCCGCCTTGGAGCCACAACATCGTCTTGGGACCATCCCCCCACGACGCGTACTCGACATCGTTGGCGAAACGGCCAATCCGGGGCTCCGGGTGAGCGCCCCGTGACCGGTTCCAGCCGACCACCGCGACAGCAAGTGCCGCCGTCACTCCGAACAGAGCCACGGTGCGACGCCGCATGTCGCGATCCCCCATATCGCGATCCTATCCCTTATCCACGAGCGTATAGCTGAACCGTCGCCGGTGAACAGAGAGCGACGAGACGATCAACATGACCGGCCTCACCGGCCCTCGCCGGAGGTCGTTCCCGCGAGCAGCCGCAGCGCCCGCGGCCCGGCCGGGCTCGATTGTCAATGGCCATCGGTTTCTGCCCGTGGGCGGTCATGAAGACTGCCCGGTGGCGGTCCGGAACAGTGCCCGGTGGCGGCCATGGGATCTGCCCAGGGGGGGCTGGTGCCGCCACACGCCTGTCACTTGGTCCAGCTCAAGTCGCACGGATCTGGTCGCCGGTCATGCGGTCGATCGTGCCGATGACCGCACATCCCGCGACGTAGTCTTCACGGTGGACGCACCGCCGCTTATAACAGCGCCTCGTGGCGCACGACGTGCTCATCGACCCCGACGGTGGTGACACCATCAAACCGGCCAGCGCTGCCGATCAGCAGCTCGGTACCGGCGGCCAGGATCGCATCCGAGGCGGATATTCAACGGTGTTCCACGCGACGCCGAGGTTGGCCGCGACCCGGGCAATCGACATCCGGTCGACCACGATCGACTTGACCGCCACCATCACCGCGTCGCGTGACAGCTTCCCCTTCGACGGCGCCGCCGCCGCGATGCTGTGACGCCAGATCCGTCGACACGGCCAGCACCGGTACCGCGGGACCACCACCTCCAGGATCGTGGGCTTCCACCCGAACGGCACATGCGCCAACCTGCGCAACACAGCATCGTGCCGGACCCCCGGCCCGGCGCAGCCCGGACACGGCGATGGCGGTGTGGTAGGGCGGCAGCGCAGCACGGTGTGGTCGGGTTCGACGCGCTGGGCGGTCACGGACAGCCCGAGACGGTCCAGACGGCAGAACGTATCGAGGCAGGGTGGGGTAGCGTTTCGCACAAGGGCCCTTGGGTTTCAGACGTGGCTTTGACACCTTCATCCTGCCAACCCGAGGGCCCCCCTTCACGTCACCAGGGCCGTCCGAAATCCAGCCCCATCACCCACCGCCATCTGTGAAGAGCCGGATTGCATGACGACGGAGCGACAGCTCGATGAAATAGTCGCACAGCTGAACGAGGAGGGCTCGACGCCCAAGGTCCAGGACGAGATGATCATCCAAGCGGTGACTGCGCATCGGCGGATGATCGCCCTGCTCCTATCGCATTCAGAGCGTGCGCATCAGCCGGTTCAGGCGCTCTGCATACCCTCGGACGGAAACATCGATCGTGGGGTCGGGGAATGGGGACTCACCCGGCGACACCGCCGTCAGGTGACGCGCGATTATAGGTTCCATCAGTTTCTGCCATGCCTGATAGCACTTCTGGAGCCGCTGCAGGTAGCCGGGAGGAGCTGTCATTTCCTCACCGACGAAGACGAGAAGTTCGCCCGTTCTGAACATGATCGGCAGTGGGGGCGGATAGACCTTGTTGCCGAACGCATCCTTCTTCCATTCGTCTGGCGCGAAGCCCTTCACCG
>DATITN010000073.1:0-11638 GCA_035467795.1 Arachnia sp. | reverse complement strand
GCTCGCGGATGGCGGCCGCGGCCGACTCCTTGACGGTGTCGCCGACGATGATCCGGCCCAGCACCCGCTGCTCGTCGGCCACCTCGACGACGCTGCCCACCTGCTCACCGGGCCACGCCACCGGGGCCAGCCCGAGGTCGGTCATGTAAGCCGCCGATCCGGCGAACACGGCCCTCCCGTCGACCACGCCCCGCACCCCGCGACCCGGCACGTTGACGAAGTCCACCACCGCGCCCGGACGCTCCACCTCGGCCACGATGGCCTGGGCGATGGGATGCTCGGACCCTGATTCGACGGCGGCCGCCAGTTGCAGCAGCTCGTCGCGGGTGACGCCGTCGGCGGTCTCCACCAGAGCCACGGACATCTGTCCGGTGGTGAGGGTGCCGGTCTTGTCGAAGACCACGGTCTCCACGCGCCGAGCGCGCTCGAGCACCTGCGGGCCGCGGATGACGGTACCGAGTTGGGCGCCGCGACCGGTGCCCACCATGAGGGCCGACGGCGTGGCCAGCCCCAGCGCGCACGGGCAGGCGATGATGAGCACGGCGATGGCCGCCGAGAGCGACATCGTCACCCCGTTGCCCACCAGGAGGTGCCCGGCAAGGGTCAGAGCGGCGATCACCAGCACGATGGGGACGAAGATGCCGGAGACTTTGTCAGCGAGGCGTTGCACCTCGGCTTTGCCGGTCTGGGCCTCCTCCACCATGGCCGCGATCCTGGCCAGCTGGGACTGCGCACCGACGGCGGTGGCGCGCACCACCAGCCGCCCCGTCGCATTCACCGACCCCCCCACCACAATCGACCCGGGATCCACCTCCACCGGAAGCGACTCGCCGGTCATGACGGAGGCGTCGACGGCGGAGCGACCCTCCACCACCTCGCCGTCGGCCGCGACCTTCTCGCCGGGGCGCACCACGATGAGGTCCCCCACGCGCAGCGTCTTGGCGTCCACCCGGCGCTCCTCGCCGTCGACGAGGACGCTGGCCTGCTTGGCGCCCACCTCGAGGAGCGCGCGCAGGGCGGCGCCGGACTCGGTCTTGGCGCGGGCCTCGATGTAGCGGCCGAGCAGGAGGAAGGAGATGATGGTGACGGCGGCCTCGAAGTAGATGAAGCCGCGCGCGTCCTGCTGGCTGAGGGTCAGTGAGAACTCGTGCTTCATCCCGATCATGCCGGCGTGGCCGAAGACCATCGCATACAGGGACCAGGCGTAGGCGGTGAGCGTGCCCATGGACACCAGCGTGTCCATGGTGGTGGTGCCGTGCCGGGCGTTGGTCCAGGCGGCGTGGTGGAAGTTGCGGCCCAGCCACAGCACGACGACGCTGGAGAGCACCAGCGCCACCCACTGCCAGGCGGGGAACTGCAGCGCCGGCACCATGGACACGACGACGACGGGGATGCTCAGCGCGAAGGACCACAGCACGCGCGGCTTGAGCGCGGCGGCCTCGTCGGCCTTTTCCGCCTCAGGAACCGGAAGCGTGGCGCCGTAGCCGGCCTGGGCCACCACCTCCATGATGCGCTGCGCGGTGACTCCGGTGGGCGCCTCGACGGTGGCGCGCTCGGTGGAGTAGTTGACGGTGGCGGTGACACCGTCGACCTTGTTGAGCTTCTTCTCGATGCGGGCGGCGCAGGAGGCGCAGGTCATTCCCTGGATGTCGAGCTGGATGGTGGAATTGGCCATGTCGGCCCTCCGGTTTTTCGGGCGCGCAGGTATCCGCGGGCACTGTGGACTTCAGCGGCGCCGACGGTGGCAGGCGCCCGGGGGCGGCGGGACAGACCCGCCGGTGTCAGGCTTCGACGACGGAGTAGCTGCCCGCTTCGTGGACGGCCTCGATGATGGCGTCGAAGGGGATGCGATCCGCGGACTCGACTAGCATCGCCCCGTTGTCCAGGGTGACGGAGACGTTCATGACACCGTCGACCTCGGAGACCTCTTCGGTGACGTGGTTGACGCAGTTGCCGCAGGTCATGCCCGAGACGGTGTACTTGTTGATCATGGGGTGAGTCCTCTCGTGGTGGGTCAGCGGACGAGGCGCTTGATGGCCTGCATCGCTTCGTCGATCTTCTCCTCTGCCTCCGGCCCGCCCTTGCGGGCGGCGTCGGCGACGCAGTGGGAGAGGTGATCGTTGAGAAGGCCGAGCGAGACCGCCTTGAGTGCACTGGTGACGGCGGTCACCTGGGTGAGGATGTCGATGCAGTACTGATCTTCTTCCACCATGCGCGCGATGCCGCGCGCCTGGCCCTCGATCAGCTTCAACCGACGCAGGTAGGCAGCCTTCTCCGGCGTGTAGCCGTGGGTGGCGTGGCAGCTTTCCTCAATGATGTCGGTCATCGATCCCCCTTCTCCGTACCCAACATACCCCATGGGGGTATTGGATTCAACTGATCTCATCATGACACGACGAGGGGGCAGGCCCTCGTCCGGGGTGACCTAGGGCCTCAGGTGGCCGGCTTATCCACAGTTTGCGCGCCCGGCCTGTGGATATCTCTCCCGAAAGCTCCCCCAGGCGCCCCCGACGCGACGCTGGGGAGTTATAACACAGAGGCCCGGCGCGCGGTCCGAGTTCGCTGATGATCGCGTATCATCCCTAGCCGCACGGCGTTTCGCCACACCGGGGCGACGACACTCCGCCACCGGGGTCGGTGGGCCCTCCGGAGGCGCTTGACCCACTCGACGATTTGTGGACAAAGTGATGGGCGCCGTCGACCCGCGGGTCTATATAACAATCTGATAACGGTGATTCGACGCTCAACCCACAAGATTGTGCACACCCCACGGGCACGAGGGCGAGAGTTGTCCACAGGCCGCCCACAGGCCGCCCCCAGGCTTGCCCACAGGCACGTCACAGAACCTGTCAGTGGCGTGCCCTAGCCTGTCCTGTGGCCGGAAACCGGTGGCCATGAGGAGGGGACATGACGCAGACCGCCGTCTACGACGACCGTGATCTGGACCGCACTCCCCCGCAGGCCCTGGCCGCGGAGCAGAGCGTGCTGGGCGCCATGATGATGTCCAAGGACGCCATCTCGGACGTGGTCGAGGTGCTCCGCGGCGTGGACTTCTACCGGCCCAACCACGAGACCATCTTCGACGCCATCATCACGCTGTACGGTCGCGGGGAGCCGGCGGATCCCATCACAGTGGCCGGCGAGCTGGGCAAGAGCGGGCAGCTGTCCAAGGTGGGCGGCGCGGTCTACCTGCACGATCTCCTGGCCTCCGTCTCCATCGCAGCCAACGCCATCTACTACGCCGAACTGGTGCGGGACAAGGCCGTCCTCCGCCGCCTCGTCAACGCCTCCATCCGGATCGCCCAGCTCGGCTACCAGGGCCAGGGCGAGGTGGACAAGATCGTCGACGAGGCCCAGCAGACCCTCTTCGAGGTCACCGAGAAGAAGGCCTCGGAGGACTACAAGTCCCTGCGCGAGCTCATCGAGCCCACGTTCGACGAGATGGAGGCCATCGCCTCCTCCGGCGACGCCCTCTCCGGGGTGCCGACGGGGTTCGTGGACCTGGACCGGATCACCAACGGCCTCCACGCCGGCCAGATGATCATCGTCGCGGCCCGCCCCGGCGTCGGGAAGTCCACGTTCGCGCTGGACGTGTGTCGCTCGGCGGCCATCCACCACAACCTCACCGCCGCGTTCTTCTCCCTGGAGATGAGCCGCACGGAGATCGTGATGAAGATCCTCTCGGCCGAGGCGTCGGTGCCGTTGGGGAAGATCCGCGGCGGCAAGATGGACGAGACGGACTGGCAGCGCGTCACGGACAAGTCCGCCATCCTCGGCGAGAAGAACCTCTTCATCGACGATTCCCCCAACCTCACCATGATGGAGATCCGCGCCAAGGCACGCCGGCTGAAGCAGAAGCACGACCTGCAGATCCTCGCGATCGACTACATCCAGCTGATGAGCTCAGGCAAGAAGGTGGAGTCGCGCCAACTCGAGGTCTCCGAGTTCTCCCGCCAGATCAAGCTGCTGGCCAAGGAGCTGGAGATCCCGGTCATCGCGCTGTCGCAGCTCTCTCGAAACACGGAGCAGCGCAAGGACGGCATCCCGCAGCTCTCGGACCTGCGCGAGTCCGGCTCACTGGAGCAGGACGCGGACATCGTGATCATGATCCACCGCCCGGAGATGTACTCGCAGAACCCCACCGACGAGGAGCGCGGCCTGGCCACGCTGCACATCCCGAAGCACCGCAACGGCGAAACGGGCAGGATCGACGCCCTGTTCCAGGGCCACTACAGCCGCTTCATCAACGCCCCCATGTGACCGGCCGTCAGTCCACCCTGGCCTGCGGGAATGCCGCTCTGATGCGGAGTGCTGAATAATGCGCGTATCGGACTTCGCGATCGAAAGGCCCTCTCATGCCCGGTGAAGCCCTGCCCCCCGTCGACACCTCCCCGGACGCGCTCCTGGTCGCCGACCTCGCGCTGCTGACCGAGCTCCACCGGAAGGTGCTCACCGAGTCCGGCCACGGCGATCTCGCCACGCTCATGGACAGCCTGCAGGAGGCCGCGGCCGGCGCCGCGGACGGCGGCGATCCTGAGGCGCCTTCGCACATCATCGAGGGCCTCCCCGCTACGGCGGCGGCGGCTCTGGCGCAGACGCTCACCGTGCACTTCCACCTCATCAACCTGGCAGAGGAGCGGCACCGCTCCCGCCTGCTCCGCCGCGCGGACCCCCGCTCCGGGGAGGCCACGCCGGACATGTGGCCGGCGGTCGCTGCGCTGGGTGAACTGGCGTCGCGGGTGCGGAACCTTCGCGTCCACCCCGTCCTCACTGCCCACCCGACGGAGGCCCGGCGGCGCGCCGTGTCGTCGGCGCTGGACCGGATCGGGGAACACCTCGACCGCTACGACGACGCGGCCGCCGGCCAGCAGGAGCGGGGCGCGGCGCTGCGCCGGATGCTCGAGGAGATCGACATCCTGAGCCGCACCTCCCCGCTGCGCACCACCCCGCCGCAGCCGTCCGACGAGGTGCGCGCCGTCATGCAGGTCTTCGACCAGACGCTCTTCCACGCCGTGCCCCGGCTGTACCGCTCCGTCGAGTCCGTGATCTCCAACGGCGACGCCGGTCGGCGCGAGCCCGCCGTGCCCGCCTTCCTCCGCTTCGGCTCCTGGGTGGGCGGGGACCGCGACGGCAACCCGTTCGTCACCGCCGAGGTGACGCGGCAGACCGCCGCCATCCAGGCGGACCACGCGCTGCGGGCGCTGGCCACCGGGGCCCAGCGCATCGCGCGCACCCTGACCATGAACGACGACGCCACCCCGCCGTCGCCGGAGCTGGCAAACTCGCTGGCCCGCGACGCGGTGGCCGCGCCCGAGACGTTCGCGGCGATCCGCACCTCATCACCCAGCGAGCCGCACCGCCAGAAGCTCCTCTTCGTGGCCGAGCGCCTCGCCGCCACCCGGCACGGCCGCATCGAGCTCGCCTACCGGCGCCCCGACGAGCTGCTCGCCGACCTTCTCCTCATCCAGGACTCCCTTCGCTCCGCCGGCGACAACCGGGCAGCCTTCGGGGAGCTGCAGCACCTCATGTGGCTGACCGAGACCTTCGGCTTCCACCTGGCCGAGCTGGAGGTCCGCCAGCACAGCGCGGTCCACAATGATGCGCTGGACGAGCTGTTGGCTCAGCTCGACGAGGCGCCGGCCGACGATGAGGCCCGGCTCGCACTGCTGGACCGGCTCTCCGTGGAGGGGTGGCCGAGCCACGTGCGCGCCACAAGCGACAAGACGCGCGAGGTCCTCGACACGCTGCGGGTCATGTCCTGGCTGCAGGAGCGGTGGGGTGAGCGGTCCTGCGGACGGTATGTCGTGAGCTTCACCCAGGCGCCCGAGCACCTCGTCGGGGTGCGGGCGCTCGCCCGGCTCGCAATCGGCGACGGTCCGCTCCTGCTGGATGTGGTGCCGTTGTTCGAGACCGGGGCGGACCTCAACGGCGCGGTCGGAATCCTCGAGCGCTGGCTGCCACTGGACAGCACCCGCGCTTGGCTCGGCCAGACCGGCGGGTACGTCGAGGTGATGGTGGGCTACTCGGACTCGGCGAAGGACGTCGGCCCCGCCAGCGCGACGCTGACCCTCTACACCGCGCAGAGCGAGCTGGTCGACTGGGCGGACCGGCACGGCGTGCACCTGACGATCTTCCACGGCCGCGGCGGCTCGCTCGGCCGTGGCGGCGGGCCGCTGCACCGCGCCATCCTGGCGCAGCCGCCGGGATCGGTCGCCGGGCGGTTCAAGGTCACGGAGCAGGGCGAGGTGATCTTCGCCCGCTACGCCGACGAGACCCTCGCCCAGGCGCACCTGGAGCGGCTCACCTCGGCGGTGCTGCTGGCAGACACCGAGGACGCGACGTGCCGCAACCGCGACGCGGCCGCGCGGTTCGCCGACGTCTCGGCCACTGTCGAGAGCGCGTCGCGCGAAGCGTGGTGGTCTCTGGTGCGGACCCCCGGGTTCGCCGACGTGGTGGCCGAGTCCAGCCCCCTGGAGGAGCTCGGCGAGTTGCGGCTGGGATCGCGGCCGGTGCGGCGCAGCGGCGCGACGGAGGGCCGCGACCTCGCGGACCTGCGGGCCATCCCGTGGGTGTTCGCCTGGTCGCAGATCCGCGCCAACATCCCCGGCTGGTTCGGCCTCGGCACCGGCCTCGCCGCCGTCGGCGATCCGGAGCGTCTGCGCGCCGCCTATCGCGAGTGGCCGCTGTTCGCCAGCCTGATCGATGTCGCGGAGATGAGCCTGGCGAAGGCAAACCCGCGGCTTGCCGAGTCGTTCCTGGAACTGGGCGGGCAGCCCGAGATCACCGAGCGCGTACTGACCGAGCTCGACCTGACCAGGCGCCTCGTCCTGGAGACGATGGGCCAGTCCGACCTGCTCGAGGCCAAGCCGCTGCTTCAGGGCCGGGTGAGTCTGAGGGCGCCGTCGATCGACGCGCTCAGCCACCTGCAGCTCCGGGCGCTGCGGCTCATCCGCGACGCCGACTCGCCGATCGACGATGCGGAGCGCGCGGTGTGGGCGCGGGTGCTGCTGCTCACCGTCAACGGTGCCGCGGCCGGCCTGCAGAACACCGGTTAAGGACCCCGGGAAGCCCACCCGCGGCTGAGGCGCGAGGAGCCTTCTCTCCGCTGGCTGAGGAGCGAGGAGCCCTTCTCCGCTGGCTGAGGAGCCGCGAAGCGGCCTCGAAGCCTCAGAAACGCGGGGTGACAAGCCTACCTTCTCGAGGCTCGAGCCTCGTCGCTGCGCTCCTCACACCTCAGCCCACGGGATGGGCCGCTGTCAGACGACCGGGGACACGGGCACCGACGTCGAGCGGCGGATGTCCAGGACCGCCCGCGCGAGGATCCACACCACGACGGCAGCGCCCGCCACCCACGCCGCCCAATGGTCGGCGATCATCAACAGCATCATCGCCAGCAGCGTCGGGGCCAGGTACTGGAAGGACCGCACCACGTACCCGCCGAACGACGGCATCGACAGTCCCCGCGATTCCGCCACGGACTTCACCATGAAATTGGGCCCGTTGCCGATGTAGGTCAGCGCCCCGCAGAACACCGCGCCCAGAGAGATCGACACCAGGAACGTCTCCGGCACCGGCGGCGAGGTACCGATCATCGCGACCCCCGTGGGAGGCGGAAGCTGGGAGGCCATCTCGTAGAACGTGGCGTAGGTGGGGGCGTTGTCCAGCACCGACGACAGCCCACCGGTGAACAGGAAGAACGTGATCTCGTTGAGCGGAAGCTTCGGCGCCTGCTGCCCGAGGAACTCCAGGGCCGGGATCATGGTGAGGAAGATGCCGACGAACAACGCCGCGACCTCCGCGATCGGCCCCCAGGAGAACTCGTTGTCCCCGTACCGCACGGACTGTGCCGTCGTCAGCATGGAGGCAACCACCACGGCCAGCATGACGAGCTCGCGGACGGGGATCCACGACGCCGCCGTCGCGTGGCCGGCCTCGATCGCGTGAAGGTCCATCGACGGGGCGAAGGCGACGGCCGCGATGATCACCGCGAACCACAGGAAGTTGATCTTCCCGCGCACGCCCAGCGGCGTGACGTTGGTGCGGTCGAACGCGACGTCCTCAGGCGCCTCGGTGGCGTAGATGCGCCGGTCCAGCGCGTAGTAGGCAAACAGCATGAGCGCGTTGACGAACAGCCAATGCGGCCACAGCCCGAACGTCCAGGTGAACGGCACGCCGCGCAGCAGCCCGAGGAACAGCGGCGGGTCGCCCAGCGGGGTCAGCAGGCCGCCGCTGTTGGCCACGATGAAGATGGCGAACAGGGCAGTGTGGACGCGGTGCTTGCGCTCCTGGTTGGTGTTGAGCAGCGGCCGGATCAGCAGCATCGCCGCGCCCGTGGTGCCGACGAAGGACGCCACCAGGGCGCCGATGCCCAGAAAGGTCGTGTTGTTGCGGGGGGTGGCCTCGATGTCGCCCTTGAGGAACAGCCCGCCGGAGACGACGAACAGCGCCAGCAGCAGCGCGATGAACTGCACGTACTCGTACAGGGCATGTCCGACGCGCCACGGATCGTCAAGGGCCCACACCGCCGCGGCCACCGGGATGCCGAGCACGAGCGCAAGCCCGAGCTGGGTCGACCACTTCTCCCACAGGTGCGCGGTCCGATGCAGCAAGGGGAGGATCGCGATGCACGCCAACAACGCGACGAACGGCAACATGCTCCACCATGGATAGGTCATCGTCAGGCTCCTCCACCGAGGCCCGCTGGGGGCCTGGCTCGATCCGCTCAGCCTAAACCCGTCCCCGTCGGGGCACGGGCCGCACCCTCGCATTGTGGAGACGGCAGGGCGCGCGCCTCCGGCTGCGTGCGCAGCGTTGGGCCTGCGCGTGAGCACCCGGCCATCCTGGCCAGCGGAGCCCGTGTCACTCGTTGCCGTTTGGCATCATCGGTGCGTGACCGATGACCTCGCGCCCCGCCTCGCCGCCTGGTACGTCGCGCACGCCCGGGACCTGCCGTGGCGCGCGGAGGGCGTGAGTCCCTGGGGCGTGCTGGTCAGCGAGGTGATGTGCCAGCAGACGCCGGCCGCCAGGGTGGCACCGCAGTGGGTCGAGTGGATGGCACGCTGGCCCACGCCGTCGGATGTCGCAAAGGCCCCGACGGCGGACGTCCTGCGCGCCTGGGGCCGGCTGGGCTACCCGCGGCGGGCGCTGCGACTGCAGGAGGCTGCCCGCGCCGTCGTCGAGGCGCACGACGGGGAGGTGCCCTCCGGAGAGGCCGATCTGATGGCGCTGCCGGGAGTCGGACGCTACACCGCGGCCGCGGTGCGGGCGTTCGGGTTCGGGCTCCGCTCGCTGGTCCTCGACACCAACATTCGGCGTGTCCTCGCGAGGATCGACGGTGGGGCGGAGTTCCCCGTCGCTCACGAGACGGCGGCGGAGCGCCTCCGGGCGTGGGAGTTCGTGCCCGAGGACGACGGTGACGCGGCACTGTGGTCGGTGTCGGCGATGGAACTGGGCGCGGTGGTGTGCACGGCGAAGTCGCCCCGGTGCGGGGAGTGCCCGGTGGCCGATGCGTGCGCCTGGCTGGCCGCGGGGCGGCCGGCCTGGGACGGGCCCGAGCGCCGGGTCCAGGCGTGGGAGGGCACGGACCGGCAGTGTCGCGGGCGGATCATGGCTGCGCTTCGGGGGCACGGGGTGGTGCGGTTGGCTGACGTCGCGTGGCCGGACGGTGCGCAGTTGATCGCGTGCGCGGAGTCGTTGGTCGCGGACGGGCTGGCGGCCCGGACCGCGACCGGACTCGCGCTCCCGTGAGTCCTCTCGCGTTCCGCGAGCCCCGGCCTGTGAGTCGCTTCGACGTATCCGCTGGCCTGACGCCTCGGGTGTGGGGAGACATGAGTCGAGGCCCGGGCGGCCGCTGTCCGCCGTTCGCATCTTCTGGCGAGTTCCTCAGGGGTCGGGCAATGGAGGCCGCCCGGGCCTCGCCTCCCATCTCCCCGCACTCGATTCCCTGTGGTGTGGCCGGGTCAGTGCGTGTGACGTCAGGGCGGCCCTGACAACAGTCAGTTCAGGCGGGACGCCAGTCTGGTGATCCTCGGGTTGGTCAGCCCGACGCGCAGCCGCCCTGCCGTCCCCCGCCCTCGCGCGCATCTCACGATCCGCCCTGCCGTCCCCCACCCTCGCACTCACCTCGGCTCTGGTGTTGGCCCGCCGCGCGGCGGCGACCGCGGTGGCGCCTGCGTTGACACCACAAGCCTGGCGACGCGACCCGCACCGCTGGCCGAGGAGCGAGGAGCGAGGAGCGCCAGCGACGAGCCTCGAAGGCTAAGAAACGCAACCTGACAAGGGAACTTTCCTTAGGCTTCGAGGCCGCTACGCGGCACCTCAGCCAACGAGGCATCAGCCAGGCGGCCGACCGACGGGGACAACAGGGCGGCGGGTGGTGGGGGTCCGGGGCAGGTTGGGTGGGCGTTGATGACGGCGTCGCAGCGCGAAGCGCCGCCGCCGGCATCATGGGCGGCCCGGCCCCCACCACACGTCGCCAAAACCCGACCACAACACCCGAGGCCAGCAGTCTGGGCAGGGTCAGATGTCGGCGCCGGCGTAGCGGTCCGGGGCGTCGGCCATCCCGGCGGCCAGGGTGGCGCCATCGGCGTCGTCGATCAGCAGGAACGCGCCGCTCCGACGCAACTCGTGGTAATCGTCGATGGGCAGGTCGTCGGCCAACCGGACTCGGACGCGCCCGATGTCGTTGAGGCGCAGCTCCTGCGGGGCGCGGCGGTAGTCGACGGTGTCGATGTCGAGCAGGTCGATGATCTCCTCCACCATGGCCCGCACCGTGCGCGTGCCGGCGCGCAGCAGCACGCGGTCCCGCGGGCGGATCGGGCGCTCCGACAGCACGCACACCGTGCCGCCCACCGATCGCGTGACATACCCGCGACGCTCAGGCTCAGCGATGAGATCGCCGCGAGAGATGTCGATGTCGTCGGCCAGCCGCAGCGTCACCGACTGTGGCGCGTACGCCACCTCCAGCTCCCGCACCGAGCCGTCGGCCTGCCCCAGGTCGATGCCCACGACGGTGGTGGTCCGCCCACCGGGAAGCACGGCCACCTCGTCTCCCACCCTCACCACGCCTGCGGTGATCCGCCCCGCGTAGCCGCGGTAGTCGCGGTGCGCCCCCGATTGGGGGCGGATGACCACCTGCACGGGGAATCGCAGCGGCTGATCCGAGGGATCTGTCCCGACGGGGACCGACTCCAGGTGCTCCAGGAGCGTGGGCCCGTCGTACCAGGGGGTGTTGGCCGAGCGGTCCACGACGTTGTCGCCGAGCAACGCCGAGAGGGGCACCGCCACCACGTCCTCGATGTCGAAGCGGGCGGCCAGCGCCCGGGCGTCGGCCACGATCTCGTCGTAGCGCTCCCGGCTCCAGTCCACCAGATCCATCTTGTTCACCGCGACCGCCACGTGGCGCACGCCCAGCAGCCCGGTGACGGCGAGGTTCCGCCGGGTCTGCTCGACGACGACGTAGCGGGCATCGACGAGGATCAGCGACAGCTCGGCGGTGGAGGCGCCGGTGACCATGTTGCGCGTGTACTGCACGTGGCCGGGGGTATCTGCCAGCACGTAGGAGCGGTTGGCGGTGGAGAAGTAGCGGTAGGCCACGTCGATGGTGATGCCCTGCTCGCGCTCGGCGCGCAGCCCGTCG
>DATITN010000072.1:0-6373 GCA_035467795.1 Arachnia sp. | reverse complement strand
GCCCACCTGATCCCGACCCGCCTGATCCGGACTCGCCGGTAGTGTCAGAGCGCCCTGCTCCGGACCTCGAGGACCTCATCCGCCGCAGCGCGGCCGTCTGGGCTCACGCCGGCTAGCGACCTGAGTCGCTACTGGGATCGGGGGAAGACCTTGTGCAACTGCCACTGCAGGTCGGCGATCTGTCCTTCGTCCAGGGGTCCGGGTTCGGTCAATAGCGCCTTGAGCTTCTTGGGCCACACCACTGCCACGTCATTCACGGCGAACGAGCCCCCGATGACCGGCCAGTCCGCATCAATGAAACACAGCACGCCCCGCACCGGCACCTCGGGTCTGTCTGCCAACGCTGCCCGGACCAGAGCGACCTGTCTCTGCATCCCCGTCACCAGCGCGGTGCGGTTACGGCCCGCCACCATCAGCAATTCGGTGCGGGGTCGAATCAGGCCGCCCTCCACGCGCAGGCGCGGGCGCGAGTTGCGGTAGCGCTTGGCATCAACAACCACCACGCCCGCGGGGCACACCACCAGATGATCGATGTTGGCCCTGGTGTGCGGGATGCGGCGGTCGTGTAGAACGCGCAGCGAGTCCCCGGCCATGGAAGCCAACATGTCACTGAGCATCCGCTCACCCTCGGCGCCGACCGACCAAGCCCGCGTGGACTGGGGATCATCGAGCACGGCAAGCAGGAACCGTCCCATCCGCGGATGGTTGCTCAACACGCGCTCCCGACGGGCATCGTGGCGCCGCTGGTACTCCGCAGCCGCAGACGCGCCGCCGTGCCCGTCGACCACCCCCAAGCTGGACTGGTCCACGGCACCCGACTGCCGACGAGCTGGATCCGTGACGGCGTCCACGAGCGACGCGTCGACAGCCATGCGGGTAGCAGTCGGGTCTGTCTGGTTGGGCTGGACCTCGTGGGCTGGGCACGACACGCATGCCACCGTCCTGCTCACGCGGTCATAGTCGGCGGTGATGCCCGCACTCAGAGACGTGCCGCACAGTGCGCAGGTGCCTGCGAAGCGAAGCCGCATCCGCTTCACGTCCACGACCGCTGCCGAGTCCCTCTCCATGCCGAACAACGTAGTGGTCCATTGCCCGTCGCTCTTGGGTGACACCGTGCAGCGGTCACCTTCCGGCTCTTCGAATGCAATGTCGAACACGTCGACTCTCAGGACTACCACCCAGAGGTGAAGATCATAGTGACGGGGTTGCCGGTTAGGGCGGCGTCAAGATTCGCGGGTCGCGTGTTAGGGCCGCGCTAAGGAGGCGGCGCCGGGGGAGCGGTCGGGGTCAGTCTGGGGGTGTGAGTACCTTCACCTCTGTGCCGAAGCGGCTCCTGGTGGGTCGCCCGATGCGTTCGGACCAGCTCGGGGAGACTGAGCTGCCCAAGCGACTGGCGCTGCCGGTGTTCTGTAGCGATCCCATCTCGTCCAATGCCTACGCCACCCAGGAGATCCTCCTGGTGCTCGCGCTCGGTGGTGCGACGGCGGTCACGTTCACGCCGGTGATCGCACTCTTCGTCGTGACGCTGTTGGCCATCGTGACGTTGTCCTACCGGCAGACCATCCACGCGTACCCCGATGGGGGCGGAGCATACGCGGTGAGCAAGGAGAACCTGGGCAGGCGGGCGTCGCTGGTGGCCGCAGGTGCTCTGCTGACCGACTATGTCTTGACGGTCGCGGTGTCGATCGCGGCCGGTGTAGACAATTTCACCTCGGCGTTCCCGGCCCTGCTGCCGTACACCGTCCCCTTGTGTCTGGGCCTCATCGCGGTGGTGACCCTGATGAATCTGCGGGGGGTCAAGGAGTCTGGCACCGTCTTCGCGATTCCCACCTACGGGTTCCTCGTTTCGGTGTTCGCGATGCTGGCGGTCGGGGCGGCGCAGTCCTGGTCCGGGTCGGCGCCTGTTGCGGAATCTGCCGGGTTCGGGTATCACGCCAGCGACCTGACCGGGATCGCGCTGGTGGCGCTGCTCTTCCGCTCTTTCGCGTCGGGTTGCACCGCGCTCACCGGCGTCGAGGCTGTCAGCAATGGTGTTCCCGCGTTCCGGAAGCCGAAGTCCCGCAATGCGGCCTTCACGTTGGTAGCGATGAGCGGCTTGGCGATCTCGATGATGCTGGGCATCTCTCTGCTGGCCACGACGTCTGGGATCCACATCGCTGAACACGTGGGCGAACTCACGGGGACTCCGGAGGGCTACGTCCAGCGCACAGTGTTGGCCCAGCTCTCGGCGGCCGTGTTCGGGAACAACAGCGTGGGGTTCTACGCCGTCCAGTTGTCCACCACCATGATCCTGATCCTGGCCGCCAACACGGCGTTCAACGGGTTCCCGATCCTGGCGTCTCAGCTGGCCGCGGACCGGTTCCTGCCCAAGCAGTTGCGCCGTCGTGGCGACCGGCTGGTCTTCTCCAACGGAATCATCATGCTGTCGACGGTGGCCGCGGTGCTCGTCTACGTGTTCGACGGGTCAGTGTCCCGCCTGATTCAGCTCTACATCCTGGGAGTGTTCGTCTCGTTCACGCTCAGCCAGACGGGGATGGTGGTCCACTGGTGGCGCGAGGCCCGCGAGGGAGGCTGGAGGCCGCGGCTGGTCTCCTCGACGGTGGTGAATCTGGTCGGCGCCAGTGTGACGGCACTGGTGCTGGTCATCGTGCTGCTGACGAAGTTCACCCATGGGGCCTGGATGGTGGTGGTTGCCGTTCCGGTGCTGGTGCTGATCATGCTGAACATCCGCCGACACTACGATCGGGTCTCGCGCGACCTGCGGCCACGGGCCACCGGAATCACCCTGCCCAGCCGGGTCCATGCCATTGTGCTGGTGAGCCAACTGAACGAGCCGACGCTCAAGGCACTGGCCATCGCGCGCGCCAATCGCCCGAGCACGATCACGGCGCTTCGCGTCGACACAGATCACATGCGCACCCGGAAGCTACTCGACGACTGGGAGGGGCGTGACATTCCGGTGCGGCTGGTCATGATCGCCTCCCCGTTCCGGGATTTTATCAACCCCGTCGTCGACTACCTGACGGGCTTGCAGATCGGCCCACGCGACGTGGTCGAGGTGTTCGTCCCCGAGTACGTCGTGGGTCACTGGTGGGAGCAGATCCTGCACAACCAGAGCGCGCTTCGGCTGAAGTCACGGTTGCTGTTCATGCCCGGGGTGATCGTGACCAGCGTGCCGTTCAAGCTGGCCTCGGCCGAGCCGCTGTCTCTCCCCAGGGTGGGGAGCGGGTCCGACGACGTGGCACGCTGAGCACATGAACACGGCGGGCACTGCCGAGGCTCCGGGACGCATGGGCCTGGCCACCGGCATGTCGCGGCGGAGGCAACAGGCGGGCGTCATCATTGCGCTCATCGGCGTGCCGTTGCTCACCGCCGTGCTGGTGCCGCTGCGCTCACGCCTCGAGCTCGACACCGCGCTGCTGATCTACCTGCTCGCGATCGTGATGGCCGCAGCGGTCGGCGGCTGGCCCGCAGCCCTGATCGGTGTCGTCGGCGGGTTCATGTGCGCCAACTTCTTCTTCACCCCGCCGTACGGGAGCTTCGCGGTTGCCAGCAGCAACGAACTGGCCGATCTCCTCGTCTTCCTCGCAGTGGCGACGATGGTGGCCTTCACCACCGAGGCGGGGGCACGCTCCCGCGCCAGGGCCGAAGTCACCAGGCTGGAGGCCGGCTGGTTGGCCGAGCTGAGCAGCCGCGAGTACGGCCCGGGATCTTTGGAGGCGGCGCTGGAGGATGCGCGCGCCGTGTTCGGGATGAGCGCGGTCGCCCTGCTCGACGCCGGGCTAGAGGTGAGCAGGGTGGGAACCTCAACCGAGGGGGACAACGAGGTCCGCGTCGCCGCCGGTTCAGGTCTCCAACTGCACCTCTGGGGCCCGCCGCGCATCGGCGATGACCGCCGCCTCATGGACATGATCGCAGCGACGGCCGGCCGCCTGTGGCGCACGGAGCAACTGGCCGCCCAGGCGCGGCGCGCCGAGGAACTGGCCCGCATCGACGAGGTCCGCGTCGCGCTGCTGGCCGCCGTCGGCCACGACCTGCGCACCCCGCTCGCCGCCATCAAGGCCTCCGTCTCCACTCTCAGGCAAACCGACATCGACATGGAACCGGCGGACTCGGCCCAGCTCCTGGCTGGTATCGAGAACAACACCGACCGCCTGACCGACCTGGTGTCGAATCTGCTCGACATGAGCAGGATTCAGGCCGGCGCCCTGTCGGTCCGGCTCCGGCCCACAGCGGTGGAGGAAGCGCTGGGAGGAGCACTCCGCGCGGGGGCCGGCGCCGTCGACCTCGACATCCCACCGGGCCTCCCGCTCGTCATCGCCGACCCCGGCCTGCTGGAACAGGTGTTCGCGAACCTGGTCGACAACGCCCGCCGGTTCCTCCCCGCGGACGGTCGCGTGTGCATCCGGGCCCGTACCCGGGGCCGCCGACTGCGCATCGACGTCGTCGACAACGGCCCGGGTGTCCCCCCGGAACGCTTCGATGAGATCTTCAACCCGTTCCAGCACTTCGATGATCGCGGGCACCAGGGGGCCGGGCTCGGCCTGGCCATCGCGCGCGGGTTCACAGAGGCGATGGGCGGACTCGTCACGCCGTCCCAGACGCCCGGCGGCGGGCTGACCATGACAGTCGACCTGGAGGTGGCCGATGGTCCGCATCCTGATCGTTGAGGACGAACCCGCCCTCCGGCTGGCGCTGGCGATCAACCTGCGCGCCCGCCACTACGACGTGGAGGCCGTCGGAGACGGGACCTCCGCGCTGCGGGCAGCCTCCGCCCACCTTCCAGACCTCGTCATCGTCGACCTCGGACTGCCCGATATCGACGGCGTCGACGTGATCGCCGGCCTCCGAGGCTGGGCAAACATGCCCGTCATCGTGCTCTCCGCCCGGGACCATCAGTCATCCAAGGTCGATGCCCTCGACGCCGGCGCCGACGACTACGTCACAAAGCCCTTCGGGATGGACGAACTGCTCGCACGGATCCGCGCCGCGCTACGCCGCGCGGAGACCGGAGCGACAACAGGCGACCCCGTGGTGCGCACCGAGTCCTTCACCCTCGACCTGGCCGCCAAGAAGGCGCTCAAGGCAGGCAGCGAGGTGCGCCTCACCCCCACCGAATGGCACCTCATCGACGCCGTGGCCCGCCGTCCCGGCGTCCTTGTCCCAGCCCTCACCCTGCTTGCCGAAGTGTGGGGACCCCGGTACGAGAAGGAAACCAACTACCTGCGGGTCTACTTCGCCCAGATCCGCCGCAAGTTGGAAGACGACCCCGGAAACCCGCGGCACTTCATCACCGAGCCTGGCCTGGGCTACAGATTCGACCCCTGACTCACAGGCAAGGTGGCCAACTTGTAGCGCGGAGCCCTGACGTCAGGGACCGCTGCCACCCCTTCACCTGGGCCAGAACCGTCGACGAAATCTTGCTCCAGGCCACCCGTGGATGAACCGCAGATGCAGGGCATCAGCTGGGGGATGGGGGCTCCGCTTCCGACATGAGCCCCAGCTGCTGCATCACGGCCAAGGTGTCGTAGAGGTCCCACATCTCCGCCACCTTGCCACCCTTGAAGTGGTAGACGGTGATGCCCTTGAGTACCAGCTGCCTGCCGGTGGGCGGTCCGTACTCTTCCGTAGCTCCCTTGTGGGTGCCGCGAGCCGTGTAGCGGCTGACCACCTTGTCCCCTTCGGCGATGACGTCCTCGACCGTGACGCTCGTGTCCGGAAAGGCAGTCAGATAGGACTCGAGGTACCGCTTGACCTTCTCGACGCCCCGCACGTCTCCCTCAGGTTCGTGGGAGATGATGTCGTCGAGGAAGAACTCCTCGATGGAGTCGAGGCGCCGCTGGCCGTACACCTCGTCCCGGGCGCGACGCAACAGGGCCTTGTTCTCTTCGGTGGACATCGGGCACCTCCGTCGTGTGCAGCTCTCTCCGTTGACCCAGCCTAAACCTCGGCCGAGGGTGTTCTCCGATCTTCTATGGCGCGAGCGGCTTTCTGGACCCGTTCTTGTCGGTGGTGCCTGCCAGAATTGTGCCCATGAGCGAGACGGTGGACGACCGTGAGCGAGGCCTCGGATACCTCGGGCCCGCCCTCCTGGGAGACGCCCCCTCAAAGCTCGAGACCGGCGCACGAGTTGTGAGGACAAAGGATTACCAGGAGCGGTTGCGCAAGGCGTGACGCCCCGGAACCACTGACCAGCTCCTTCGCCTCAGGAGCTCGGCGCTGTGCGGCGTGGCCGTGACTATTTTCTCCACGATCACCACGCCAAGCGCCACACTTGGCGCATGTCTCGTATGTCGCTGGAGCAGATCTGGCCACCGTTCGCGCTTCGGATCACGGCGGGGGACCTGCAGCTCACCGTCGTTCGTGAGGGCGA
>DATITN010000071.1:0-4624 GCA_035467795.1 Arachnia sp. | reverse complement strand
ACCCCGTGGTCGGTGCGGAAGCTGCGCCACACGTTCTCGAAGAAGTCGTCGTCAGTGGGGATGGGGCGGACGTCGCGCCAGGTGAACTCCGGCTCGCCCTCGCCGGACCAGTCCACCTCCTGCGTCACACCGTCGAGGGCGCCGGCGTCGAGGACGAACCGGAACTCCTCGGGCAGGCCGAGGTCGTGGGCGGGCCACGGCAGTTCACCCTCGGGGTCCGTGTAGAGGACGGAGCCGCGGGAGTTGCCGCCGTGGTCCAGGTAGTCCTTCATGGCATGGAGGTAGACGTACTGGCTCGTGAGGATGTCGTGGATGAGGAACAACCGGTTGACGCTGCGCCTCGAGGACTCGTCGATGACCATGAGCTCCTCGTAGCTCTCCAGCCACTGGGTGACCTGCTCCAGCGCCGCGAGCACGGAGGCGCGGGAGCGCACGAGGCCGGCGTTCAGGCTCATCAGTTCGGTGACCTCGGTGATCAGGCTGCCCGTGTTGTCCTCGGCGCCTGACCGGAAGCGTTCGACGGCGTCGGCCAGTAGCCGCGTCGCCTTCTCCAGGCTCGGGGTGGCCACAGCGTCGAAGCCGTCGCCGCCGGGGGAATCGGACCGGTGTGCGGCGATGTACTGGGCGGCGCGCGTGGCGCCGACCTGGCCGGAGTTGAGCGCTGCCCCGCCGGGACGGTAGACGCCGTGGGCGCCGGCGGCCTCGCCGACCGGGAACAAGCCGTCGATGACGGAGGAGTGCCACCAGTCATCCACGGCGATGCCGCCGTTGTTGTGCTGGGCGCACACCGCGATCTCCAGCATGTCCTTCTCCAGATCGACGCCCGGGTTGCGGCCCAGGTAGAACTGGTAGGACGGGTCGTTCATGTGCCGCAGGCGCTGGATGGGCGTGGTGCCGGCGAGGTCTGCCGCGCCCGCGCGCTCGAGGTAGACGCGGGCCTGCTCGTCGAGCTGGGCGGCGTCCAGCTCACCCGCCGGGTTGCTGCGGAAGTCGAGGAAGACACGTCGGCCGCGCATGGCGGTCTCGCGATAGACGAGGAGGTCGATGATGCTGGACCCGTCACGCGCCTTGCGGATGTCGAAGGGCCACTGGTAGCCCTTGAGGAAGACGAGGCTGGCCAGCAGGTTCGGGTCGTCGATGACGTCGGAGAGGAATTCGCGCTCGTCGCCGCCGTCGGCATCCGTGGAGACGAACCGCGGCACCACCTGCATGTAGGTCCCGGACACGTTCCAGCGGGGCTTGGTCGACGCCAAGCCGAACTGCCACTCGGTGAGGTTGTGACCCCTGGCACCGTTGCGCAGAGCGGCGCCCGCCCCTCCCCACTGGCCGTGCGGGAAGACGGAGTCGGCGTACATGCCGGCCGGGCCGCCGGTGGCCTGCACGACGTTGGTGGCGCGGATCAGCAGGAAGCGTGAGGTCTCCCTCACCAACTGCTGGACAAGGGTGCCGCTCGGCTCCGGAGCTGGCACCTCGCCGAGGTTGGTCTCGACGGTCTCCTCCTCCTGGGCCGGATTGCGGCTGGTTCCTACGTCGGTGCGCAGGAACAGCGCCCCGCGGATCTCGCCGTCCTCGGCGAGGAGGTCGATGAGCCTGCAGTTCCCGATCACCGGGATGTCGAGGGAGCGGATGCGGGCCTCGAGAGACTCCACCATCGACTTGCTGGTGAACGGCCCGACGGAGGTGGCGCGCTGGCGCGGGTCGTGGTCTGTCTTGTAGCCGACGAACTCGCCGGAATGGTTGGCCGGGAACGGGACCCCGGCCTCGATGAGGTGGTAGAAGCAGCGGGCGCTGAGGGCCGCCTCGGCCAGTGCGTTGTCACCGTCCATGGACCCGCCGCTGAACAGCGTCTCCGCCATCGAACGCACCGAATCCGGTTCGCTCCCGGACAGGGTCAGCTTGTAGTAGGTCTGCTTGTCGGAACCGGCGTTGCGCGAGGCTCCGGCGCGGATCTTGTCCGCCACCATCACGACGTCCGGAGCGCCGAAGCCGGCCAGCCGCTCGGCGGCGCAGTACCCGGCCGAGCCGGTGCCGATGACCAGGCTGGTGGTGGTGATGACGGGCACGCGCTCGGCGCCGAGGGTCACGTGGGTCAGGGTGGGAGCGGTCACGCAAGGTCCTTCAGAGTCGGGGGAGGTGCATGCCACCGTCGACGTGGATGACGTCTCCGGTGCTGTAGGGCATGGCGCCGATGGAGAGGGCAGCGACGGCGCTGCCCACGTCCGAGGCTTGGCCCCACCGGGGCATCGGTGCGAGGCCCTGGGCGAACAGGGCGTCGTAGCGTTCCGTCACGCCGGCGGTCATGTCGGTGGCGATGACGCCTGGCCGGACCTCGTAGACGGGGATCGCCTCCGGTGCGAGCCGTGCCGCCCAGAGCCGGGTGGCCATGGAGACGCCGGCCTTGGAGAGGCAGTACTCGCCGCGGTTGATCGACACGGTCGTGGCGGAGATCGAGGAGACGTTGATGATGGTGCCCCGCACGGGGGCGTCGGCCTCGACGGCCTGCGTCAGCATCTGACGCGCGACGGCCTGGGTCAGGAAGTAGGGTCCGCGAAGGTTGATCCCCATGACTCGGTCGTAGCTCTCAGGGGTGGCCTCCAACAGGTCGCGACGTTCCTCGGGTGCGACGCCGGCGTTGTTGACGAGCACGTCGATGCGGCCGAACCGGGCGACGATGTCGGCGACCAGGCCCGCGTGGGAGTCGACGTCGTCAACGCGGCCCTGGAAGTAGGCTGCCTTGTCCTGCCCGCCGAGCCCTTCGACGAGGCCGTCGGGTTCGGGGCGGGTGGCGACCACTGCCACGCGGAAGTTCTGGCTGATGAGGGCCTGCGAGATGCCGAGGCCGATGCCTCTGCTGCCTCCCGTGACCACGGCGACACGATTCATGTTCGCCATTGTTGCTGGATCCACGAGCTTTGGCAAGCGTTTTCCCAGACTGGTCGTTCACACTGCTGGCGTTGCCCTTGCAGGAGTCTCGGATGACGTGTAGCCATGACGGAAAGGCCTTACCTGTCGACGTCCACAACGCGAGAATCGAAGGACCTGAGAGTGATGACGACCTGGTCGCGCTGCAGGTGACCGGGGAACGCGTGGCACGACCGCTGTTCAACGAAGATGTTCGCCCCGAGGGGGTTCGGATGGGGCCGCGAAACTGACCCTGGTGTCCTACTCGGACCAGGGGCGGCGGCAGTACCCTCATCTCACTGGCCTGAGCTGGACGGGCAAGTGCACTCATCAGTCGACAGGAGCCCACGTGCGCACCGCCACCCCTGAGCCGGTCCAATCGCCTCTGGCCCGCCGCGGGCGAGTCCGCCCCCTCCTCTCAGGCAGTGATGCCTGATGGCCGGGGCCAGGACCAGCCTCGGCGGATCGATCGCCACGATCATCGTCAGCGAACCGGCCATCCACGGCGTCATCCTGGTGGCCGGCCTTGTCGTGATCCTCGGCAACAGCGACGAAGCGTCGTGGGACGTGCTCGTCAAGGTGATCGCCACATTGGTGGTGTTCTGGGCCGCGCATGTCTACGCCGGCGCTGTCGCCCACCTCGGCGATGAGTACGAGGGCGACACCCCCTGGCGGACGCGCGCGATCAAGGCCACCCGTGATGCGCTCGATCATTCCTGGGGCATGCTCGTTGCCGGGGTGATCCCGCTCGTGGTGCTCACCATGGGGACGTTCAACCTCATCAGCGACCAGAACGCGATCTGGGGAACCCTCTGGGTTGCCGTTGTGGTCCTCGGCATCCTCGGATGGCTCGGCGTCGCGTCGTGGAGTCCGCGACCGCAGGCCCGGCTCCTCGGCGCCCTCATCACCTCGCTGCTCGGGCTGGCTCTCGTCCTGCTCAAGGCGCTGGTGAAGTAGCCGGTCTGCCAAGGGCGTCGGTGCCGGTCAGTAGGTCCTCGCACGTGACGACCCCGCCAGCCGCATCGGTCACGGTGAGGCGCGCGGTGCGGGCGATGAGGTCGGCCAGGAGTGAACATCTCCCAGGCCCGGCGCAGCTGCCCGGGGCATTCGGACGGTACGCCCACCCGTGAGACTGAATGCGGCTTGATCCTCGTCAAGGAAGTGCGGCCGCGAGCCTCGTATCGTCGGTACTAACGCAACCAAAGGAGAACACCGTGTTGATCAACCGCATCGTCACCCTGCTGGCCTCACTCAGGCCAGTCACCGTTCAGGCCCATTGCGACACCGCCGAGGGCCCTGCCGTCATGGTTGGTCGCAAGGCTTTGGAGTCAGGCAACTTCAACGTCGCGCTCATGTGGATCCCCGCCGACGGAGAGGCCGAAATGCGTGAGGTCTTCGCGTAGGCCCTTTGGGTCCGCACCCTCGGCACTGACGCCGCCGAGCTGGCCGAGCGGCTCTTCCTGGAGACGATGGTCCGCATCCACCGGCTGGGTGAGGGCGTGGGGTTCACCGGCATCCAGCCCACCGGCGCCCGGATCGATCCGGTCGTCGCTGCCGACGACGCAGCCATCGTCCTCGGCACGGACGCAGCCCTGCTGCCGCTGGTCCCGGAGGAGCGCCGCGGCGAGCTCGACGAGCGGTTCCACGCCGCAATCGCGCTCAGGGACTTCGACGTGGACGACGTCGTTGCGGGCCGCCGCTACCTTGCGGCCTATGTCAACTA
>DATITN010000070.1:0-11847 GCA_035467795.1 Arachnia sp. | reverse complement strand
GCTCGGGTGTCCGGCGGGTGGAGGCCCTGGTGGCCCACGACGCTTTCGCCAAGTTCGCGGCCGAGCGGGCGCTGGTCTCGCAGCTCACCGACACCCTGCGGGTCCAGCCGGACCAGCTCGTCGGGAGGGTGGAGCGCCTCGTCGCCCAGCTCAAGGAGGCGGAGAAGCACATCGCCGCCCTGAACTCGGAGCGCCTGCTGGCCACGGCGTCGTCGCTGGCCGAACGCGTGCAGGAGGTCGCCGGCGTGCGCTTCCTCGGACTCGAGGTGCCCGGTGTCGCCGGCGCCGACCTGCGCACTCTGACGCTGGACCTGCGCGAACGACTGGGCTCCGCCGCTGCGGTGGTGGCGCTCGTGGGCGGGACAGACAAGCCGAGCGCAATCGTCGCCACCAACGACGCGGCGCGTGGACTCGGGCTGCGGGCCGGGCAGCTGATCGGCGTCGCGTGCGCGGCGCTGGGCGGCAAGGGCGGCGGCAAGGACGACCTCGCCCAGGGCGGCGGCACGGACCCGTCGGCGGCCCCCGAGGCGATCGCCGCCGTGCGGCGAGCCTTGGAGACGCGTGCCTGAGGGCGCCAGGCTGGGCATCGACTGGGGCAAGGCGCGGATCGGCGTGGCGGCCAGCAACCGGCGCACCTCCTTCGCCTATCCCGTCGAGACGGTCACCGCCGGTCCCGGCGAGCTGCGCAGGCTCGCTGCCCTGATCGCCGAGCACGGCGCCGACGTGATCTACGTCGGGCTCCCGCTGACGCTCGCCGGGACACACGCGCTGGCCGCCGAGTACGTGTCGGCGAAGGCGGCCGCCCTGGCCGCGGCGATCGCGCCCATCCCTGTGCTGCTCGTCGACGAGAGAATGAGCACAGTGTCGGCATCACGTAGTCTGGGGAGCGCGGGCCGCCGGGCCAAGCACCAGCGCAGCGTGATCGACCAGGCCGCGGCCGTCGAGATCCTCCAGAGGGCCATCGACGCCGAGGAGCGCCAGGGGGCACCGGTCGGGGAGCCCGCGCTGAAGGAGGAATCGTGAGCCCAGGTTTGATCGACAACGACAGCGCGCTGAACTGGCGCAAGATCGGTTACTACGGCCGCAGCGCGTTCGCCGTGCTGCTGTCGCTCGCGGTGCTGGTGGGCGGCGGCTGGTTCGTCTACGACAAGGTCAGCGACGCCTACATCGCCTGGCGCACCGAGGACGACTACATCGGCGAGGGCCTGGACCCGGTGCAGGTGGTCATCCCCAGCGGTGCCACCATCACCCAGATCGGCGACCTCCTGGTTGAGGCCGAGGTGGTGAAGTCCACCCGCACCTTCCGGCAGGTGGCCCAGCGCAGCGGCGAGTCAAACCAGCTGCAGGCCGGCCGATTCAACCTGAAGACACAGCTGCCTGCCCAGACTGCGTTCGACATGCTGCTGGATCCGGCCAACCAGCAGCGCCTGATGGTGACGCTGCCGGAGGGAACCACGACCCTCGAACAGATCTCCTACATCACCGAGAAGACGGGGCTCACCGCGGAAGAGCTCACCGCGGCAGCCACGGACACCAGCGTCTTCCCGCTGCCTGCCTACGCTGCTGGAAGGCTGGAGGGTTTCCTCTTCCCCTCGACCTATGCCGTGCAGGAGCCACCTCAGGCGGTGGCCATCCTGACCAGCCAGGTGAAGCAGTTCAACGTCATCGCCGAGGCGATCAGCCTGGAGGGCCGCGCCGCCGAAATGGCGGTGGAACCCCTCAGTGTGGTGACCATCGCCTCCATCATCGCCAGCGAGGTCAACAAGCCTGAGGATCAGCCGAAGGTGGCGGCCGTCATCTACAACCGCCTGGAGCAGGGGATGCCGCTTCAGATGGACTCCACGGTCCATTACGCGGTGGGGAAGTCCGGCCGGGTCACCACCACGGCCGAGGATCGGGCCACCGAGTCGCCCTACAACACCTACCTCAACACCGGCCTGCCGCCCGGACCGATCAGCAACCCTGGCCAGACCGCCCTGGAGGCGGCGCTGTCGCCGGCCGACATCGCCTCCCTTTTCTTCGTGACGGTGGACCTGGACACTGGCGAAACCCGCTTCGCGGACACGCTCGACGAGCACAACGCCAACGTCGCGCTCTTCCAGGCGTGGTGTCAGGCCAACACCGGCCGATGCTGAGGAGGCGCTGCGGGGTCATCGGGGATCCGGCAGGGCACTCGCTCTCGCCGGCCATCCACCGGGCGGGGTATGAGGCGAACTCGCTGCAGTGGGCCTATGAGGCCTACAGCGTTCCCCCCGCTGAGCTTGCCGGCTTCGTCCAGGCGCGGATCCAGGATCCGGTCTGGGCGGGCCTGAGCGTGACCGCCCCGCACAAGGAGGCCATCCTCGCCTTCGGGGAGGCCGACGAGCCCACCCGGCTGCTGGGCGCGGGCAACACCATCGTCTTCGGGGGCGAGGGGGCCCGGGTGTTCAACACCGACGTGCCCGGCTTCGTCCGTGCCTGGCGCGCGCACGGGCTGGACGCGCCCGCCACCGCCGCCATCCTGGGCAACGGCGCCACCGCCCGCTCGATCCTCCTGGCGCTGGCCGGGCTCGGCGTCCGGGAGGTGCGGTTCCTGTCCAGGCGCCCGGAGCGTGCCGCCGGGGTGCTGGAACTGGCGGCCACCCTGGGCGTCCACGCCGAGGCGCACGGCCTGGACGAGGCGCCCGTCCCTGTGGACCTCCTCGCCAACACCATCCCTGCCGCCGCCACCAGGCCGCACGCCCTCGCCCTGTCCGGGGCGGCGCGGGTTGTCTTCGACGCCGTCTACGACCCATGGCCGACACCCTTGGGTGAGGCAGCCGCCTCGGCCGGACGCGTCGCGTTGAACGGCCTTGACCTGCTGGCGGGTCAGGCGGTGGACCAGTTCTTCCTCCTGACCGGCGCCCGCGTGAGCTTCGAGGCGTGCCGGTCCGCCGCAGAGCAGGAACTGAGGCGCCGCGCCGGTCTCTGACACAATGGCGCGCATGCTTCGTTACCTCACCGCCGGCGAGTCCCACGGCCAAGCGCTCATCGCGACCATGGAAGGCATCCCCGCCCACGTGCGGGTGGGCGTCGACGAGATCTCCACGAACCTGGCCCGCCGCCGGCTCGGAGTGGGCCGCGGCGCGCGGATGAAGTTCGAGGCGGACGAGGTGACCCTCCTGGGAGGCTTCCGCCACGGGGAGACGATGGGCTCGCCGATCGCCATCATGGTGGGCAACACCGAGTGGCCGAAGTGGCAGCAGGTGATGGCCCCCGGAGAGGTGGACGCCGACGAACTGGCGGCCCTGGCGCGCAACGCCCCGCTCACCCGGCCCCGCCCCGGGCACGCAGACCTGGCGGGCATGCAGAAGTATGACTTCGACGAGGCCCGGCCCATCCTCGAACGCGCCTCCGCACGGGAGACCGCGGCGCGGGTGGCGCTCGGCACCGTCGCCCAGGCCTTCCTGCGCCAGGCGCTGGGCATCGAGGTGCTGAGCCACGTCGTGGAACTCGGCCCCGTCCGGGCCACCCGTGCCGACCTGCCCACCGCCTCGGACCTGGCCGCGATCGACGCGGACCCCACGCGCTGCTTCGACCCGGAGGCCGCCCAGGCGATGCTGGCGGAGGTGGAGGCGTGCCATCGCGACGGCGACACCCTCGGCGGCGTGGTGGAGGTGGTGGCCTGGGGGCTGCCCCCCGGCCTGGGGTCGCACTCCCAGGGAGACCGCCGCCTCGACGCGCGCCTGGCCGGCGCGCTGATGGGCATCCAGGCCATCAAGGGCGTCGAGATGGGCGACGGCTTCGGCCTGGCGCGCCGTCGGGGCTCGGCCGCCCACGACGAGATCCTGCCCGGCGCGGACGGAATCAAGCGCGCCACCCACCACTCCGGCGGCACCGAGGGTGGCATGTCCACCGGCGAGGTGCTGCGGGTGCGGGCCGCCATGAAGCCGATCGCGACCGTGCCCCGGGCCCTGCGCACCATCGACACCTCCACGGGCGAGGCCGCCGCCGCGCACCACCAGCGCTCCGACGTCTGCGCCGTCCCCGCGGCGGGGGTGGTGGCCGAGGCGATGGTGGCACTGGTCCTCGCAGAGGCGGTGCTGGAGAAGTTCGGCGGGGACTCGGTGGGCGAGACCCGCCGCAACGCCGAGGGTTACCTGGCCGATGTCGCGGCCCGCGGGCTCGGGATCGACCGATGACCATCGTGCTCATCGGCGCCCCCGGCGCCGGCAAGTCCACCGTCGGTCGCCGCCTGGCCAAGAAGCTGGGGAAGACCTTCGTCGACGTGGACCAGCGCATCGAGGAGGTCGTGGGCAAGCCCGTGGCCGAGATCTTCGCCGACGAGGGCGAGGCGCACTTCCGAGCGCTCGAGCAGGACGCCACCCTTGAGCTGCTCCAGACCTACGACGTGATCGCGCTGGGCGGGGGAGCGGTGATGAACCCGGCCATCCGCCAGGCACTGGACGGGCACGACGTGATCTGGCTCAAGGTCTCCATCGGCCAGGCCACCAGGCGTGTGGGCATGAACACGGTACGGCCGCTCCTGCTCGGCAACGTGCGCGGCAGGCTGATCGAGCTCCTGCGCGAGCGCACCCCCGTCTACGAGGCGCTCGCCACCCAGATCCTCGACACCGACGGCCGCGGAAGCTCCGAGCTGGCAGACACCCTGGCCGCGGAGCGGGGTGCCCCATGAGCGTCCGCGTCGATTCCGCGCTGGGCCCCTACGACGTGCACATTGAACGCGGCGCCGTCGACCGGCTGCCAGGCCTGCTGGGCGACGCGGACCGCGTGGCGCTGATTCACGCCCCGGCCGTCGCCGCCACCGCCCGGGGCATAGCCGCGCGCCTCGGGGTTCCGGTCACCCTGATCGAGGTCCCGGACGCGGAGCGGGCCAAGACACCCGAAGTGCTGGCCAGCTGCTGGGACGCGGTGGCTGCGGCCGGACTCACCCGCAACGACCTCATCGTCGGAGTGGGCGGCGGCACCACCACGGACCTGGCGGGATTCGTCGCCGCCACCTGGCTGCGCGGCGTGGCCTACGTGAGCGTGCCGACGACCGTGCTGGCGATGGTGGATGCCGCCGTCGGCGGGAAGACCGGGATCAACCTCGGCGCGGGCAAGAACCTGGTGGGATCCTTCTACGAGCCGCGCGCCGTTCTGTGCGACCTGGCCCTGCTCGACACCCTCCCCTCCCGCGACGTCCGGGCCGGCCTCGCCGAGGTGGTCAAGTGCGGCTTCATCGCCGACGCCCGCATCCTGGAGCTCGCCTCCGAGGACCTGGCCGACAGCGCCGACGTCACCGGCGCGCGCTTCGCCGAGCTGGTGGAGCGCGCGGTCGCGGTGAAGGCCGCCGTCGTGGCCGTCGACTTCCGCGAGGCCACCTCGACGGGGGCCCGCGTGGGCCGGGAGGCGCTCAACTACGGCCACACCCTCGGGCACGCCATCGAGGCGCACGCGCACTTCTCCTGGCGGCACGGCGACGCGATCAGCGTGGGCATGGCGTGGGTCGCGCGGGTGTCGCGGGAGATCCTCGGCCTGCCCGCGGAGGCCGTGGGCCTGCATGACGAGCTGCTCGGCGGCCTCGGCCTCCCGCTGCGCTACGAGCCCGACGCCTACCCGAGGCTGCGGGAGCTGATGAGCCTCGACAAGAAGGCCCGCGGCTCCCGACTCCGCCTGGTGGGCCTGGAGGCGCTAGGCAGCCCGAGGATCATCGACGACCCGCCCGAGGACGTGCTCGCCGCCGCCTACCGCGAGCTCGGCTGAACCCATGGTCGACGTCCTGGACGCCCTCGCCGCCGCGCTCACGCTGAGCCCGGCCGGCCTCGCGGGGGCCGGCGCATGGGCCGCGATCGGCGTCGCGGCGCTGGCGGGCCGGTCGACGATGCTGGGCTACAGCGCGGTCCTGACGCTCAACCGCATCGGTGGCCTCCGGCTGCTGTCCACCCTCGTGCTCAACGCGGCGGTACTGGCGACGCTGCGGCTCCTTCAGGTCTCCATCACCTGGGTCGTCGCCAGCGTGGTCCTGGGCCGCCCGCTGCCGTTCGTGCCGCTGGTCATCGTCGGGCTGCTGTCCCTGGCCCCACAGGTCTTCGCCGTGGTCACGGCGCTCCCGCACGTCGGGCTGTTCATCGGCCGCCTGCTGGAGGCGTGGGGGTACCTGGTGCTGGTCGTCGGGGTGAGCGCCGCGTTCGACATCAGGCTGCCGCTGGCGTTGGGGGTGAGCCTGGCGGGTTGGATCATCATGCAGTTGGCGTCGCGGCTGCTCAGGGCACCGGCGAGCTGGCTGGGGTCGAGGCTCTGGACGCTCGCCACCGGGCGACCCACCATGGTGACCGCCCGCGACATCCTGGCCGGCACCCCGCTGATGCCGATCGAAGCCGACGGGGGCAGGCCGTGATCGAGTGGGTGATCGGGATCCTGCTGATCACGCTGGTGGTGCTCGCCCTGCTGTCGCCGCTCGAATCGGCGCGGTGGTGGGCCGACAAGGGCGAGGCGGAGCTGAGGCGCACGTTCGAGGAGCTGCCCCGGGAAATCGTCCCCGCCGAGGATGGGGCGCGTGCGCACCTGGTCTACCTGTCGGGCATCGGCGATGTGGGCGGTAACCGGCTCCTGGATCGCGAGAGCTCCTGGCTGGTCACCCTCGCCGAGGCGCTCCCCGATGTCGCCGTGGTCTCGGACGTGTTCCCCTATTCCGTCGACAACCGGGGCCTGCTGCAGCGCACCACGGTGCGGCTGTGGTCCTGGCTGGACCACGGGCGCCGCGCGCGTCGGATGAAGGTCCTCCACTTCCTGATCAACCTGCGCAACGTGCTCTACGTGCTGATTTCCGCAGACCCGCGCTACGGTCCCGCGCACAACATCGGCCTGGCGCAGGAGATCTGGCGGTCGCTGCAGCGCCACGGCTACCGGCCCGGCAGCGGCCGGCCGGTCGTCCTCGTCGGCTACTCCGGCGGCGCCCAGATGTCGCTGGGTGCAGCGTGGTTCCTCAGCCGCGCCGGGGTGCCGGTGTGGGTGATCTCGATCGGAGGCGTCTTCGGCGACGAGCCCGGCCTGGACCGGATCGATCACCTGTGGCACCTCACCGGCGCGCAGGACCGAGTGCAGCTGATCGGCTCCATCGCCTTCTCCGGGCGGTGGCCCACCGCTCCGCTGTCCTCGTGGGGAAGGGCGAAGCGCGAGGGACGGGTGACGTTGCGCACCATCGGCGAGATGCGCCACGACGGCGGGGACGCCTACTTCGGGCGGCGGGCGATGGGAGCCGACGGCCGGACCCACGCCGAGACCACCCGCGACGCGGTGGTGGCCATCCTCTCGACCCTCGGGCACGATGGGGACGATCCCAGCGTCGTCGGGTAGACTGCCGCGTTGGCCGGACAGCCCCCCGAAGAACCCGCGAAGGAGACCCCTGCATGGCGTCAACCAACGACCTGAAGAACGGAATGGTGCTCGACCTCGACGGTCAGCTGTGGCAGGTGCTGTGGTTCCAGCATCACAAGCCGGGCAAGGGCAACACCGTGGTGCGTTCGAAGCTCAAGCACGTGATGACCGGCAAGATCATCGACCGGACATTCAACTCGGACACCAAGGTCGACACGGCCACCGTGGACCGCCGCGAGATGCAGTATCTGTACCTGGACGGCGATGACTACGTCTTCATGGACAACACCTCCTTCGAGCAGTTCCACGTCTCGGTGGAGACGCTGGGCGAGGCCAAGGACTACCTGCTGGAGAACCAGACCGCCATCGTCGCCACCCACGAGGGCACCCCGCTGTTCGTGGAGCTGCCGGCCGCCGTCGAGCTCGAGGTCACCTACACCGAGCCAGGCCTGCAGGGGGACCGCTCCACCGGCGGCACCAAGCCCGCCACGCTGGAGACCGGCAAGGTGATCCAGGTGCCGCTGTTCATCACCACCGGCGAGCGCATCAAGGTTGACACCCGCGACGGCTCCTACCAGGGCCGCGTCAGCTCCTAGTGGTCACCGCGCCCCACTACACGGCCCAGACGAAGGCCCGCAAGGCTGCACTGGACATCCTGTTTCAGGCGGAGCTGCGCGGGGACTCGTTGGCCGAGACGTTCACCGAACAGCGGTCACTCTCCGGCGGGGTGACGCGCGAACTCACCACCCGGATCGTCCTGGGGGTGGCCGAGCATCTGCGTGACATCGACCGGAGGATCTCCGAGTGCACCTCCGACGGATGGCCGCTTGAGCGGATGCCGGCTGTGGACCGTAACCTGGCCCGTATCGCCATCTACGAACTCGACTACTCGGACGTCCCGCCCGCGGCGGTCATCTCGGAGGCCGTCCGCCTCGCGGGGGACTTGTCCACCGACGAATCACCGGCCTTCCTCAACGGCCTGCTCTCCACGGCCCTGGCGGCCAAACCGACCACGAACTGACGAACAAGCGAGGTGCGCATGAGTTCCCTTCCTGCGATTCTGGTATTGGAGGATGGGCGCGTGTTTCGTGGCCGGTCCTTCGGCGCCACTGGTGAGACCTTCGGCGAGCTGGTCTTCTCGACCGGCATGTCCGGCTACCAGGAGACCCTGACCGATCCCAGCTACCGGGGACAGGTTGTGCTCGCCACCGCCCCCCACATCGGCAACACCGGGTGGAACGACGAGGACGACGAGTCGGGCCGCATCTGGGTGGCCGGCTACATCGTGCGCGACCCGTCGCCGCGTCCCTCCAACTGGCGGTCGCGGCGCAGCCTCGACTCTGAGCTCGACGCCCAGGGAGTCGTCGGCATCAGCGACATCGACACCCGTGCCCTGACCCGCCACATCCGCGACCGCGGCGCCATGCGGGTGGGCATCTCCACCCTCACGGCCGACTCCGGTGAGTTGCTCGCCAGGGTGGTGCAGCAGCCGCAGATGGCGGGCCGCGACCTCACTGCTGACGTCACAACGGCGGAGCCCTACCTGGTCCCCGCGGTGGGGGAGCGTCGGTTCACCGTCGTGGCGGTGGACCTGGGCATCAAGTCCATGACGCCGGTGCAGCTCGCAGCCCGCGGCCTGGACGTCCACGTCGTGCCCGCACACGCCACCTTTGAGCAGATCCGCGCCCTCCACCCCGATGGCGTCTTCTTCTCCAACGGCCCAGGCGATCCCGCCACCGCGGACGGGCCGGTCTCCGTGCTGCGGCAGGTTCTGGACGCCGGCATCCCGTACTTCGGCATCTGCTTCGGCAATCAGCTGTTCGGGCGCGCCCTCGGGCTGGGCACCTACAAGCTGAAGTTCGGCCACCGCGGCATCAACCAGCCCGTGATGGACCGCACCACAGGGAAGGTCGAGGTCACCGCGCACAACCACGGCTTCGCCGTCGACGCGCCCCTGGAGGGGGCCGCGGAGACGCCCTACGGCCAGGCCACAGTCAGCCACGTGTGCCTCAACGACGACGTGGTGGAAGGCCTTGAGCTGCACCGCGAGGGCCGCCTGACGGCCTTCTCCGTGCAGTACCACCCCGAGGCCGCGGCCGGCCCGCACGACGCCAACTACCTCTTCGACCGATTCGTCGACGTCATGAAAGCAAAGGACGCCTGATGCCCCGTCGCACCGACATCTCCTCGATCCTCGTCATCGGCTCCGGCCCCATCGTCATCGGGCAGGCCTGTGAGTTCGACTACTCCGGCACGCAGGCCTGCCGGGTGCTCCGCGAGGAGGGGTTCCGCGTCATCCTGGTCAACTCCAACCCGGCCACCATCATGACGGACCCGGACTTCGCCGACGCCACCTACGTGGAGCCCATCACGCCGGAGTTCGTCGAGAGGGTCATCGCCAAGGAACGCCCGGACGCGGTGCTGGCCACACTCGGCGGCCAGACCGCGCTGAACACCGCCGTGTCGCTGCACGACAACGGGGTGCTGGCCAGGTACGGCGTGGAGCTGATCGGCGCCTCGATCGACGCCATCCAGAAGGGCGAGGACCGCGAGCGGTTCAAGGAGATCGTCGTGTCGATGACCGACATACCAGGCGGGGTGCCGGAGGTGGCCCTCTCGCAGATCTGCCACTCGATGGACAAGGTGCTGGCCGCCGCCGAGGTGCTCGGCTACCCCGTCGTGGTGCGGCCCAGCTTCACCATGGGCGGCGTCGGCTCCGGCTTCGCGCACGACGAGTCGGAGCTCCGCCAGATCGCCGGCGCCGGCCTGTCCGCCTCACCGGTGACGGAGGTCCTCATCGAGGAATCCATCCTCGGGTGGAAGGAGTACGAGCTGGAGGTGATGCGCGACAAGGCCGACAACGTCGTGATCATCTGCTCCATCGAGAACTTCGACCCCATGGGCGTGCACACCGGCGACTCCATCACCGTGGCGCCGGCCATGACGCTGACGGACCGCGAGTACCAGCGCATGCGCGACGTGGCCATCGGCGTGATCCGCGCCGTCGGGGTGGACACCGGCGGCTGCAACATCCAGTTCGCCGTCAACCCCGACGACGGGCGCATGATCGTCATCGAGATGAACCCGCGGGTGTCGCGGTCGTCGGCGCTGGCGTCGAAGGCCACCGGCTTCCCGATCGCCAAGATCGCGGCCAAGGTCGCGGTGGGCTCCACCCTCGACGAGATCCCCACCGACATCACTCAGGAGACCCCCGCCAGCTTCGAGCCCAGCCTGGACTACGTCATCGTCAAGGTGCCCCGGTTCGCGTTCGAGAAGTTCCCTGCCGCGGACCCCATCCTCACCACGCACATGAAGTCCGTGGGCGAGGCGATGGGCATCGGCCGCAACTTCACCGAGGCGCTGGGCAAGGCGCTGCGGTCCTTGGAGGACCCGACGGCCCCGTTCGACTTCATCGCCCCCCTGCAGGACGTCGACGAGCTGCTCGCGCGCGCGTCGAAGCCCACCGACGGCCGAATCCAGCTCGTCATGCAGGCGCTCCGCGCCGGTGCCAGCGTGGAGCAGGTGTACGAGGCCACGAAGATCGACCCGTGGTTCCTGGACCAGATGGCCCTCATCCTGGAGGTGGCCCGCGAGGTGCAGGCGGCGCCCGAGCTCACCCCGGAAGTGCTGCGCTACGCCAAGCGCCACGGCCTCTCGGATCCCCAGGTGGCCTCACTGCGCAACCTCAGCACCGACGTGGTGCGCGGTGTGCGCTGGGCGTTGGGCATCCGCCCCGTCTACAAGTCGGTGGACACCTGCGCGGCCGAGTTCGCGGCCTCGACCCCGTACATGTACTCCTCCTACGACGAGGAGACGGAGGTGCCGCCCCGCACCAAGGAGGCGGTGCTCATCCTGGGCTCCGGTCCCAACCGCATCGGCCAGGGCATCGAGTTCGACTACTCGTGCGTGCACGCCACCATGGCGTTGCGCGAGGCCGGCTACGAGACCGTGATGGTCAACTGCAACCCGGAGACCGTCTCCACGGACTACGACACCTCGGACCGCCTCTACTTCGAGCCGCTGACTGCCGAGGACGTGCTGGAGATCTACCACGCAGAGCTGAAGGCCGGCCCGGTGGCGGGAGTCATCTGCCAGCTCGGCGGGCAGACGCCGCTGAAGCTGGCCCAGACCCTCAAGGACGCCGGGGTGCCGATCGTGGGCACCTCCCCGGAGGCCATCCACCTGGCAGAGGAGCGCGGCGCCTTCGGGCGGGTGCTGGCACGCGCCGGGCTCGCCGCCCCGAAGCACGGCATGGCCACCACGGCTGATGAGGCCAAGGCCATCGCTGGAGAGATTGGCTACCCCGTACTGGTGCGGCCCAGCTACGTGCTGGGCGGCCGCGGCATGCAGATCGTGTACTCCGACGAAGCGCTCGAGAGCTACATCGACAAGGCCACCGATGTCAACGAGAACCAGCCGGTCCTGGTGGACCGCTTCCTGGACGACGCCGTCGAGATCGACGTCGATGCACTCTACGACGGCACCGATCTGTACATCGGCGGCATCATG
>DATITN010000069.1:0-10371 GCA_035467795.1 Arachnia sp. | reverse complement strand
ATGATGCAGTCGCGGTAGGGGAACTGCAGCGCCGATGAGCTGATCGAGATCCCGCGGTCCTTCTCCATGTCCATCCAGTCGGACACCGTGCCCTGGCGGCCCGCCTTCCCGTGCACGGCGCCGGCCTGCCCGATCGCCCGGGCGTGCAGCAGGAGCGCCTCCGTGAGCGTGGACTTTCCCGCGTCGGGGTGGCTGATCACCGCGATGGTGCGACGTCGGGCGGCCTGGGCACCCAACTCAACGCGGCTCACCACGGCGCACCGGCACGGGTGACTGGAATTGCGGGGAGGGAGGGGCGTCGCGGGAGGTGGCGCGGCGACGGGTGCGGGGATCCAGACATCTCCGCCGAGGATACCTGAGCGTGCCGCGAGGCGCCCCGTCGCGATCGCGTCCGAGTACGATCCCAGGTGGGACGCCTCCGAGAGGGGTGCACGACAGTTATGAATAACCACGACGACACCACCCGGAGCATCGACGCCGTCAGCCTGGGGCAGGCCCATGCCGGCACGCTCACCACGACGCGCCGGGGAAGCCCGATCGACCTGCCCGGCCGCTTCCCGGATCTCCTGCAGTCGCTGCGTGCCTCGCGTGCTGCGCTGAGCCGGAGAGTTAGGGCGGCGGCCCCGTCGTCGGGCGCCGAGTGGTTCCTGGACAACTACTACCTCGTCGAACAGGCGCTGGGCCAGGTGCGGCAGGATCTGCCCTCCCACTTCTATCGCGAGTTGCCTTGGCTGGTCGGGCAGCCCGCTCGGCAGGCTCTCCCGAGGAGCCTGGTCCTGGCGGACGCCATCCTGACCGCCGACGAGCTTCAACTCGATCCCGAGCAGCTGTTTGCCTTCGTCGACGCCTATCAGCGGCACACCGTGCTGACGCAGGGCGAGGTGTGGGTGCTGCCGTCCATGCTCCGCGCAGTGCTCCTCGAGGCGGTCACCGGGGCGGCCGCGCGACTGGCGGGCCTGACGCCTCCGTCGCCGTATCGCCCCGCAGCCACCCGCAAGGACGCGAGGACGCAGGACGACGACGACATCATCGCCACCGCGGTGGTCAGCCTCCGCACCCTGGACCGGTGGGACTGGAAGCCCGCGGCCGAACGGCTGAGTGTCCTTCACGGCATCCTGGCCGACGGCGACCCCTCGGGGCACTACCCGGCCATGGAGTACGACAGCCGTAACCGCTACCGCACCGCCGTCGAGCACGTGACGCGCACCTCACAGCGGACGGAGACCGAGGTGGCGCAGGCCGCCGTCGGGTTGGCGGAGCAGGCCGACAATGCCCAGGAACGGCACGTGGGCTACTACCTCATCGGGGAGGGGGCGCGGACCCTGGAGGCCGCCGTCGGCAGCCGGCCGCCGCTGGGCCAGCGCATCCGGCGGGCGTTCCTCGACCGCCCCACGGCGACGTACCTGCTCCCGATCCTGCTGATCGCCATCACCATCGTCGTGGGCGCCGGCCTCTACGCCGGCAGCCGCGACCCCTGGGCAGCGGTCCCCGCCGCGCTCCTGGCGCTCGTCCCGGCCCTCACCGCCGCCGTCCACCTCGTCAACTGGGCCCTCTCGCGCACCCTCCACCCGCGGGTCCTCCCCAAGCTGGACTTCAGCGACGGCATCACGAAGGAACACCGGACACTGGTTGTGGTGCCGGGCATCGTGGCCAGCCCGGAGGATGTCGACGCGTTGCTGGACAACATCCGCGCCCACTACCTGCGCAACCCGGACCCGCAGCTGGTCTTCGCGTCCGCCACCGACTTCCCGGACGCGCAGGCCGCCGTCGCACCGGACGACGACGAGGTCCTCGCCTACGCAGAGGCCGCCCTGGCCGCGCTGAACGCCGCGACCCCCGGCGCCCCGTTCCTGTTCCTGCACAGGCGGCGGCTGTGGAACGAGGCGCAGGGCGCCTGGATGGGCTGGGAGCGCAAGCGCGGAAAGCTGCAGGAGCTCAACCGCCTGATGCGCGGCGCCACGGACACGTCCTTCCAGCTCCTCGCCGGGGACATGAGACACCTCTCGGGAGTGCGCTACGTCATCACCCTCGACGCCGACACCGTTCTCCCGCCGGACGCCGCCGCGCGTCTCGTCGGCACCCTGGCCCATCCGCTCAACCGGGCGCGCTTCGACGATCGGGGCAGGGTGGTGGCTGGCTACACGGTCCTGCAGCCGCGCTCCGAGACCGATCCGGTCAGCGCCACCATCTCCCCCTTCACCCGTGCGCTCGCCGGGGACTCCACCGTCGACCTGTACAACATCGCCGTCTCAGATCTCTACCAGGACCTCTTCGGCGAGGGCAGCTACATGGGCAAGGGCATCTACGACGTGGATGCCTTCGAGCGCAGCCTCGAGGGCCTGGTGCCGGAGAACTCGCTGCTCAGCCACGACCTGTTCGAGGGCTCGCTGGGCCGGGCGGGATTCGTCAGCGACATCACCGTCTACGAGGACTACCCGCCGAACTACCTGGTGTCCTCACTGCGGCTGAGCCGGTGGATCCGAGGCGACTGGCAGCTGCTGCGCTGGCTCGGGCCGCGCGTGCCCACGGAGCGCGGCCGACAGCCCAACACGCTGCCTCTGCTCGCGCGCTGGAAGCTGGCTGACAACCTGCGCCGCAGCCTGGTCCCCGCCTCGATCGTGGCACTGCTCGCCGCCGCCTGGCTGTGGCTGCCCGGTTCGCCGTGGGCCTGGACACTGCTCGCCCTGGCCAGCCCGCTGACGGGCCTCCTGGCCGGCGCGCTGGGCACCCTGTCCGGCGCCGTCGCCGCTCTCTTCACCCGCGACCGGGGGAGGAGGTGGCAGACGGGACTGGCCCCGTTGCGGCGTCAGCTCGCCCGGGCCGGCTTCCTGCTGGTGGGGCTGGCCGGCGACGCGGTGATCAGCGCCGACGCCATCGGGCGCACCCTGTGGCGGATGTACGTGTCGCGGCGCAATCTCCTGGAGTGGACCACGGCCGCCGGGGCGGTGCGACGGGTGGGCAGGACGGTCCCGCTGGCCATGGCACTGCGGGCGGCGGTCCCCGCGACCGTGCTGACGCTGGCGCTCGGGGTCGCGGTGGCCGTCATCCGGCCGTCTGCGCTGCCCGCGGCAGCTCCCTTCCTCGTCGCCTGGCTCGCCGCGCCCTTCATCCTCCAGCTCACCAGCCGCCCCGACCGGCGGGTCAAGGTCACCCTCACGACGGCGCAGGATCGCCGCCTGCGGACGCTCGCCCGCCGAACCTGGCTCTTCTACGAACAGTTCGTCGGACCCGAGGACAACTGGCTCCCTCCGGACAACTACCAGGAGGAGCCGCTCGGCGTCGTCGCGCACCGCACCTCCCCCACCAACGTGGGCCTCTACTTCGTCGCCGCCCTGGCCGCGCACGACCGCGGCTACCTGGGGACACAGAGCTTCGTCTCCGGCCTCGAATCGGCCTTCGACTCCCTGGACCGCATCGACCACTACCGCGGGCACCCCGTGAACTGGGTCGACACCCGCACCCTCCGCCCGCTGCCGCCCAGCTACGTGTCGACGGTGGACAGCGGAAACCTCGCGGCCTGCCTCGTCGTGCTGGCGCAGGGCTGCGACGAGCTGCCGGACGGGCCCGTCTGGCCCACCGCTGCCTGGGAGGGGTTGCGCGACGCGATCATGCTGGTGGCCGACGAGGCCAGCGCGCTCGGCTCGGGCCAGCCGGCCCTGGTCGACTACCTGACGGAGCTGGATCGACGGGTGGCCACGGTGGAGGCCGACCCCACGAGCTGGCTCGACGCCTTCCCAGCCCTCCTCGCCGACGTGCGGGCCAACGTCTCCCTGCTCCTGGCGGACCTGGTGGAGCACGGCCGCAAGCTGGACCCCGTCGCCGTCGCGGCCATGCGCCTGCACGCGGGGCTGATCCAGCGGCACCTGGAAGCGTTGGAGCGTGAGGCAGGGCTGGCCCTGCCCTGGCTGTCGTCGCGGCCGGATCCGGCCTGGTCAGACGCGCTCGGCGCCGGCACCGCGGCTGAGGCGTGGCAGCGCGTCCTCGACGCCCTCCCGGTGGAGCTGACATGGGCGGAGCTTCCCCGCGCCAGCCGTGAGGCGGCGGCCGGCGCCCGCGACCTCGTCGGCGCCCTGGCGGACGCGCCCAAAGCCGCACGCGCGTGGGCCCGTGCACTGACGGCGTCGCTGGAGGTCGCGGCCTCAGCGGCCGACCGGACCCTGCTGTCGCTGAGATCGCTGGCCGGCCGGGCGCGCGCCATGGTGACCGAGATGGACTTCGCCTTCCTGTACGACCGTGGCCGCGGCGTGTTCCACATCGGCTTCAGCATCGACACGGGCCGCCTCGACGACAGCTACTACGACCTCCTCGCCTCCGAATCCCGGATCGCCAGCCTCGTGGCCATCGCCAAGCGCGACGTGCCGCAGGACCACTGGCTGCACCTCGGCCGCCCGATGACCCGCACCCTGGACGGCGACCACGCGCTCGCCTCCTGGAGCGGGACCATGTTCGAGTTCCTCATGCCCACCCTGCTGGTCCCCACGCCACGCGACAGCCTGCTCGGCCACACCTGCGCCGCGATCGTGGCCCACCACATCGCCTACGGACGGCGCCGCGGAGTGCCGTGGGGCATCTCCGAGTCCGGCTTCTACGCCTTCGACGCGGCCTCCGGCTACCAGTACCGCGCCTTCGGGGTCCCCGGCGCGGGCCTCACCCGCGGGCTGGCCGACGACCTGGTGGTGGCCCCCTACGCGAGCATCCTGGGACTCCCCTACGACCCGGCGGCCGTCCTGGCCAACCTCGACAAGCTCGAAGAGCTGGGCGCGATGGGCAGCTACGGGATGTACGAGGCGGTGGACTTCACGCCCTCGAGGATCCCGCTCGGGCGCGAGTACGGCATCGTCCGGTCCCACATGGCGCACCACCAGGGGATGATCATGCTCGCCCTCGCCGCCCACCTCGACGGTCCACGCATGGTCCAGCGCTTCCAGAACGAGCCGTCGACGGCGGCGATCAGCCTCCTGCTCGCCGAGCAGGTGCCTGGAGGTGCCGGCGCCCGGCTGCCCGCCACGGGACCGGCCGACGAGGACGCGGGCCCCAACGGCGACGCCGGGGAAGCGGTGGAGGTCATCGCCCCCACCGTCCCCTGGACCGTCGGGTCCCCCGACGGACGGTCGGTGGGTCTGCACTGCCTGTCGAACGGCAGCTACTCGGTCCTCCTCACCGACAGCGGCGCCGGGCACAGCAGCCACCGCGGCATCGCGATCACCCGCTGGCGCGCCGACGAGGCGCTCGACGACTCCGGGTCGTGGCTCTACCTGCAGGACCTGACCCACGGGAACCTGTGGTCCGCGGCGGCCAGCCCGTGCGGCCACGTGCCCCAGGAGGCCCTCTTCGGCCCCTCGAAGGCGGAGTTCCGCCAGCGGCACGCCGGCATCTACAGCCACCTCGAGGTCACGGTGTCGGCGCGCGACGACGTCGAGGTCCGGATGCTCGACCTGCGCAACGAGTCGCCCACGGAGCGCCGGCTCGGCGTGTCCAGCTACGCCGAGATCGCCCTTGCGCCGGCTGGCGACGACCGCAGGCATCCCGCCTTCAGCCGCCTCTTCGTCGAGGCCGAGCCCATCCCCGGTCTGCCGGGCCTGCTGCTCAGGCGGAGGCCGCGCGCCGCCGACGAGCCGGAGCGCTTCGTGTTCGCCTTCGTCGTCCGCGGGCCGGAGCCCGACGGCGGCGAATGGGGTCCCACCCGCGTGACCAGCGATCGGGCGCAGTTCCTGGGTCGCCACCGGACCCCCGCCCGCCCCGCCGCCCTGGATCCCCGTGCCGGCTGGTGGGGTGCCGAGCGGGAGTTCGCGGGGGCACCGCTGGACCCGGCGCTGGCACTCGGCCAGGAGGTGACGCTGCAGCCACACGGCCGCGTCCGGCTGGCGGTGGTCGCCGGCTTCGCGTCCAGCCGCGAGCAGGCGCAGGCGCTCGTCGACCGGTACCGGGTGTGGTCGCACCTGGAGCACGCCTCCACCTTCGCCGCCGCGCACGCCGTGCGCGAACTGCAGGACCTCGGGTTCGCCGGCGACGACCTGGCCACCACCCAGCGGCTGCTGGGCCTGCTGCTGTTCCCCTCTCCCGACGTGCGGGTGCCCGCTCCCGACCTTGTGGTGCCGGGAGAGGCGCTCGGCGCACTGTGGGGGCTGGGGGTCTCCGGTGACCTGCCAATCCTCTACGTCGGGATCGCCGATGAGGACGACTTCGCCCTGCTGGACCAGGTGCTCCGGGCGCACCGCTACTGGCGCCGTCGAGGCATCGAGGTGGACGTGGTGGTCGTCGACGAGGAGCCGGCGGGGTACTCGGCGGGGGTGCGCGACGCGGCCCTCGGGGTGATCACCAGGCACGACGCGGACCGGTGGCTGGGCCGACGCGGCGGCGTCTTCCTGCTCAACAGCACCCACGTGGGCGGCCACGCGCTCGGGTGGCTCCGGCACGCCGCGCGCGTCGTGTTCGACCCCGGACAGGGCGACCTGACCCAGCGGCTGTCGCTGTTGATGGGCCCCGCCCCCGCCACACTGCCCCCGTTCGACCCGAGGCCCGGCGACCAGACGAGCAGCATGCTCTCGGCCGCCGCCGGTCCCGCTGTGGCCAGGCCGACCGGGCTGCTCTTCGACAACGGGCTGGGCGGGTTCGACGCCGGGGCTCGGGAGTACCAGATCTTCCTCCCCCCAGGCACCCACACCCCTGCCCCGTGGTCCAACGTGATCGCCACCCCCGACGTCGGATGCCTGGCCACGGAGGCTGGACTAGGGGCGGCATGGGCGGTCAACAGTGGGGAGAACCGGCTGACGGCCTGGCGCAACGACCCCCTGGCAGACCTGCCCGCCCAGGCGGTCTATGTGCGTGACGAGGAGACGGGCGCCTTCTGGTCCACCACGCCTCAGCCCAGCGGCGGCGAACGGCCCACCCTGGTGCGCCACGGCGTCGGGTACACCACCTACGAGTACTCCAGCCACGCCCTGCTGCTCACCACCACCGTCTTCGCCAGCGCGGATCCTGCGGCGGTGGTGGTGCGGGTCAAGGTCGCCAACCTCACCTCCCGCCCACGCCGGGTGACGCTGACCTACTTCGCCGACCTCGTCCTCGGCGGCACCCGCGACACCACCCGCCACCAGGTGACCACCCGGTTCGACGAGGCCTCCGGCGTCATCCTCGCCCGCAACCCATTCCATACCGACCTCTCGGGTCGCGTCGCCTGGGTGGCCAGCACGCACCCGCTGCACGGGTGGACGGCGGACCGCGGCGGGTTCATCGGCCGCGCGGGCAGTCTCGCGCGCCCAGCCGGGCTGTCCCGGATCGGACTGTCCCGCAGCGCCGGCGTTGGCGTGGACCCGTGCGCGGTCCTGCAGGTCCACGTCGACCTCCCAGCGGCCGGCGAGGATGAGGTGGCGTTCATGCTCGGCCAGTCCGACGGCGTCGACGAGGTTGCCGCCTCCGTCGCCCAGCTGCGGCAACCGGGCGCGATCGGGGACGCGCTGGACCGCGTCGGCGCGCTGTGGGGCGAGGCGATCGGCGGGGTGAGCGTGGAGACGCCGGATCCCGCGATGGACCTGCTCCTCAACACCTGGCTGCCGTACCAGACCGTGACCGCGAGGCTGTGGGGCCGCACGGGGTTCTACCAGTCCAGCGGCGCCTACGGCTTCCGCGACCAACTGCAGGACGTGCTCGCCGTTCAATGGTCGCGGCCGGACCTCGCCCGCGAGCACCTGCTGCGAGCCGCCGCCCATCAGTTCGAGGAGGGCGATGTCCTGCACTGGTGGCACCCGCCGACGGGTCGCGGGGTGCGGACGCGCATCTCCGACGATTTGCTGTGGCTTCCCTATGTGACGGCGCGCTACATCCGGGCCACCGGCGACGTCGCCGTCCTGCACGAGCGCGTGCCGTTCCTGCACGGCGAGCCCCTCGCCCCCCAAGAGGCCGAGCGCTATGACACATTCCAACCCTCGCCGCCCAGTGCCGACCTGCTCGAGCACTGCCGCAGGGCGGTTCGGCGGGGCATCACAGCCGGCGCCCACGGCCTGCCCCTGATGGGTACCGGCGACTGGAACGACGGCATGAACCTGGTGGGCGCCGAGGGTAAGGGGGAGAGCGTGTGGCTCGGCTGGTTCGGCGGAGCGGTGCTGCGGGACTTCGCCGAGTTGTGCGATCTCGTCGGGCAGGCTGACGAGGCGGCCACCCACCGCGCGCGGGCCGACGAGCTGTTCGCCGCCGTCGAGGAGCACGCCTGGGACGGCCGATGGTACCTGCGCGCCTTCTACGACGACGGCCATCCGCTCGGCTCCGCCAGCGAGCCCGAGGCTCGGATCGATTCCATCGCCCAGAGCTGGGCGTTGCTCTCCGGCGCCCCGCGGAGCGACCGCACGGCCACCGCGCTGGCGTCGGCCGTCGAGGAGCTGGTCCGATGGGACGAGCGGCTCTCACTGCTGCTGGCCCCTCCGTTCGAGCACACCACCGACGATCCCGGCTACATCAAGGCCTACCTGCCCGGCGTCCGTGAGAACGGCGGCCAGTACACGCACGCGGCGGCCTGGCTGGCCTGGGCGGCGGCCGAGGCGGGCGACGGCGACACCGCGCACCGGCTGTTCGACCTCCTCAACCCAGTCCGGCGCTCCGCCGACCCCGAGGGGGTCGCCCGCTACCTGGTGGAGCCCTACGTTCTCGCCGCCGACGTGTACGGCCGGCCCCCGCACGTGGGCAGGGGCGGCTGGACCTGGTACACCGGCTCCAGCGGCTGGCTCTACCGGGTCGGGGTCGAGGCCATCCTCGGACTGACCTGGGAGGGCGACACCCTGCGCGTCGACCCCCGGCTGCCGCTGCACTGGGACGGCTATCGAGCCACGGTGAGCCGCGGCGGGCGCCGCATCGAGGTGACGGTGAGCCGCGACGGCGACCAGTGGCGGGTGGACCAGAACGTCAAGAACCCGCAGGCGTAGCATGACCAGGGACGGCACGAAAGGGGGACGCATGTTCGAACGTGTTCTTGCTCCGCTGGACGGCTCGGTTCTCGCCTCCGGTGTCCTCACGCACGTCGCCAGGATCGCGCCCCCCGGCTCGGAGACGATGCTGCTGCGGGTCCTGGAGGGAAACGTCGAAGCCCCGCTGAACGATCCCCTGGAGTGGCGGATGCGCCGCGACGTGGCCGAGGTCTACCTGGATCACATCGCGCGGCGGCTGCTGGACGAGATGGGGCTCCACAGCATCACCCGCGTCGAGGAGGGCTGCGCGGCGGATCGGATCCTGGAGGTCGCGCGGGAGTGGGACTGTTCCCTGATCGCGCTGGACAGCCACGGCGCCGGCGGCCTGAACGCCTGGAACCTCAACTCCGTCGCCTTCAAGGTGGCGCAGCGCTCTGGGGCGTCGCTGCTGCTGGTGCGCGGCTACCACGTCGGCCAGGACGCAGCCCAGGACGCCCCGATGGTGCCCGAGACCTACCGCAGGATCCTCGTGCCGATGGACGGGTCGCTCCGGGCCGAGCACGTGCTCGGTGCGGCGGACGCGATCGCGGCCGGCGTGGGCGCCACTCTGGTTCTCGCCCACGTGGTGCAGCCGCCCCGCTACATCCACCGCCGGCGCGGCAGCAGGATCGAGGCCACGGTAGACCACGCCATCGACCAGTTCGTCGTCGAGGCGCAGACCTATCTCGACGAGCTGGCCTCGGGATTGCAGGCGGACACCGAAGTGCGGGTGCTGCGCGACCAGGACCCGGCGGCGGCGCTGCACCAACTCGCATCCGAGGAGGGGGTGGACCTCGTGCTGGTGAGCGCCCACGGCCACTCCGGGCAGCGCTACTGGCCTCTGGGCAGCCTGGCCACCAGCTTCCTGCTGTACGGCACCACCACGTTGCTGGTGCTGCAGGACGTGCCGTGGGATGACCTCCTGCCGAGCCAGGCGGAGGTCTCCGCGAACCGCCCGCCCGCCCCCGGTCAGCGCGCCACCGGCAGCCTGCCCGGGGAGACCGGCACAATGCTTGTCGACTGACCGCTTCAGACGCTGTTATTCCCCGGTTCAGCAGTCAGCGAAAGCCGGCGGCAACGCACGCTCAGGGGCCGTCTCACGGGGAGGCCGCGCGTTGACTCAGGTGGTGGGCACACCTAGTTTCGGCATCACACGCTCACCAGGAGAACCCCCATGGCCCACCGCAGCACCCGGCTGTCGCGGCGGACGGCTGCCGCCGTCGGCCTGCTGACGGTGTGCGGGCTGCTGGCCGGCTGCGCCTCCACCGACTACGCCGACGACACCGTCACCATCGGATACTTCGCCAACGTCACCCACGCGCCGGCCCTCATCGCCGATGGCGCGGGCCTCTTCGACGCACGGCTGACCAAGGCCGGGGCCACCGCTTCCACGCAGTCGTTCCGGGCGGGACCCGAGGCCCTCCAGGCGGTGCTC